>CAZWEZ010000184.1:0-1551 GCA_964632795.1 uncultured Thalassospiraceae bacterium | reverse complement strand
CGGCACTGGGTGGGCCGGGCCGACCGCGACACCGCCTTCAGCGTTCTGGCCGAGTGCCTGCGGCGGCTGGGGGCGGCGGGCGTGATGAAGCAGGTTCCCGGCGGGGACGACTACGAACAAGTCGAGTTGTCGGCCGAGTGGACCGAGTATCTGGACCGCCGGGCCGAGAGCAAGCACGGGCTGTTGAACGTTGTTGCCGAATGCCTGGACGAGTTGGTCGTGCGGCCCGGGATGGAGGAGATCGACGTCGAGCCGTATCCGACCTGGTGGCAGCGTTGGTGGTCGCGGATGGAGTGAGGAGGAAGGGATTGAGGGATTCAGGGATTAAGGGATCAAGGGATTCAGTAAAGGAGATCGAATCATGTTTGATCAGCACACGCAGAACTACCTGGAGGTGATCGCGTTTTTTCAGCGGCAGCCGGCGCTGGAGATGCAGGGCATCGGCGGCGAGGCGGACGGGCACATTCCCCAAGCGGTCGCGGACCTGATCCGCGACTGGCGGCGGATGCAGCATAAGGACCTGCCCGTGGCGATGTGCGAGGGGCTGGCGCGGTGCGACGACAACACGTTGTTCAACGTGGTCGGGCACTGCTTCGACATTCTGCTGCGGGGGGTGACGCCCAAGTATGACCTGCGCCGCCAGCGGCGGAAGGAGAAAAGAGAGCGTCGCCAGTTGCGGCAAGAGGCCACCAACGCCGAGGCGCTGTCGGCGGCGTTCGGCGGTGCCGCCGAGAAGCCCGCCGCCGGCGGCTGCGAAACGGCGCCCACGCCAGGTTGATGAGTCACCGACGGCGGACCCGAGAGGTGGTCTTGCCGGGCGGGTCGATCGAAGCTGTGTCTTCTCATGCCCCGGCACGGGCGGCGGGCGCGCCCTCGATCCGGAGACAAGCGCACATTCGCCTTGCTATCGTCGCCACGATAGGCCTCCTATGGGGTCGTTATGAACCCCGGCTCAGGAGGCCAGAACGATGACGACACTTGGCGCTCGCAACGCGAAGACGCGCGCGGCCTGTCGGGCGGTCGGCTATATTCGCCGCTCGACCGATCGCCAGGAGCAGTCGATCCCCGATCAGAAGAAATCCATCGAGGGGTATGCCGCCGAGCATGGCCTGCGGCTGGGCCAGTTCTACCTCGATGACGCCATCAGCGGTACGAGCACCATCGGCCGGCGGGCGTTCCAGCGGATGATGCAGGAGGCCCAGAGCCCGGCCAAACCCTTCGATCTGATCGTGGTCTACGACGTGAAGCGCTTGGGACGCGTCGACAACGACGAGGCCGGCTACTACCGCCATCTGCTGCGCACGCACGGGGTCGATATCCGCTACGTCAGCGAGAATTTCAACGGCGACGCAACGGACGATCTGCTTCGCCCGGTCAAGCAGTGGCAGGCCCGCCAGGAATCGAAGGATCTCTCCAAGGTCACGATCCGTGGTCTGCTCTCCAAGATGAGAGACAGTACCGGACCCGGCGGCTGGTGGATGGGCGGCGTTCCGCCGCACGGCTACGATCTTCGCTACGAGGCCGCCGACGGCGCGTTCCTTTTCATGGTCC
>CAZWEZ010000183.1:0-1561 GCA_964632795.1 uncultured Thalassospiraceae bacterium | reverse complement strand
CCAAAGGGATTCCTCATCCTGAGCAGCGAGCGAAGCTCGCGTGTCGAAGGATGCCCACAGGTCAGTGTATCTGTCCGCTGGTATTAGACCCGCTTCAGGCGCGACAGCAGGGGTAGGTTGTCCCATTTGGGTTGGCTGTCCTCGAGCATGATGTCGTGGCCGCCGGCGCCGGACCCCGACACGGTGACCTGGAGCCAACGGGGGACGACCTCGTTGTTGACGTCGTCGCGGATCGCCACCGCCATCGCCTCCAGCGACTTCCAGGCCATGGCGTCGAGGACCTCCAGATAGCGGGCGAAGGCTTCGCAATCCAGGACCCGGCGGTCGGGGATGTAGCGCAGGGCGACCTCGGCCCCGGCCCCCGGCGCCGAGGCCATGACTCCCTTCATCGACACCACGTAGTCGAGCCGGGTGTCGGGGTTGGCCCGGGTGGCGAGGAGGTCGCGACGTTCCATCATCTCCATGGCGGTGATCCTATTACACGATCAGCCCCAGGTGATCGCCCTCGGACTCCTCGGGGACCACCTCGACGAAGTCGGGCGGGGTCGACTGGAAGACGACGCCGCCCCGGATGCCGGTCAGCTCGTTGGCCTGGCGGAAGATCCGCCGGATGTCGTCGCGCATCTCCTTGGGCAGCGGCCCGGCGGTGCGCACGATCAGGTCGAGCAGCCGGTTGCGGTTGCGGATCAGGCCGTCCAACTGCAGCCGCCCCAGGCGTTTGAGCTCGACGTCGACCACGAAGCGGACGCTTTCCCGGCCCTCGTCGTCGTCCTCGTCCTCGGCCTTCTGGCGGCGGGTGAAGAGGCGGATCTGCTCGATCTGGGTGCCGTTGAGGAAGGGGATCAGGGAGATCCGCCAGTCGCCGGCCGCCGGCTCCTTGGCGATCCGCCCCAGGCGGGCGAAGTCGTCGCTCAGCCGGGCCAGGACGCCGGGCCTGAAGCGCTGCAGGATGCGCCCGGCGTCGGTGCCCAGCCAGCCCCGCACGTCGCCCCCGCGCAGGGCGGACAGGAAGAACAGGAGGGTGGCCGCCAACTGGCTGTCGGGGCGCGGGATGACGGTGTTGAGCAGATGCTGGGCGGCCTGCGGGCTGGCCTCGTGGAGCACCTGGATGGCCTCCTCCAGGCTCGGCCAGGTCCGGGTCTGCAGCAGGCCCTCGCGCAGCCCCGGCAGGGGCGGCGTCGCCGGCACCGGCGGCGGCGCCGGCTTGTCGATCACCTCCAGGGTCAGCGCGGTGCCCACGGGCAGGGGGGTGCGGGTGGCCAGGATCATGATCCCGGCGGAGGTGTTGACGATCGGCCGGGCGGCGGTGGCGGCGCCGGTGACCACCCCGCCCAGGATCTGGCCCGGGGCGATGACGCCGCCGCCGCCCGGAGGCGAAGCCGGGGCGCCGCCGGGTCCCGGCTGGCCCGGCTGCATGGCGACGATCCTGACGGTGAACCGGGTGCCGGCGGGCAGCGACACGCCGCCCTTGCGGATCGCCGCCGCTCCCGCCCCCGGGCCGCCCGGGGCTGGCGGAGCCGTGGTCCTTGGCGTGGCGCCCGGGGGTCCGGCGGAGCCGGGG
>CAZWEZ010000182.1:452-1582 GCA_964632795.1 uncultured Thalassospiraceae bacterium | reverse complement strand
CTTCGTCTTTTCTGGCGCGCTCGTGTCGTCGCTCTCCAATCAGTCAATTCCGAACGCTCTCGCCACGCCGGTCACGTTCACGACCGAGCAGTACGACACCGCCGCCCTGCACGACAACGTGGTGAACCCGTCAAGACTTACGGTCCCGGCCGGGTGGTCAAGGGTCCGTCTCCATGCCTCCGTCGCCTGGGACCCCAACAGCGTAGGCGACCGGATACTCCAATTCACCAAGAACGGCACCTCGTTCGACGGTCGGGCGATGACCCGCATGCGTGCGATCGCCAATAGCCAGGCCACGACAAGCTCGCCCGTGGTCGTCGTGGTGCCCGGCGACTATTTCGAGATGTCGGTCTATCAGGCGAGCGGCGCACCCCTCAACGTCCAGGGTCCACACACGAATACCAACTTCGCCATGGAGCGCGTAACCTAAGTCGAGGCAAAGTCAATGCCGACGCCGCCCGACCTCGATTCCTTCGACAAGGTGAACTATGTTATCGAAGCCTGGGCGATCCCTTGCGAAGCGCCCTGGTATATCTACATCTCGACGCTCAAGCCCGCCCTGCTCGAAGCTTTCATCACGCTCCTGACTTTCGGCTGGGACGACGTGGCCCGCGGGTGGGCGCGCCCCCCTGATCGACATTCCCGCCGCCGAAGTAGCAAGCGGAAGGGAAAGGGCGGTGTCCGCGCGCGAGGCTTCCCCGAGATCGGCGAACTGATAGGCCGGCAGCTGCCCGGCTCGGAGGCGGTCAAGGGCACCAAATGGAGCGACGCGCTAAAGACCCTGTGGCGCATCGACAGTCTTGTGCAGGGGGTGCTTTTCGCGTGGCTTGTCGCCGATGTCACGGTCGACCTCGGCTTCAATTTCACCAGTCTCCTGTACGAAACTCGATGGTGCCAGGAGGCTTCACGCGGGCGCTTCTCCTGGCAAAAAGGACCGCCCGAGATCGTAGGGTCCGACATATGGAACGAGATCGCCTTCACCGATCAGGACTATCAGTTCCCCTTCCCCAACTGGATCGTCACGTTCGGCAATACCGGCATCAAGGGCGCCAGCATCACGTTCAGCATCGACTGGAAGCCGTTGGTCCCCGGCTTCCCTCCCACGTCCTATTCGAGAAGGCTGATCGACA
>CAZWEZ010000182.1:0-435 GCA_964632795.1 uncultured Thalassospiraceae bacterium | reverse complement strand
CCGACGCTGGCCGATAGCGACGGCAACGCAACCCACATCGTAAGCGCTTCCATCGGCAATAGTCGCCGGTTCGGTGTCGAAGGGTTCTGCGCGGACTTTGGAGGACTGGCCAGCGACGGCGCGATCCTCGGCATGGAGGATATGCTGTGACAAGAAAGAGACCGCTTGCGCGGCCTCTCCCTTGCGTCGTAACCTCTCCTTGCCAAACGAAAGGTCGCGCGCATGTTCTGTTCTGAATGGGCGCTAGTCAAGCGTTCTCATCCCGAAACCACCATAATTCCGTTGCGGTGCCGGTGCTGGTCCTGCGACATCTGCCGCCCCGGCCGCGCCAAGCGGCTCATCGAGGAAGCCAAGGCCGGCCGCCCGAATAAGCACATCGTGCTGACCTCCCGCCGCCGTCCGGGCGGCAACCCGCACCGCGCGGCGCAAGCCCTC
>CAZWEZ010000181.1:0-1615 GCA_964632795.1 uncultured Thalassospiraceae bacterium | reverse complement strand
CCTTGGTATAAGGGCCGGCAGCGGGGAGTTGGCGATGGAACGGGGTGTGGCGATCACGGCGGCGGTGTGCCTGGCCGAGGTGCTGACCATGCTCGGCACCTTCGCCTTTCCGGCGCTGCTGCCGGTGTTCTTCGCCGAGTGGGGGCTGACCAACACCGAGGCCGGCTGGATCTCGGGCATCTACTTCGCCGGCTACACCGTCGCCGTGCCGGTGCTGGTCAGTCTTACCGACCGCGTCGACGCCCGCCTGGTCTGGCTCTGCGGGGCCGGCCTGACGGCCGCCGCCGCGGCCGGCTTCGCGATCTTCGCCGAGGGCTTCTGGACGGCGTTCATCCTGCGCGCCGTCGCCGGGGCCGGGCTGGCCGGCACCTACATGCCGGGGCTGCGGGCGCTGGTCGATCGCTACCATGGCCCCAACCAGCCGCGCGTGGTCGCCTTCTACGCCGCCAGCTTCAGCCTCGGCACGGCGCTGTCGTTCCTCTTTGCCGGCCTCGCCGAACGGGCCTTCGGCTGGCGCTGGGCCTTCGCCCTGGCGGCGCTGGCGGTGGTGGTGGCGGCGGCCGTCCTGGCCGCCGTCCTCGAGCCGCGGACACCGAAGGCGGCGCCCGGCGGCGGCCGGCTGCTCGATTTCCGCCCGGTGCTGCGCAACCGCCGGGCGATGGGCTACGTGATGGCCTACGGCGTCCACGCCTGGGAGCTGATGGGCCTGCGCTCGTGGCTGGTCGCCTTCCTGGTCTTCAGCCTGTCGCTGAGCGGGGGCGGGGCGGGGTGGCTGTCGCCGACCACGGTGGCCACCCTCAGCGCCCTGGTGGCGACCGCGGCCAGCATCGGCGGCGGCGAAGCGGCGAGTCGTTTCGGACGCCCGCGGACGATCGCCGTATTCATGGTGGTGTCGGCCCTGGCGGCGTCGGCGGTCGGCTTCGCGGCGGCCCTGCCCTATGGCCTCGTGGTGCTCCTGGTGCTGGTCTACAGCGCCCTGGTCCAGGCCGATTCGGCGGCCCTCACCACCGGCGCCCTGGAGGCCGCCGAACCCGGACGCAGCGGCGCCACCCTGGCCGTCCACTCGATGGTCGGCTTCGCCGGCGGGGCGCTCGGGCCGCTGGTCGCCGGGGTTGTCCTCGACCTCGGCGGCGGCGGGCGGACGGTGCTGTCGTGGGGCCTGGCCTTCGCCGCCATCGGCCTGCTCACCCTGCTCGGCCCGCCGGTCCTGGCCTGGTCGCGCAAGGGCCACTAGTGGAATCAGCGCCCATCGTCGATCACGATGGCCCGGAAGTCGTTGACGTTGGTCAGCGTCGGGCCGGTGACCACCAGGTCGCCGAGGGCCGAGAAGAACCCATGGGCGTCGTTGTCGGCCAGCATGGCGGCGGCGTCCAGGCCCAGCCCGGCGGCGCGGGCCAGGGTCTCGGGGCCGATCACCGCCCCGGCGTTGTCCTCGCTGCCGTCGATGCCGTCGGTGTCGCAGGCCAGCGCCCGGATCCCCGGCCGCCCCCCCAGGGCCAGGGCCAGGGCCAGCAGGTATTCGGCGTTGGGGCCGCCGCGCCCCCCTCCGCTGACCGTCACCGTGACCTCGCCGCCCGACAGCAGGACGCGGCCCGGCTCGGCGCCCAGGGCGAGG
>CAZWEZ010000180.1:0-1619 GCA_964632795.1 uncultured Thalassospiraceae bacterium | reverse complement strand
AGGGGCGCCAGGACGTCCGCCATGCGCGCGGAATCGTAGACGTTCATCTGACAGCCGTAGGTCTTGATATGGAGCTTCTTTGCCAAGGCCGCTTGCTCGCCGTGCCCCCGTAACGGCTACGACTTGCCCCTGGCCGAGCCGAGGGGGACGCCGTAGAGCTCCAGGCGGTGGCCGACCAGTTCGAAGCCGTACTTCCTGGCGATCTTCTTCTGCAGGGCCTCGATCTCGTCGCTTTGGAATTCGGTGACCTTGCCGCTCTTGATGTTGATTAGGTGGTCGTGGTGATCTTCGGAGGCCTCTTCGTAGCGAGCCCGGCCGTCGCCGAACTCGTGGCGGTCCAGGATGTCGGCCTCCTCGAACAGGCGGACGGTGCGGTAGACGGTGGCGATGCTGATCCTGGGGTCGATACGGGTCGAGCGGCGGTAGACCTCCTCGACGTCGGGATGGTCAATGGAATCCGAGAGCACGCGGGCGATGACCCGTCGCTGGTCGGTCATCTTCATGCTCTTCTCGAGGCACAACTGCTCGATACGCGATGGCGGTAACATGCCCCCTCCCAAGAGGCCGCGGGAAACGTCCGTGGGCGCCATTATATCCGAAAGAGGCACGGGAACCTAACGCTCTCGCTACCCCCGGGCGTCGTCGGGTTGTTCAGCCGGCCTTGCGGCGGCGCTTGCGGGGCTTGGTCCCGAGGCCGATCTTCTTGGCCAGGTTGCTGCGATGCTTGGCGTAGTTGGGGGCGACCATCGGATAGTCGGCGGGAAGTCCCCAACGCTCCCGGTATTCCTCGGGGGTCATGTTGTAGGCCGTCTTGAGGTGGCGCTTGAGCATTTTCAGTTTCTTGCCGTCCTCGAGACAGATAACATAGTCGGGAAGCACCGATTTCTTGATGGGCACGGCAGGACGGGGGCGCTCGGGCGTCGCCGGGGCGGTGCCCACCGAAACCAGGGACTTGTAGACGTCCTGGATGAGCTGGGGGATTTCGCCGACCGGAATGGCGTTGTTGCCGACGTGGGCGGCAACGATCTCGGTGGTCAGTTCCAGCATTTCACCGACGTTTGGTTTGTCAGTCATTAAAACTGTTCCCATATTGATCAAATAGGGTGTCACTATATAAATAGCATTTTCTGTGGACGCAAGAACTTCTCATGAAAAAAACATCAAACGACACAGAGGGCGGCGACGTGGATTTCTTTCTCGACATTACGCCGGATACCTGCCCGATCACCTTCGTCAAGACCAAGCTGCTGATCGAGCGGATGGCGCCCGGCCAAGTGGCCGAGGTTCGCCTCCAGGGCGCCGAGCCGCTGGACAACGTGCCGCGCTCGGTCCGCGAGTTCGGCCACACCGTCCTCGCCCTGGAGCCCGAGGACCCCGCCAAGGGGCCCCATTCCATCCACCGCCTGCGCATCCGCAAGGAAGAATAGATTCCCCCTCGGAGCCTGTTTGGATAATTGATTACGGCCTCAGCCGTCCGCCGTGGCGCGGCACGATGGCGTCGGGCGGCCGCAGGTAGAGGGGGCTCGGCGGGGCGACCGCCACGCCGGGT
Organism: uncultured Thalassospiraceae bacterium; assembly: GCA_964632795.1. Taxonomy (GTDB): domain Bacteria; phylum Pseudomonadota; class Alphaproteobacteria; order Rhodospirillales; family 2-02-FULL-58-16; genus CAZWEZ01. The sequence goes on along the minus strand of CAZWEZ010000180.1, from coordinate 70 downwards.
CGCCAGCGGCCGGCGGCGATGGCGGCGACGACGGCGGCGTCGGGGACCCCGGGGGCGGCGGAGAGGACCG
>CAZWEZ010000179.1:0-1797 GCA_964632795.1 uncultured Thalassospiraceae bacterium | reverse complement strand
TCGGACAGCGTCGCGCGGCCCTTGTGATGGGCCGCCATCACGGCGGGCCACGCTCAAGGGCGAAAGCCTTGGAAAGCCGTCTCTATGGGTCATTATCAGTGAACCTCGGTATTAGGTCCTGACCATGTTGTTGATCCCCTGTCCCTGGTGCGGACCGCGCGACGAGGTCGAGTTCTCCTACGGTCACGAGGCCCACATCGAACGCCCCGCCGACCCCGACGCGCGGAGCGACGAGGAATGGGCCGACTACCTGTTCATGCGCAAGAACCCCAAGGGGCTCCACCGCGAGCGCTGGGTCCACAGCCACGGCTGCCGGCGCTGGTTCAACGTCGAGCGCGACACCGTCAGCCACCGGATCGTCGCCTCCTACAAGATGGGCGAGGAGCCCTCCGGAGGGGCCGGCCGATGACCCCCAAGCACCGCCTGGCCGAGGGCGGACGCATCGAGCGCGCGCGCCGGCTCGGCTTCACCTTCAACGGCCGCTCCTACCACGGCCAGCCCGGCGACACCCTGGCCTCCGCCCTGCTCGCCAACGGCGTCATGCTGGTCGGGCGCAGCTACAAGTACCACCGCCCGCGCGGCATCTTCACCGCCGGCGTCGAGGAGCCCAACGCCATCGTCCAGCTCGAGACCGGGGCCCGGAGTCGGCCCTCGCGGCGGGCCACCGAGATCGAGCTCTACGACGGGCTGAGCGCGACCAGCGTCCACTGCTGGCCCACCGTCGGCTTCGACGTCGGCGCCGTGGCCGGGCTGTTCTCGCGCTTCCTTCCGGCGGGCTTCTATTACAAGACCTTCATGTGGCCGCGCGCCCTGTGGATGACTTATGAGCGCGTGCTGCGCTCGGCGGCCGGTCTCGGCCGGGCGCCCGAGGAACCCGACCCCGACACCTACGACAAGATGAACGCCCACTGCGACGTCTTCGTCGCCGGCGCCGGCCCGGCCGGGCTGGCCGCCGCGCTGGGGGCCGGGCGCACCGGGGCGCGGGTGATGATCGCCGACCAACTGCCCGAGTTCGGCGGCGCCCTGCTCGGCGAACGCTACGAGATCGACGGCGGCCCGGCCATGGAGTGGGTGGCGGCGGCGGTCGAGGAGCTGGCCGCCATGGCCGAGGTCACGATGTTGTCCCGGAGCACGGTGATCGGCTACCACGACCACAACTTCCTGGCCGTGATGGAGCGCCGGCCCGGCGCCGCCGGGGGGGGCAGCCAGCGGCTGTGGAAGGTCCGCGCCAAGCAGGTGGTGCTGGCCACCGGGGCCATCGAGCGGCCCCTCGTGTTCGCCGACAACGACCGCCCCGGGATCATGCTGGCGTCCGCCGCCAGGGCCTACGTCAACCGCTTCGCCGTCAAGCCGGGCCGCCGCGCGGTGGTCTTCACCAACAACGACGACGCCTACCGGACGGCGCTCGACCTGGCCGCCGCCGGCATCGAGGTGGCCGCCGTCATCGATCTCCGCGCCGAGGCCGACGGGACGCTGGTCGACCGGGTCCTGGCCCGCGACATCGAGGTCCTGGACGGTTCGGCGGTGGTCGCCGTCCACGGCAAGCGGCGCCTCGACGCCGTCGAGGCGATGACCCTGGAGGCCTCGGGCGAGGCCGTCGGCGGCGAGGTCCGGCGCCTTGAGTGCGACCTGCTGTGCGTCTCGGGGGGCTGGAACCCGACCCTCCACCTGTTCTCCCAGTCGGGCGGCAAGATCCGCTACGACGACCGGCTGGCGACCTTCGTGCCCGACGTCTCGAAGCAGGCCGAGCGCCAGGCCGGCGCGGCGCGCGGCACCTTCGGCCTCGACGGCTGCCTG
>CAZWEZ010000178.1:0-1821 GCA_964632795.1 uncultured Thalassospiraceae bacterium | reverse complement strand
CTTCGGCTGGGAGCGCCCCAACTGGTTCGCCATCGACGGCGAAGAGGCCGAGGACGTGCTCAGCTTCCGTCGCACCAACTGGCACGATGCGGTGGGCCGGGAATGCAAGGCGGTCCGCGAGCGGGTCGGGGTGCTGGATTTGTCGGGGTTCTCCAAGTTCAAGGTCTCCGGCCCCGGCGCCGAGACCTGCCTGGAACGCATCCTGGCCAACCGGGCGCCGCGCAAGACCGGCGCCATGATGCTGTCCCATGCCCTGACCGAACGTGGCGGGGTGGGCTGCGAGTTCACGGTCACCAAGCTGGCCGAGGACCGCTACTACCTGGTCAGCGCGGCGGCCACCGAACTGCATGACTTCGACTGGCTCAACGAGCGCAAGCCGGACGACGGCTCGGTGGTGGTGGAGGACGTCACCGGGTGCTACGGATGCCTGGTCGTCGCCGGCCCCAAATCGCGCGACGTGCTGCAAAAACTGACCGATTGCGACCTCTCCAACGACGCCTTCCGGTGGCTGACGGCGCAAAAGATCGACGTCTGCTTCGCCCACGTGTGGGCCTTCAGGGTCAACTACGTGGGCGAGCTGGGCTGGGAGCTGCACGCGCCGATCGCCCAGATGGGGCCGATCTACGACGCCGTGATCGAAGCCGGCGCCGAGTTCGGGATCGCCGACTTCGGGCTCCGGGCCATGGAATCGCTGCGCCTCGAGAAGGCGTACAGGATGTGGGGCCTGGAGCTGACCACCGAGTACACGCCGCTGGACGCCGGGATGGAGCGCTTCGTCAAGTTCGACAACCGCGACTTCATCGGCCGCGAGGCGCTGCTGGCCCAGCGCGACGAGGGCCCGGCCTACGCCCTGGTGTGCCTGGAGGTGGAGGCCGAGGACGCCGACGCCTACGGCCGCGAGCCGGTGTTCGACGGCGATGCCGTGGTCGGCATGGTCAGCTCGGGCGCCTACGGCCACACGGTGGGCAAGAGCCTGGCCCTGGCCTTCGTGCCGCCCAGGCTGGCCCAAGCGGGCAAGGAACTCGCCGTCGAGATCCTCAACACCCGGTGCAAGGCCAAGGTGCTGGCCGAAGCCCCCCACGACCCTGGCAACGAGCGGCTGCGGTCATAATCCGTCGCCGCTTCCCGGGCCGTCCTCGCCGCTCTTGAGGCGCGCCGCCAGGGCGGCGGCCATGAAGTCGTCGAGGTCGCCGTCCAGCACCGCCTGGGTGTTGGAGGTCTGGACCCCGGTGCGCAGGTCCTTGATCATCTGGTAGGGCTGCAGGACGTAGGAGCGGATCTGGTGGCCCCAGCCGATGTCGGTCTTGGCCTCGTGCTGGGCCTGGGCCTCCTCCTCGCGCTTCTGCAGTTCCAGCTCGTACAGCCGGGCCTTGAGCATCGACATCGCGGTCGCCCGGTTCTTGTGCTGGGAGCGGTCGTTCTGGCACTGGACCACGATTCCGGTCGGTAGGTGGGTCATCCGCACCGCGCTGTCGGTCTTGTTGACGTGCTGGCCGCCGGCGCCCGAGGCGCGGTAGGTGTCGATGCGCAGGTCCTTGTCGACGATCTCGATCTCGATCGCCTCGTCGATCACCGGGAAGATCCACACCGAGGCGAAGCTGGTGTGGCGGCGGGCCCCGGAATCGAACGGCGAGATGCGGACCAGGCGGTGGACCCCGCTCTCGGTCTTGAGCCAGCCGTAAGCGTTGCGCCCGGCGACCTTGATCGTGGAGGACTTGATCCCGGCCTCCTCGCCCAGGCTCTCCTCGATCCATTCCACCTTGTGGCCGTGCTGTTCGGCCCACCGGGCGTACATCCGTAATAGCATCTCGGCCCAGTCCT
>CAZWEZ010000177.1:0-1896 GCA_964632795.1 uncultured Thalassospiraceae bacterium | reverse complement strand
GCCGGTGTGGCTGCGCCAGGGCGACCTCGAGGTGGCGTCGGCCAACCCCGACGGCGCCGCCCTCGCCGAGCCGACCCGGGATTTGGCGGCGCGCGCGCTCGGCGAGGGAAAGGCGGTCGCCGAACGCCACCTCCTGACGCTCGACGAATCGCCGCGCCTGTTCGAGATCACCGAGACGCCGATGGAGGGCTGGCCGGGGACCATCGGCTTCGCCGTCGATCTGTCCCAGGCCGAGCAGATGGAAGGCGAGTTCGCCCGCCACGCCCAGGCCCGCGACCAGGTGCTGGACGACCTGACCACCGCCATCGCCATCTTCGGCCCCGATGCCTCTCTGATGTTCTTCAACAAGGCCTATTCGGAACTGTGGCGGCTGGACGACGGCTGGCTGTCGGCCAAGCCGGGCCTGGGCGAGATCCTGGACCGCCTGCGCGAACAGCGCCGGCTGCCCGAGGTCGCCGACTTCAGGGCCTACAAGGACGAACAGCTTGGCTGTTTCGGGACCCTCCAGGCGCCGGCCGAATCCCATCTCCACCTGCCCGACGGCACCACCCTGTCGTGCCTGGTCGGTCCTCATTCCCTGGGCGGCCTGGTCTTCTCCTACGATGACGTCACCGAACGCCTGGCCTTGGAGCGTTCCTACAACACCCTGATCGCCGTCCAGGGCGAGACCCTGGACAACCTGCACGAAGGCGTCGCCGTGTTCGGCAGCGACGGCCGGCTGAAGCTGAGCAACCCCGAGTTCGCCAGGCTGTGGAAGCTGGATCGCGGCCCCCTGGCCGACGGCCCCCACATCTCCGAGGTGGTCGAGGAGATGCGCCCCCTGATCGACGACGGCGAGGGCTGGCCCGAACAGAAGGAGCGCTTCATCGCCAGGCTGGTCGGCCGTCAGCCGGCCACCGGCCAGATGCAGCGCGGCGACGGATCGGCGCTGCGCTACGCCCACGTCCCGCTGCCCGACGGGGCGGTCCTGCTGAGCTACCTGGACGTCACCGACAGCGCCCGCGTCGAACGCGCCCTGCGCCAGCGCGCCGAGGCCCTGCAGGAGGCCGACCGCCTGAAGTCGGAGTTCATCGCCAACGTCTCCTACGAGGTCCGCACGCCGTTGAACACCGTCATCGGCTTCACCGAGATCCTCGTCGGGGGCTACTTCGGCGACCTCAACGCGCGGCAGATGGAGTACGGCCGCGGCATCCTGGAGTCGGCTCAGGGGCTGATGAAGGTGATCGACGACATCCTCGACCTGGCGGCCATCGAGGCCGGTATGATGACCCTGGAACTGGACACCGTGGACCTCCATTCGATGCTGGTCTCGGTGCTCAACCTGACCCGCGAGCGCACCCGGCGCAAGAACCTGAGCCTGAACTTCGACTGTCCGCCCGACATCGGCTGGATCGTCGCCGACGAGAAACGCCTCAAGCAGGTGCTGTTCAACCTGGTCAGCAACGCCGTCAACTTCACCCCGCCGCGCGGCGAGGTGCGCCTGGCGGCATGGCGCGAGGACGAGGAGGTGGTGTTCGAGGTCTCCGACAACGGCCCCGGCATCCCGCCCGAGGACCAGGAGCGGGTGTTGCTGGCCTTCGAGCGCGGGACCACGCCCGAGGTCTCCCGGGGCGGCGCCGGACTGGGACTGTCGCTGGTCGCCCGCTTCATCGAACTGCACGACGGCCGGGTCGAGGTGACCTCGGCGCTCAACAAGGGGACCCGCGTCACCTGCCGCCTGCCGGCGGCGGGCGAACAGGAAAGAAAGGGAAACGCCGGGGCGCCGGTTTCGCGCAAGCATTCGGCCTAGTGGCCTGCGGCTATTAATTGGTACCTGTATATAATTAAATAGATTTAATTATGGGGCTGTCCTAGCTAAGCGACTTGCTTAGGCTAGGATGGCATGATGTACGAGAG
>CAZWEZ010000176.1:0-2060 GCA_964632795.1 uncultured Thalassospiraceae bacterium | reverse complement strand
CCCCGCCCCTCCGCCCCCCACAGGGAGGGCTCCCATGCTTTCGGAGGACCTAAAGAGCACTTGATCGAGTCGTCCCGGCGACTCTATATTCATCAACATCTTGTGTGTGAGGTATGCTAGATGCCGAAGATGTTCTATTTCGTAATCGCAGGCATCGTCGTCGCGGGAGCCTTCGCGGGGTTCGTGCTCGGTCCCGAATCCGACATTCCGGCGCCTCCGCGGACCGTGGAGGAGGAAACCCCGACGGCTTCGCTGGTGCCGCCGGGCGAGCCGGTTGCGCAAGTCGAGGGACGGCTCGCGGACCTGCTGGCGGACAAGGTCATGGGCCGCACCGACGCCCCCGTCACCATCATCGAGTACTCGTCGCTGACCTGTCCCCACTGCGCCTCGTTCCACTTGGAGACCCTGCCCAAGATCGACGAAGCCTACATCGCCACCGGCAAGGTGCGGCTGATCTACCGCGACTACCCCCTCGATTCCCTGGCCCTGGCGGCGGCCATGGTGGCCCGCTGCGCCGGCACCCGGAAGTACTTCGGCATGCTCGAGATCCTGTTCCGCAACCAGGAGACCTGGACGCGCAGTTCCAACCCGGTGGAGGAGATCGAACGCATGGCCCGTTTCGCCGGGATGTCGAAGGCCGACGTCGGGGGGTGCCTGAACGACGCCGAGCTGATGGGGGAAATCCAGCAGCGGGCGAAGGCCGCCGGCAAGGCCTACGCGTTCGATTCCACGCCGACCTTCTTCATCGGCGGCCAGCGGGTGAGCGGCGCCGAGGCCTTCGAGGTGTTCCAGGGGGTCATCGACACGGCCCTCGGCGGCGGTAACTAAGGGGTAACTGAGGAAAGACCGAGACCTTGTTGAGGTTCAAAAAACTGCGCCTGGCCGGCTTCAAATCCTTCGTCGAGCCGACCGAACTGGTGGTCGAGCGCGGGCTGACCGGGGTCGTCGGCCCCAACGGCTGCGGCAAGTCCAACCTGGTCGAGGGGCTGCGCTGGGTGATGGGCGAGGCCTCGGCCAAGCAGATGCGCGGCGGCGAGATGGACGACGTCATCTTCGGGGGCACCGCCGACCGGCCGCCGCGCAACATCGCCGAGATCATCCTCGAGCTCGACAACCGCGCCCGCGTCGCCCCGGCCCTGTTCAACGACCACGACGAGCTGGAGATCAGCCGCCGCATCGAGCGCGGAAAAGGCTCCACCTACCGGGTCAACGGCAAGGAGGTGCGGGCGCGGGACGTCCAGTTGCTGTTCGCCGACGCCGCCACGGGGTCGCGCTCGACGGCGCTGGTCAGCCAGGGCCGGATCAGCGCCGTGATCGCCGCCAAGCCGACCGACCGCCGGGCCATCCTCGAGGAGGCCGCCGGCATTACCGGCCTCCATTCGCGCCGCCACGAGGCCGAACTGCGCCTGCGCGGCGCCGAGACCAACCTGGAACGCCTCGACGACATCCTGATCACCCTCGAGGTGCAGCTGAAGAGCCTCAGGAAGCAGGCCCGCCAGGCGTCGCGCTACCGCAACCTCAACGGCCACATCCGGCGCGCCGAGGCGACCCTGTACCATATCCGCTGGCAGGCCGCCGCCGGCAACCTCGAAGCCCTGGGCGAGGGGCTCCGGGAGGCCGAAGCCCGGGTCGCCGAGCTGACCGGCAAGGCGGCCGCCGCGTCCACCCGCCAGGCCGAGGCGGCGGCCGTGCTGCCCGACCTGCGTCAGGGCGAAGCCGAGGCCGCGTCGCGCCTGCAGCGCCTGGTCCTGACCCGCGAAGGCCTGGAGGCCGAGGAACAGCGCATCGAGGCGGTGCGCGAGGACTGCCGGAAACGACTCGACCAGGTGGCCGCCGACCGCCGCCGCGAGAGCGCCCTGATCGAGGACGCCGCCGCCGCCGTCGAGGCGCTCGAGGGCGAACGGGGCGCCATCGAGGACAGCCGCCGGGGCGAGGACGAAGCCCGCTCGGCGGCGGCCGACGAGCTGGCGGCGGGCAACGCCGCCGTGGAGGAGATGGAGGCCGGCTACTCCGCACTCACCGAGCGGGTGGCCGCCGACGAGGCCCGCCGCGCCGCCCTG
>CAZWEZ010000175.1:0-2093 GCA_964632795.1 uncultured Thalassospiraceae bacterium | reverse complement strand
CGCCGACCCGGAGGCCGGGAAGGCCCGCCCCCGACGGCGGCGCGCCAAGAGCCCGGCCGCCCGGACCAGAAAGGCCCCCGCCGTGGCCGAGCCCGCGGCCGCGGCCGCGGAACCCGAGGCCGATCAGGAGGCGGCGAAAGCCAAGCCCCGGCGGCGGCGCAAGCCGGCGGCGGCCAAGGACGACGCCAAGGCTCGGATCCAGGTCGCGGAGACTCCCCCCGAGGCTCCCGGCAATGGCGGCGTCGTCAACATCGGCTCCAAGGAAACCCCGGTTCCCGAGTCCTCGCCCCGAAGGGGCTGGTGGCAACGCTGAGCGGGTCTTTCATACCAGCCAAGCGATGAGGCGGCGCGCCGCCTCGGCCATGTCCTCGGTGGTCCCGGCGAAGGAGAAGCGCACGAAGCGGTTGCCGCGCCCGGGATCGAAGTCGATGCCCGGGGTCGTCGCGACCCCGGTCTCGGCCAGCATCCGCCGGCAGAAGTCCTGGCTGTCGTTGGTCATCAGGGCGACGTCGGCGTACAGGTAGAAGGCGCCGTCGGCCGACGCCAGCCGGTCGAACCCGGCCTTGGGCAGCTCCTCGAGCAGCAGCGCCCGGTTGCGGGCGTAGCGGGCGACGTTGCCGTCCAGCTCCCGGGTGCAGTCGAAGGCGGCGATCCCGGCGTGCTGGGACAGGGTCGGGGGCGAGATGAACAGGTTCTGGGCCAGGCACTCCACCGAACGCGCCAGGGCCTCGGGGAACACCATCCATCCCAGCCGCCAGCCGGTCATCGAATAGTACTTGGAGAAGCTGTTGATGACGATCGCCTGGTCGCCGAAGGCCAGCGCCGTCTCGGCGCGCCCGCGGTAGGTGATGCCGTGATAGATCTCGTCGGAGATCAGGCGCACGGCGCGGTCCTCGCAGTAGGCGGCCAGGGCCTCGAGCTCATCACCGAGGATCATGGTCCCGGTGGGGTTGGAGGGGCTGGCGACGATCAGCCCGTCGAGCCGGCCGCCGAACCGTTCCAGGACCTCCGGGGTGGGCTGGAAGTTGGTCTCCGGGCCGACCTCCAGGTTGACCACCTCGACGCCCAGCGCGGTCAGGATGTTGCGGTAGGCGGGATAGCCGGGGCTGGCCAGGGCCACCCGGTCGCCGGCCTCGAACGCGCTCAGGAAGACCAGCACGAAGGCCCCCGAGGAGCCGGTGGTGATGGCCACCCGCCGGTGATCGACCTCGATGCCGTAATAGTCCCGGTAGTGCTCGGCGATGCGCCGGCGCAGCGCCGGCAAGCCGAAGGCAAGCGTGTAGCCCAGACGGTCCGCCGCCAGCGCCTCGGCGGCCGCCGCCAGGACCCCCGCCGGGGCGCCGCTGCCGGGCTGGCCGACCTCCAGGTGCAGGACATCCTCGCCGGCGGCTTCGCGCTCGTCGGCGGCGCGCATGACGTCCATGACGATGAACGGCGGCACCATCCCGCGCTTGGCGATCTTCAGGGGCATGGCGGCGGGGATTCCTAGTCAATCGGCGCCCAACGCCAGGCCGTATCCCCGGGGGTCGGTCGACGCCGAGCAGGTCTCCGGTTGGGGTGGGATGCCGCCGGGACAGGCCACCGCGTTGACCAGCCCCAGGGTCGCGGTGGCGCCGATGGCGTGGCCGCGCCCGGTCAGGGAGCGGAGCATGTCCTCGCCCATGCCCTGTTCGTAGTAGGCGAGGTCGGGGGCGGCGCTGTGGTGGACCCGCTTGGCCGAGATCGCCTCGCCCAGGGGCTGTTCGCCGATCAGGGTCCGCGCCGCGACGTTGACCATGGCGCTCGGAGCGGCGACGCCCCCGGAGGCGGCGGCGGCGAAGAAGAACTCGTTGACGTGGTGGTTGACCACCAGCATCGGCCCCAGCGACAGGGGACCGCGCCCCCCCTTGCCGGGCAACGCCGCCAGCAGGATGCCGGTCCCCGGCGCCACCCGGCCGGTGCCGAACAGGTTGTTCATGGTCAGCGCGCAGGCCACCGCCGAGGCATCGCGGTCGACGACCACGAAGCTGGTCGCCGCCGGGTTCTCGGGGCGGGCCACCGGCGGCGGGACGAGCCGCGCCGCCGGCAGGTGGCGGTCGCCCCGGTAGCCGGCC
>CAZWEZ010000174.1:0-2206 GCA_964632795.1 uncultured Thalassospiraceae bacterium | reverse complement strand
CCCAGCGGCAGGTTCAGCGCCCGCGCCGCCTCCAGGACCTCGGCGGCGGTGTTGGCGGCGCCCGCCGCTGCCACCGCGTCGGGTCCGGCGCCCAGCGAGGCGAGCAGCCCGGCGAGGCCCGCCATGTCGACCCGCGAGGCCGAGGAATGCAGGTTGAGGTGGCCCTGGGCCAGCTTGCACAGCTTGGCGAAGCCCCCGGCCACGGTCAGCCGGGCCACCGGCTTGCGGCGCAGGTACTTGAGCAGGCCGCCGGCGAAGTCGCCCATCTCGATCAGCGCCACCTCGGGCAGGCCGTAAAGGCTCGCCACCGCCGCCTCCGAGGTCCGTCCGGTGGCCCCGGCGACATGATCGATGCCCGAGGCCCGGGCGACGTCGATCCCGCAATGGATAGTGTGCAGCCAGGCCGAACACGAATAGGGGATCACCACCCCGGTGGTGCCCAGCACCGACAGTCCGCCGACGATGCCGAGGCGGCCGTTGAGGGTCTTCTCGGCCAACCGTTGGCCGCCGGGGATGACGACGGTGATCGTCAGGTCCGGCGCCGCGCCGCCGGCGCCGCATTCCTCGGCGACGGCGGCCAGGGCGGCGGCGATCATCTTGCGCGGCGCCGGGTTGATGGCCGCCTCGCCCGGCGCCACCGGCAGCCCGGGCCGGGTCGCGGTGCCGACCCCGGGGCCGGCGCAAAAAACGAGCCCGCTGGCCGGCGGCCCGGGGGCGAGGGTGACCACGATCTCGGCGCCGTGGGTGACGTCGGGATCGTCGCCGGCGTCCTTGACCACCCCGGCGGTGGCGGTTTCGCCGTCCAGGTCGGCCCGCGACAGGGCGAAGCGGGGCCGTTCGCCGCGGGGCAGGGCGATGGTGACGGCGTCCTCGAAACCCCCGGTCAGCAGCGCCCGGTAGGCCGCCGCGGCGGCGGCCGTGGCGCAGGCTCCGGTGGTCCAGCCCCGGCGCGGCTTGTCCTTGGGCCTTCGCTCGCTCATCGCCACACTCTATCGCGCATGGCGTCCGGACGGAATGGGGGAACGGAGCCCGACGACGGCCCGACGACGGCCCGACGACGGCGTTGACAGCGGCCCCAAAGGGGGCTTCTGTTGGCGTACCGTACCCGCCCTGCCCCCACCCTGCCCGGAGAGCGCCGCAATGCCCGAAGATACTACCCACGCAGCCGACCGGCGTTTCGATCCCTCCATGTTCGACGCCTATTCCCCGGCCCAGATCGCCAAGCGGATCGAGGTGGTCGGCCTCGCCAAGGCCCATATGGAGGTTGTGCCCACCCTCGGCTACTACGTGATCTACCTGCGCGGCAAGGAATGAGGACGATGGCGGCCGGCCTGATCGTCGCCGCCCCCGCCTCGGGCAGCGGCAAGACCGTGTTCACCCTCGGCCTGCTGCGCCACCTGGCGCGCTCCGGGGTTGCGGTCGCCTCGGCCAAGGCCGGCCCCGACTACATCGACCCGGCCTTCCACGCCGCCGCCTGCGGGCGCCCCTGCTACAACCTGGATTCGTGGGCGATGCGTCCGCCGACCCTGGCCGGGGCCGCGGCGAGGGCCGCCGAGGGGGCCGAGATGGTGGTCTGCGAAGGGGTCATGGGGCTGTTCGACGGCGCCGTCGGGGAGGCGGGATCGACCGCCGATTTGTCCCAGACCAGCGGCTGGCCGGTGGTCCTGGTCATCGACGCCGGCGCCCAGGGCGCCTCGGCGGCGGCGGTGCTTCGGGGCTTCGCCGGCCACCGCCCGGGGCTTGGCATCGCCGGCGTGGTCTTCAACCGGGTCGGCGGCGGCCGCCACCAAGAGATCCTGCGCCGGGCCTGCGCCGACAGCCTGCCCGAGATCCCGGTTCTGGGCTGTCTGGCCCGCGAGAGCGAGCTCAACCTGCCGTCGCGTCATTTGGGCCTGGTCCAGGCCGTCGAGCACCCCGACCTGGAGGCCTTCCTCGAGGCCGCCGCCGGGCTGGTCGCCGAGGGGATCGAGGTGGACGCCCTGTGCCGGCTGGCCAGGCCCTGGAACGGCGCCGTCGCTAACCCCGTGCCCCGGCCCCTGCCGCCGCCCGGCCAGCGCATCGCGGTTGCCGAGGATGAGGCCTTCGCCTTCCGCTACCCGCTGACCATCGACGGCTGGCGGGCGGCCGGGGCCGAGATCGAGTGGTTCTCGCCGCTGGCCGACGAGCCCCCTGCAGCCGACGCCGACGCCGTCTACCTGCCCGGCGG
>CAZWEZ010000173.1:0-2293 GCA_964632795.1 uncultured Thalassospiraceae bacterium | reverse complement strand
TCAGAACGACATCCTCAAGGAGTTCATGGTCCGCAACACCTACATCTACCCGCCCCAACCCAGCATGCGGATCGTCGCCGACGTCATCGCCTACACCGCCGAGCACATGGGGCGCTTCAACTCGGTGTCGATCTCGGGCTACCACATGCACGAAGCCGGGGCGACCGCGGTCCAGGAGCTGGCGTTCACCATCGCCGACGGGCTGGAGTACGTCCGCGTGGCGCTGGAGCGGGGGCTCGGGATCGACCGCTTCGCGCCCCGGCTCAGCTTCTTCTTCGCCGTCGGCATGAACTTCTTCATGGAGGTCGCCAAGCTGCGCGCGGCGCGGCTGTTGTGGGCCGAGTTGATGGCGCCGTTCGCCCCCGCCGATCCACGGTCCTCGATGCTGCGCACCCACTGCCAGACCTCCGGCGTCTCGCTGACCGAGAAGGACCCCTACAACAACGTGGTCAGGACCACCATCGAGGCGCTGGCCGCCGTGCTCGGGGGCACCCAGAGCCTGCACACCAACGCGCTCGACGAGGCGATCGCCCTGCCGAGCCCGTTCTCGGCCCGCATCGCGCGCAACACCCAGCTGATCCTGGCCGAGGAGACCGGGATCACCCGGATCGTCGATCCGCTGGGCGGCAGCTACTACCTGGAATCCCTGACCCGGTCGCTGGCCGCCGAGGCGCGCGCCCTGATCGCCCGCGTCGAGGATATGGGCGGCATGACCAAGGCCGTCGAATCCGGGATGCCCAAGCGGCTGATCGAGGAGGCGGCGGCCCGCAAGCAGGCCCGCATCGACCGCGGCGAGGAGGCGGTGATCGGCGTCAACCGCTATCCGCCGGACGAGGACGACGAAATCGAGACCCTCGAGGTCGACAACACCCAGGTCCGCGAGACCCAGGTCGCCCGGCTGGCCAAGATCCGCGCCGGGCGCGACGAGGCCGCCTGCCGAGCGGCGCTCGACGCCCTGACCGGGGCCGCCGCCTCGGGCACCGGCAACCTGCTGGCGCTGTCCATCGAGGCGACCCGGGCCCGGGCCACCGGGGGCGAGATCTCGTACGCCCTGGAGAAGGAATTCACCCGCCACCGGGCCGACCACCACCTGGTGACGGGCATCTACGGCGCCGCCTTCGCGGGCGACGCGGGGTTCGCCGAGGTCCGCCGGCAGGTCGAGGACTACGCGCAGTCCGAAGGCCGCCGGCCGCGCATGCTGGTGGTCAAGATGGGTCAGGACGGCCACGACCGCGGGGCCAAGGTGATCGCCACCGCGTTCGCCGACCTGGGCTTCGAGATCGACATCGGGGCGATGTTCCAGACCCCGGCCGAGGTCGCCCGCGAAGCGATCGAGAACGACGTCCACGTGATCGGGGTGTCGACCCTGGCCGGCGGCCACAAGACCCTGGTCGGCGAGCTGATCGAGGAGTTGAAGAGGGCCGACGCCGCCGACATCCGGGTGGTGTGCGGCGGCGTGGTGCCGGCGCGCGACTACGACGACCTGACGGCCAGGGGCGTCGCCGCCATCTTCGGTCCCGGCACCCACATCCCCACCGCCGCCGCCCGGGTCATGGACATCATCCGCCAACGGCCCGGCGAGGCATGAACACGGCTCGGGGCGGAGCGCCCTGACTTCTCTCAGGGGGCCGTCCCGGGCTTGAAAGCCGGGGCCGAAGGCTTCGTCCAGGGTTTCGTCGACCACGAAAGGATACGCGACATGGCCGAGGCGACGTGCGGAGAGGAGTTGGTCCGGCTGCTCGAGCGACGGGGGGTCGATACCGTGTTCGGGATTCCCGGCGTCCACACCCTGGAGCTTTACCGGGGCCTGGCCGGCAGCGCCGTCCGCCACGTCCTGGCCCGCCACGAGCAGGGGGCCGGCTTCATGGCCGACGGCTACGCCCGAATCAGTGGCCGCCCCGGGGTCTGTTTCGTGATCTCCGGGCCCGGGATCACCAACGTCGCCACCGCCATCGGCCAGGCCTATTCGGATTCGGCGCCGATGCTGGTCGTCTCCTCGGTCCGCGACACCGCCGACCTGGGGCTGCGCCACGGACGGCTGCACGAGATCACCGACCAGCAGGCGGTGATCGCGCCGCTGTGCGCCTTCTCGGCCACCGCCCTGTCGCCCGGCGAGGTGCCGGGGCTGATCGACCGCGCCTTCGCGGTGTTCGAGGGCGACCGCCCGCGCCCGGTCCACATCGAGATCCCCATCGACGTCACCGCCATGCCGGCCGGCGGCGCGTGGACGCCGGCGCCTCCGGCCGAACCGCCCCGCCCCGACCCCGAAGCGGTGGCGGCGGCGGCCAAGGCG
>CAZWEZ010000172.1:0-2335 GCA_964632795.1 uncultured Thalassospiraceae bacterium | reverse complement strand
ACCCGGCGGCACGCCGAGGCGATCTCTATGGGTCATTATCAGTGCTCCTTGGTATAAGACCGTCGGCGATGACTGATCGCGACCTCCGCTTCGCGGCGCCGGCCAAGATCAACCTCTATCTCCACGTCGTCGGCCGGCGGACCGACGGCTATCACCTGCTCGACAGCCTGATCGCCTTCGCCGGCATCGGCGACACCGTCGCCGTGGCGCCGGCCGGGGACATCTCGCTGACCCTCGAAGGCCCCTACGCCGGCACCGTGCCGGACGGTCCGGACAACCTGGTCGTGACGGCGGCCCGCCGCCTGGCCGAAGCCTCGGCGGCCAGGGAAGGCGCGGCGATCACGCTGGTCAAGCGGCTGCCCCCGGCATCGGGCATCGGCGGCGGCTCGGCGGACGCCGCGGCCACGCTGCGCGCCCTGGTCCGCCTGTGGGGGCTGGATTCCGAAGCCGTCGACCTGGCCGGGATCGCCGCCGCGCTGGGCGCCGACGTGCCGGTGTGCCTGGCCGGCCGGAGCGCTTTCATCGGCGGTATCGGCGAACAGCTCCTCCCCGCCCCCGCCCTGCCTCGGTGCTGGCTGGTCCTGGCCAACCCGGGGGTCGCGCTGTCCACGCCCGAGGTGTTCGCCGCCCGCCAGGGCCCCTTCTCCCAGCCCGACCTGTTCGACGGCATGGCCGCCGACCCCGACCAGTTGGCCCTCCGGCTGGGCGGCCGGCGCAACGACCTGAGCCAGGCGGCGATCGGCCTCTGCCCGGCCATCGGCGAGGTTCTGGAGGCGCTCGAGGAACAGCCCGGGACCCTGCTGGCCCGGATGTCGGGCAGCGGCGCCACCTGCTTCGCCCTGTTCGCCGAGGCCGCCCAGGCCGAAGCCGCCGCCGAAAGCCTGAGCGCTTCACGCCCCGCCTGGTGGGTGGCTGCGGCACCTATGGTCTGCGACGTCGAGACAATGCCGGGCGACGGTTTCTAGTGGCCTGGGCGTCGGTTGCCCGATCCCGGGTTTGGGCGTAATGTGCGTCGCCGGGAACGATTGGGGCGTGGCCAAGTGGTAAGGCATCGGTTTTTGGTACCGTGATCGCAGGTTCGATCCCTGCCGCCCCAGCCACTTTAGGTTCCGGTGGGTTCCGGTGAGGGTTCCGATCGCGGTAGGGACGCGGGTTACCCCGCGCCCCTACCGCGATCGGAACTCCCAACCCTCCTCTGCTGCGGAAAGCCAATGACGGCAAAGGATGTGGAGGCATGACGACAGAGGAGAAGATCAAGGACATCGTCAAGGGCCGTTACGACGCATGCGCCGAGCGGGGCGGTGGAGAGGGAGCGGTTTGCTGCCCCGGCGACCCCTCCGCCAGTCCGAGCCTTGCCGCCGAGCACGGGCTCTACAGCCAACAAGAGCTTTCGCTGGTCCCCGAAACCGCCTTCACCCTCTCGCGAGGGTGCGGCAACCCTACGGGGTTCGCTGGTCTTCAATCGGGCGAGACAGTGGTGGATTTCGGGTGCGGCGCGGGTATCGACGTTGTCCTCGCCGCCCACAAGGTCGGGGCCGGGGGAAAAGTGGTGGGCGTGGATTTTGCCCCTAACATGATCGAGCGCGCCAAGCAGACGGCGGCCGAGGCGGGGCTGACGGAGACAACCGAGTTTGTCGTCGCCGACTTGGGGCGGGTGGAGCTTGCCGACGGCGTCGCCGACGTGGTGATCTCCAACTGCGTCATCAACCTGTACCCGGACAAGGAGGCCGTGTACCGCGAAGCCTTTCGCATCCTCAAACCCGGCGGGCGCTTGGCCATTTCGGACATCGTCTATGCCGGGAAGATCGATCCCGAGGTCCACCAGCGCTTCCAATCGACCTGGGCGGGATGCGTGGGCGGGGCAATCGAAGAGGACCGCTATTTTCGGATCGTTCATGAGGCCGGCTTCACCGCTGTCGAGTTCGTGGCGCGTCACCCACTCCAGGCGAAGGAACTGGGGGAAATGGCGTGTTGTCCGGGTCCGGAATTCACCCCGGTTCCGGCCAAGGAAGATATCGCCGCCGTGCAAGGAAAGGTCATCAGCATCAAGTTTCGGGCCAGCAAGCGTAGGGTGCGATAGCGCTAGGCTCGGGGTGTGCGGCGGCGGATGCCTCTTACAAGTACGCTATTGACCCAGCACGCGCCGTCGCTCCTCGAACTCTTCCTTGTCGATCTCGCCTTTGGCGAACCGTTCCGCGAGAATGTCCATGGGCGTCTTGCCCGGAGGGCCGTGAAGAGCACCGCCATGCCCCGGCCCACCGAGCCAGCGCACCAGGAGCACGACCACGGCCACCGCCACGGCGATGAATACGATCATCATGATCGGACCCAGGAT
>CAZWEZ010000171.1:0-2473 GCA_964632795.1 uncultured Thalassospiraceae bacterium | reverse complement strand
CGCTATGACGTCCGCGGGCTCCACGCCGCCGGGCTCCGTCGGCATCTACGATCCCTCTTCCTCCTCAGGCCGCAGACGATCATTTACCTCTGCTTCAGCTCTATCTGGCTCGCCACTGGGCTCGTCGCCTACCCCGAATAGTTGCCTTGCCTTCACTACAAGGGAGTCAAAGGTGGCGAATCCCTGGACGCAGTACTTGCCGCCGTCGATTATCTTGGTTGGCTCTCCGTCCCACCTCAAAAACCATCCATTGCCGTGACGGAATATTTCTACGATCGGGAATTCTTTAAACATCTACGATCCCTCTTCCTCCTCCGGCCACAGCAGCCTCTCCCAGTTTTGGCCGGCGGCGGCGGCGCAGCTCACGCCGTTTGGGCTCGTGACGATGATCGTCCAGGTCGACCCGTGCCTCGTCGTGAAAACCTCGACGACGTGGCCGTCTACCGACAAAGCCCATGGCCATGGGCCGCTCTGAGTACTTCTCGGCGAGCCGCTTTACGACGTCGGATCTGGGCGCGCATATGAAGGGCGCGGCCGCCGCGGAGGCTGGGGCCGCCCCGAGGACACAGATGAAGAGAAGGCGCGTGAACAGCCTCATAGCCCGGCCAGCTTCTTGAGCAGCCCCGCCGGGTCGACTTTGGCCTGATGAAAAAGCCTTGCCTTAATCCGGTCGACCTCGCCGTGCAGCCGTTCGGTCACGGCGTCGACAACCTCCTCCGCGTCCGAAGCTTTAGAAAGCTGCCCGCGCAAGGCCTCCTCTAGCCCCATGACGCAACAGCGGAGATCCGGATCGGACTCCATCCGCCGCTCGACCGCCGTCAGCGCATACATGACCGTCGTGTGGTCCCGGTCGAAGGCGGCGCCGATCACCGGCAGCGAGCGACGGGTCAGCTTAGACGCGAGCCAGATGGCGATGTGGCGGGCTTCGCAGTAAGCGCGCCGGCGCCGGCGCGACTTCAATACATTCACCGTCAGGCCGAAGTGGTCCGCGACCTGTTGCTGGATAAATGCTATGGGCCGAACGCTGGGCAGCAGCGGGATCGACTCTTGTCCATCCTCCGTAGCAGAACTACTGCGGAGGACGGGTCTGCCTGCCCCGGCCATGCCCTGGGGCTCGTCCATCACTCTTGCCTCCGCCTGAGTTGCACCCCGATTCTGCTGTTGGGGCAGCCCGACCGGCAGGCCCGCCAGAGCTGCACGCTCTGGGGACTCGTCGAGGCCAGCGGCTGGCGCTGGATCGCCAGGCAGCGGTTGCGCGGGATCTCCCTGAGCACGGGGCACGCCACCGTCATCTCCAGGTAGGCGCCCCGGACCGCGCCCTCGACCGCCTCGAGGTTGCCTTTGTAGGTCCCAGCCAGTACCTGATTGACGGTTGCCGGGCTGTAGCCGATCGTCCGCGCGGCCCCGGCCTGCGTCCCCTCGTCGCAGGCCTCGGCCAGTGCCTGCACCCACTCCGGCAGCGGTCGGCCCCAGGCCCGCCCGGCGCGCTCGAGGTTCCTGCCTGCGCGAAGCCGGGGCTTCGCTTCGGCAAAGGCAAGCGCGCTCACGGCCGCCAGTCCTCTCCGAGCGGGAACCGCTCGCCGGTGTTGGGATCGACCATCTCCCGGTGCCGCCGCCTCACGATCGGGGCGCGCGGGCCGGTGTCGCGGATCACGAGCCACTTGATATGCCCCCGCGAGTTCGGGTGGGTGCCCGGCGCGCGGCTGGGCAGCTTCTGGATGTAGCCGGCACTGTGGAGCGCCCTCAAGTACATCCAGGCGTTCCTCTCGGCTGCCCGCTCGCTCCCGCGTGCCGCCAGCGTCAACAGCTCCGGCAGGCTCGCCTTGCGCTTCAGCCGCAAGGCCCGCCACAGCCGGGCCCGGAGCGTGTCTTGGGCAGGCCTGCGGACGCCTGTGTGCAAGCCCCGCGGGCCGGACCGGATCTCCTTGCCGCTTGTCACCACCTGACGGCCCGCCGCCGTCAGCGCGTAGCGTCCGCGACCGACCGATCTCACGAGCCCGCGCGACATCAAGGTCGCCATCGCCGTGCCGACCCGGCCCCGCGCCATCCCGGTCGCCCCGACGAGATCGTCGAGCGCCGGGTGCTCGGCCGCCGCGAGCGCCCGGAGAAGGCCAGTGAGCCGCCACGCCATCGCTCATGCCGCCTTGCCTGTGCGAAGCCGAGGCTTCGCTTCGGCGAAGGCAGGCCGACGCCGGGCGGCCACCTGCGGGTCCAGGACGAGCGGCGCTGACGGCAGGTCGTCGACCCCCACTGTCTCGCCCGCGTTGCGCTTCCCCAGTCGCTCGATCTGGGCGATCGCGTTCAGGATCAGCCGTGGGCGGCCGCCGCTCTCCTTGAGCACCTTGTCAATGATTTCGTTGGAGACTTCGACTTCGCACCGCGCGGCGACGATGGACCTCACGTCGGTCTCCGACGCCGGGCCGAACTCGACGAACTCGGCCACCCGCGAGTGGATCTGCGGGAACCGCCTGAG
>CAZWEZ010000170.1:0-2507 GCA_964632795.1 uncultured Thalassospiraceae bacterium | reverse complement strand
TGCTCGGCACCTCGATCGCCCGCCCCCTGATCGCCAAGCGCCAGATCGAGATCGCCCGCCAAGTCGGCGCCGACGCGGTGGCCCACGGCGCCACCGGCAAGGGCAACGACCAGGTCCGCTTCGAGCTCAGCTACTACGCGCTCGAGCCCGACATCAAGATCATCGCCCCGTGGCGGGAATGGGAGCTGGACTCGCGGACCAAGCTGATCGAATACGCCGCCCGGCACCAGATCCCGATCCCCAGCGACAAGCGTGGCGAGCCCCCCTACTCGGCCGACGCCAACCTGCTGCACATCTCGTGCGAGGGCAAGGCGCTGGAGGATCCGTGGCTCGAGCCCGACGAGTCGGTCTATACCCGGACCGTGCCTGTCGAGGCGGCGCCGGACAACCCCACCTACATCGAGATCGACTTCGAGCGCGGGGATGCGGTGGCGCTCGACGGCACCAAGCTGTCGCCGGCCGGGATGCTCGCCGCGCTCAACAAGCTCGGCGGCGACAACGCGATCGGCAGGCTGGACCTGGTCGAGAACCGCTTCGTCGGCATGAAGTCGCGCGGCGTCTACGAGACCCCCGGGGGCACCGTGCTGCAGGCCGCCCACCGCGGCATCGAGAGCATCACGCTGGACGGCGCCACCGCCCACCTCAAGGACGACTTGATGCCGCGTTACGCCGAGCTGATCTACAACGGCTTCTGGTTCTCGCCTGAACGCGAGATGCTGCAGGCGGCCATCGACACCTCCCAGCACCACGTCACCGGCACGGTGCGGCTCAAGCTGTTCAAGGGTAACGTCTCGGTGGTCGGCCGCAAGTCGCCGCTCAGCCTGTACGACGAGGAACTGGTGACCTTCGAGGAAGACTCGGTCTACGACCAGCACGACGCCGAAGGCTTCATCAAGCTCAAGGCCCTGCGCCTGCGCATCGGCAAGAAGGTCCGCGGCTGAGGGGCGCCGACACGCCGCGCCGCGCTCCTACTCCCGGGCCGCCGGGGTGATGGTCAGGGTGGTCTCGGCGTCGTCGCGGATCACCGTGATGTCGACCGGCTGGCCGGCCTTGAGGCCGCCCAGGGCGGCGACGAAGTCGTAGATGTTGGCGATATCGGCGCCGGCCATGCCGACGATGACGTCGCCGCCCTTCAAGCCCGCCGCCTCGACCGGGCCGCCCTTGGCGGTGCCCGACAGCCTGACCCCCTTGCCGTCGGACTGGGTGTAGTCGGGGATGGTGCCGAGATAGACCCTGAGGTGCTTGCGCCCGAGCGAGCCCTTGGGCCGTTCCTGGCGGACATAAGCGGGGGGCTGTTCCAAGCGGGCCACGGCCAGCGTAAGGCGGGCCATCAGGTCGGCGATCCTGGCGACGCCGGCGTGGTCCACCCTGTCGGCGGTGTCGCGGGACGAGGAATAATCGGTATGGGCCCCGGTGAAGGCGTTCAGCACCGGCACCCCGGCGAGGTAGAACGGCGTCGAGTCGGTGGGCAGGTAGCTGTCGGGGCTGGTGGCGACGGCCAGCCCAAGGGGCGCGGCGGCGCTCTCGATCAGCCCCGGCCAGGCCGGGCTGGAGCCGGTGCCCTGGAGGTACAGCCGGTCCTTCAGGCGGCCGATCATGTCCATGTTCAGGTAGGCGGCGGCCGCCCCCTCGGGGCGCTTGGCGAAGTGGCTCGAGCCGAGCACCCCCAGCTCCTCGCCCGACCACGCCGCGAACAGGATGTCCCGGGTGGTCCGGTTGGCGGGGCAACCGCACAGGGTGGACAGCCGGCGGGCGATTTCCAGCAGTCCGGCGACCCCCGAGGCGTTGTCGTCGGCCCCGTAATGAATCTTGCCCCGTTCTTCGTTGCCGCCCAGCGAGCCGCCGGCCTCGCCCCGGCCCAGGTGGTCGTAGTGGGCGCCGAGGACGACCGCCAAGCCGTCCGTCGCCTCCGGGGACGTCGCCTTCAGGCGGGCCAGCACGTTGCGCCCGGTACGGCTTTCGCGGGCGATGTCGATGTCGGCGCCGAGGGTCGCTCCGGGGACCGCGAAGCCGGCCACTACCGCCCCGGAGTCCAACTCATCCTGGAGCCGTTTCAGGTCCTTGCCGAGCAGCCGTTGGGCCAACGCGTCGCCGATCGACAGCGCCGGGATCGCCGCCAGGCCGCCGCCGGCTTCCGAGGACAGCTCGACCAGTTGTTCCCTGACCCCGGAGTTGGGGCCCGAGACCACGATCAGCCCGGCCGCGCCGCGCCGCCGCGCCACCGCCGCCTTGTATTGGAGGTCGGTGTAGGGCAGCAGGTGGGAGCGCGCCTCGGGTCCGGCGTCCTCGGGCAGGTAACGGAACACCACCACCCATTTGCCGGCGACGTCCAATTCGCCGTAGGAATCGTAGGCGGCCATGTCGCCGGCGGCCGGGGCGACGATGCCGTAGCCGGCGAACGCCACCTCGGCCGCCTGCAGCGTGCCGCTTCCGGAAAACGCCAGCGGCCGCCAGTCGCGGTCCAACTCCGGCGTTTCGTGGGCGTTGCGTATATGTAAGGAAAGCCG
>CAZWEZ010000169.1:0-2602 GCA_964632795.1 uncultured Thalassospiraceae bacterium | reverse complement strand
TACCGCATCCTCGGCCAGGCCCTGGGCGGGCTCCTCGGCCGGCCGTGGCGGCTGCTGGTCGCCGGCTTCGGCCCGGCGCGGGCCGAGGTCGAGGCGGCGCTGGCACCGCTGGAAGGCCGGGTGGCGTGGTTCGGCGAGCTGGCGGCCGGCGAGTCGGCGGCCCTTTACACGGCCTGTGACCTCTACGTGTGGCCGGCGGTCAACGAGGCCTACGGCATGGCCTTCCTGGAGGCCCAGGCGGCCGGGCTGCCGGTGGTCGCGGGAAGGACCGGCGGCGTCCCCGGGGTGGTCGGCCACGGCGAGTCCGGGATCCTGGTCCCCCCCGGCGATGCCGGCGCCCTGGCGGCGGCCGTCGAGCACCTGCTCGACGATAGCGCCCTGAGGGCGGCGATGGGCCAGCGCGCCCGGGAGCGGGTGGTCGCCGGACACGGCATCGAGGCCGCCGCCGGGGTCCTCGACGCCGCCCTCGCCGGGGTGACGCCATGACCCTGCTGGCCGTCATCCGCCACGGCCCCACCCGGTGGAACGACGAGGGCCGCATCCAGGGGACCACCGACGTCCCGCTCAGCGAGTCCGGGCGCGCCGCCGTCGCCGGTTGGCGGGTGCCGCCCGAACTGGCCGGCTTCCGCTGGGTGTCGAGCCCGTTGCGCCGCGCCCTGGAGACCGCCCGCCTGCTCGGCGGCGCGCCCGAGGTGGCGCCGGTCCTGGCCGAGATGGACCACGGCGCCTGGGAGGGTCGCATGGTCGACGAGCTGCGCGCCGAGCTGGGCCAGGAGATGGCGGCCAACGAAGCCCGCGGCCTCGACTTCCGGCCCCCCGGAGGGGAGAGCCCGCGCGACGTCCAGGACCGCGTCTTGCCCTGGCTGGCCGAAGTCGCCCGCGCCGCCACACCGACCCTGGCGGTGACCCACCACGGGGTGCTGCGGGCGATCCATTCCCTGGCCAGCGGCTGGGACATGACCGGCAAGCCGCCGCTCAAGCTGGCCCGCGCCGCGGTCCACCTGTTCGCCCTCGATGACGACGGCCGGCCGCGCGTCGAGCGCCTCAACATCCCCCTGAGCGATGAGAGCGACCGATGCTGAAGGAGCTGTTGAACCGGCTGCTCTTCCACCCCCTGGGCCTGGATTTGGCCAGGCGCCGGGACGACGGCGAGTTCGCCTCGCGCATGGTGTCGGCGGACCAGATCGAGGCCCAGCAACGCGAGATCGCCGCCGTCGCCGGGGACTTCCTGCGCCGGCGGGCGGATTTCCTGCCCGACCCCGGCGACCGTGCCCTGGCCGCCATCGCCGGCGATTTCTTCGAGCTCTACGCCCGGCGGCCGGTCCTCGACAACAGCGGCGGCAGCGGCTTCAACGATTCGTTCTGGATCTACCTGATGGGCCGGCTGCTGCAACCGGCGCTGATCGTCGAGAGCGGCACCCACAAGGGGCACACCGCCTGGCTGCTGCGCCAGGCCTGTCCCCGGGCCGAGATCCACTGCTTCGACGTCAACCCGGCCAACCTGGTCCACCGGGAATCAGACATCCGCTATCACGGACACGACTGGACGGCGGCCGACCTGGGGGCGGTGGACGGCGAGTCAGCCCTGTGCTTCTTCGACGACCACATCAACCAGGCGCAACGGCTCCGCGAGGCCCACGACCGGGGCTTCAGGACCCTGATCCTGGACGACGACTGCGCGGCCCACGCCCTGTACGCCACCGGCCATCCCCCGGTTCCCACCGTCCGCATGCTGATCGACGGCCCCCTGACCCCCGGCCAGCGGCTGGAGTGGCTGCGCCACGGCCGGGCGAAGTTCTACACCTTCGCCGAGGAGGACACCCACGGCGCCCGGGAGCTGATCGAACGCTGGGCGGCGACCCCCGACCTGGCGCCGGTGACCCGCTACCGGCCCCAGTCGGGCCTGACCGTGGTCCGCCTCAAGCCGGGAGCCGGACGATGACGGTCCGGGTGATGTTCCACGTCCAGCACCTGCTCGGCATCGGCCACCTCAAGCGGGCCTCGGCAATCGCCCGGGCGATGACCGAGGGCGGGCTGGAAGTGACCATGGCCCTCGGCGGCCCCGATGTCCCCGAGGCCGACTTCGGGAACGCCCGCCTCCTCCGCCTGCCGGCGGCGCGGGCCGCCGACGCGGCGTTTTCGGCGATCCTCGACGACCGGGGCCGGCCCATCGACGAGGCCTGGAAGGCGCGCCGCGCCGAACTCCTGATGGCGGCCTTCCGGGAGTGCCGGCCCCGGGTCCTGATGTTCGAGCTGTTCCCCTTCGGGCGGCGCCAGTTCGCCTTCGAGATCCTGCCCCTGCTGGAGGCCGCCGCCGGGAGCCGCTGCAAGGTGGTGTCCTCGGTCCGCGACGTGCTGGTCCGCAAGCCGCGTGCGCGGCGCAACCGCGAGATCGTCGATGTGGTGCGAAGGTGGTTCGACCTGGTGCTGGTCCACGGCGATCCGGCGCTGATCCCCTTCGAGGACTCCTTCCCCGAGGCCGCCGGGATCGCCGGCAAGCTGCGCTACACCGGCTACGTCGCCGACCGTGCGCCGGCGGCCTCCGGCGGCGGCGAGGCGGGGAGCGGCGAGGTGGTGGTCTCGGTGGGCGGCGGCGCGGTCG
>CAZWEZ010000168.1:0-2605 GCA_964632795.1 uncultured Thalassospiraceae bacterium | reverse complement strand
CGGCTCAGGTTTTTTCCTCGCCCAGGTAGGCGGTGATGACGGCGGGGTCGGCGCGGACCTGGGCGGCGGTGCCTTGGGCCAGCTCGCGGCCCTGATCCAGCACCAGGATGTGGTCCGAGATGCCCATCACCAGGCGCATGTCGTGTTCGACCAGGACCACCGTGACGCCGCTTTGGGAGATCTTCTGGATCAGCCGGTCGATGTCGCGGGTCTCGGCCGGATTGAGGCCGGCGGCCGGCTCGTCGAGCAGCATCAGGCGCGGCCGGGCGGCCAGGGCGCGGGCGATCTCCAGCCACTTCAGGGCCCCGTAGGGCATCGCCGAGGCGGCGCTGTCCAGATACCCCTCCAGTCCCACGAAAGCCATCAGCTGGCCGGCCTCCTCGCGCGCCCGCCGGTCGGCCGCGACGTTGCCCGGCAGGCGCACCAGGGCGGGCAGGAAACGGTCGTCGCAGCGCGCGTGCATGCCGACCATGACGTTCTCGATGGCGCTCATGTTGAAGAAGATGCGCAGGTTCTGGAAGGTCCGCGCCAGGCCGCGCCCGGCCAGCCGGTGGGGCGGCTCGGCGGTGATCTCGACGTCCTCCAGCCATACCCGGCCGGCGTCGGGGCGCAGCAGGCCGCTGATCAGGTTGAACAGGGTCGTCTTGCCGGCCCCGTTGGGGCCGATGATCGAGTGGATCGCCCCGGCCTCCACCGCGTAGTCCAGCGCCGCCACGGCGCTGATCCCGCCGAAGGCCTTGCTCAGGCCCTCGAGGCGCAGCAGGCTCATCGTCCGCTCATCGCCCGCGTCCCGCCAGCAGCCCGGCCAGGCTCGGCACCAGGCCCTTGGGCAGGAAGATCATGACCCCCATCATCACCGCCCCGAAGACCAGCATCTCGTAGTCCTGGAACACCGTCAGCAACTGGGGCAGGATGGTCAGGATGGCGGCCCCGACGATCGCCCCGTAGGTCGAGGCCAGGCCCCCCAGCACCACCATCGTGATCAGCTCGATGGAGTGGAAGAACCCCGCCTCGTCGGGCGAGATGAAGCCCGCGTAGTGGGCGTACAGGCTGCCCGCCACCGAGGCGAACACCGCCGAGACCACGAACACCAGCACCTTGTAGCGGGCCACGTCGACGCCCGCCACCGAGGCCGCCACCGGCGAGCCGTGGACCGCCCGCAAGGCCCGCCCGACCGGCGAATCGACGATGTTCAGGGCCAGCCAGGCGGTCACCACCAGCAGCCCGCCGACGATCCAGTACCAACTCCCCTCGCCCGCCGGCTCCCAGCCCAGCACCACCAAGGCCGGCACCGCCATGCCGTCGGGACCCCCGGTCAGCTCGACCTCCTGGGTCAGCACGATGGAGATGATGATCCCCATCCCCAGGGTGCCCATCGCCAGGTAGTGGCCGCGCAGCTTCATGATCGGCCGCGCGACCACGAAGGCGAGCACCCCGACGCCCACCGCGCCCACCGCCAGGGCGCCCAGCGGCGGCCACCCGTGGGCCTCGCTCAGCACCGCCGAGACGTAAGCCCCGAGCCCGAAGAACCCGGCATGGCCGAGGCTGATCTGGCCGGCGTAGCCGACCAGCAGGTTGAGCCCGATGCAGACTATGGCGTTGATGCCGACCAGGATCACCACGTCGTAATAAAACGGGTTGGGCAGGGCCAGCGGCAGCACCGCGATCACCGCCACCAGCGCCACCAGCCCGCCCCGGCCGCGGAGCGAGAACATGTTCCTCATGGCCCCTCCTCCCCCTTGGCGCCGAACAGACCGCCCGGGCGCAGGAACAGGACCCCGAGGATGATCACGAAGGCCACCGCGTCCTTGTAGGCCGAGGACAGGTAGCCGGCGCTCATCGCCTCGCTGATGCCGAGGATCAGGCCCCCCGCCACCGCCCCCATGGGGTTGCCAAGGCCGCCCAGGATCGCCGCGCAGAACCCCTTCAGGCCCAGCATCACCCCGACCTCGGGATAGGCCATCGAGATCGGCGCCACCAGGATCCCGGCGAACGCCCCGAGCATGGCGGCCAGCCCGAAGGCCAGGGTCAGCACCCGGCGGGTGTCGATGCCGACCAGCTGGGCGGCCAGCGGGTTGTACGAGGTGGCCAGCATCGCCTTGCCGGTCAGGGTGCTGCGGAAGAACCACCGCATCGCCACCACCAGCACCGCCGTGCCGCCCATGATCCACAGGCTCTGGGGCAGGATGGCGGCGCCCCCGACGACGATCGGGTCGTCGCCGCTGAACGACGCCAGGCTGTGGAAGTCCCGCCCCCACACCACCTGCGCCGCCCCGCGCAGGAACACCGAGGCGCCGATGGTGATGATGATCAGGGTGACGATCGAGGCCTCGCGCGCCGGCTCCACGGCCAGCTTCTCCAGACCCAGCCCGACCGCCACCGTGCCCGCCACCGCCAAGGCCACCGCGACGGGCATCGGCAGCCCCGCGGCAAGCGCGAACACCGTCGCCATGCCGCCCAGCATCACGAACTCGCCCTGGGCGAAGTTGATCACGTGGCTGGCGTTGTAGATGATCGAGAACCCGAGACCGACCAGCGCGTAGATCGAGCCCACCGTGAGCCCCGAGAACAGGAACTGCAGGAACTCCGAATAGTTCATCGCACC
>CAZWEZ010000167.1:0-2782 GCA_964632795.1 uncultured Thalassospiraceae bacterium | reverse complement strand
GGTCGCCCGGGGCCAGCGAGCGGGCGGCCTCGACGGCGGCCCCGGGGTCTTCCGGGTCGCCGCCGCGCCGCACCACCGCGAGGCCGACCGCGCGGTACAGCAGCCCGGTATCGAGCAGCGCCAGTTCGAAGTGCCCGGCCAGCCGCCTGGCCAGCGTCCCCTTGCCGGCCGCCGCCGGCCCGTCGATGGCGACGATCATGGGGCGTCGTCCTCCCCGATGTCGGCCCCCAGGGCGTTCATCAGGGCGGCGAAGCCGGGGAAGCTGGTGGCGATGGGGGCGTCGTCGTCGATCGTCACCGGGGCCGCCGCGAAGGTGCCCAGGACCAGGAACGCCATGGCGATGCGATGGTCGAGGCCGACCGCCACC
This sequence comes from uncultured Thalassospiraceae bacterium, assembly GCA_964632795.1. GTDB lineage: Bacteria > Pseudomonadota > Alphaproteobacteria > Rhodospirillales > 2-02-FULL-58-16 > CAZWEZ01. Next base: position 2,415 of record CAZWEZ010000167.1, on the reverse strand, counting down.
TCGGCCCCGCCCCGGGGCGGGTGGGCGGTGCCCCGCACGACCAGTGTCTCGGCGCCTTCCTCGACCTCGACCCCGCACGCCGCCAGGCCGCTCGCCACGGCGGCCAGGCGGTCGCTCTCCTTGAGGCGCAGCTCCCCGAGGCCGTTCATCCGGGTTTCGCCCTCGGCGCCGGCGGCGGCGACGGCGAGGATCGGGTATTCGTCGATCATCCGCGGCGCCCGCTCCGCCGGCACCTCGACGCCGCGCAGCGGGCTGGCCCGGACCACGAGGTCGGCCACCGCCTCGCCGGCCACCGTGCGCAGGTTGGTGACCTCGATGTCGGCCCCCATTTCCTTCAAGGTGTCCAGCAGGCCGCAGCGCAACGGGTTGACGCCGACCCCGGGCAGGGAGATCTCCGAGCCCCGGACCAGCAGCGCGGCGGCCAGCGGAAAGGCGGCCGAGGAGATGTCCCCGGGCACCGTCACCTCGGCCCCGGCGAGCTCGGGCTGGCCGGTGACGGCGACCGAGCGGGCGCCGCCGTCCAGGTCCTCGACGATGACCTCGGCGCCGAAGTGGGCCAGCATCCGTTCGCTGTGGTCCCGCGTCGGCCGGGGCTCGACGACGCGGGTCGTGCCGGGCGCGTTGAGGCCGGCCAGCAGCACCGCCGACTTGACCTGGGCCGAGGCCACCGGCATCTCGTAGTCGATGGGCACGGGGTTCTCGGCGCCGCGCACCGTCAACGGCAGGCGGCCGCCGGAGCGGCCCTCGAACGACGCCCCCAAGGCCCGCAGCGGCGCCATGACGCGCTCCATCGGGCGTGCCGACAGCGAGGCGTCGCCGGCGATCACGCTGACGAAGGGGTGGCTGGCCAGGAGCCCGATCAGCAGCCGCGCCGCGGTCCCCGAGTTGCCCATGTCGAGCACCCGGTCCGGTTCGCTCAGGCCGCCGACGCCCCGTCCCAGGACGCGCCAGTCGCCGTCGGCGGTTGCATCGATTCGCGCCCCCAGCGCCCTCAGGGCGTCCGCCGTGCGCATCACGTCGTCGCCTTCCAGCAGCCCGGCGATGCGGCTTTCGCCCACCGCGCAGGCACCGAGGATCAGGGCGCGATGGGAGATCGACTTGTCGCCGGGCACCTGAGCCTCGCCGGCAAGCGGGCCGGCGGGACGGGAGATCAGCCGGGTCACGATGAGCCACCTCCGGGGCGAGTCACGGGTTCGGGGTGCGTCTCTACCATGAATCGCCGAACAGGCGGTAGGGCCGACTTGCCGCCGCCCGGTTTCGCCGGGCAGGCCAAGGATTTTTTTTCCGTCAATGCGTTTTTCGTTTTGACAGCACCCCCGATAACGTGAAAATTGATCCCCCACGAGACAAGGGACAAACATCGGAGGATCGCGGGTGGCTAAACCGAAGCTGGGAACCAAGCGGACATGCCCGACGTGCGGGTCGCGCTACTACGACCTCAACCGCGTCCCGCCCGCCTGTCCCAAGTGCGGCGAGGCGATCAGGTCCAAGAAGCCGGTCGAAGCGGTGATCCCGGTCGAGCCCGTTGGCACCGCCGCCAAACCCGCCCCGGCGCCAGCCAAGAAGGCGCCGGCCAAGAAGGCGCCGGCCAAGAAGGCGCCGGCCAAGAAGGCGCCGGCCAAACCGCGACCGGCCGCCGCCGCCCCCGGCAAAGACGACGGCGACAAGAAGGAGGCCGAGGAACTGGAGCCGGTCAAGGGCGGCGAGGAGGACGACGGGGTGATCGAGGACGCCTCCGACATCGGCGAGCACAACGACGACATGGCCGAGGTCAAGGAACACGTGGACGAGCCGGTGGCCGACATCGGCTGAACGCCGGGAGCGGTTTTTCTCCTTGCCTTGGACGGCCGATCCTCAGTAGGTTCCCCGACCCGGAGAAACCCTCCGCCGGCGGGGCAGTAGCTCAGTTGGGAGAGCGCTACAATGGCATTGTAGAGGTCGTCGGTTCGATTCCGTCCTGCTCCACCAATCTTTTCAAGGGCTTAGCCGATAACGGCTAGGCCCTTTTTCATGTATAGCAACCATATAGCAACCATACAGCGCGATTTCGGCCCTTCCGGGGGTTGGGTAGCGGCGGCCCCGACAATGCGCCCCAGAGGCCCGGAAATCGACTTGGAAGGGGCATTTGTGCCGCCGCGAAGAAAAGCCCCGCCCGAAGGCGGGTCCAGGTTTGCCAGTAGGCAGAGAATCAGGCGGCGGCCAGCGAGGCGCCGATCCAGGCTTGAGGCTCATGTTCATCCATGGCGGCGCCTTCATCGCCGGTACGCTGGACGGCTACCGCCATCAGGTCGAGGCGCTGTCGCGTGCGACGGGCATGGCGGTGCTGGCGATCGACTACCGCCTCGCGCCGGAACACCCTTATACCAAGGGGCACTGATAATGACCCATAGAGATCGCCTCGGCGTGCCGCCGGGT
>CAZWEZ010000166.1:0-2952 GCA_964632795.1 uncultured Thalassospiraceae bacterium | reverse complement strand
CGACCAGGCCGTAGTCGGCGACCTGGAAGATCGGCGCCTCCTCGTCCTTGTTGATGGCGACGATGACCTTGCTGTCCTTCATCCCGGCCAGGTGCTGGATGGCCCCGGAGATGCCGACCGCGATGTAGAGGTCGGGCGCCACCACCTTGCCGGTCTGGCCGACCTGATAGTCGTTGGGCACGAAGCCGGCGTCCACCGCCGCCCGCGAGGCGCCGACCGCCGCCCCCAGCTTGTCGGCGATCTCCTCGAGAAGCTGGAAGCCCTCGGCGCTCTGCATCCCCCGGCCGCCGGAGATGACGATCCTGGCGCTGGTCAGCTCGGGGCGCTCGGACTTGCTGAGCTCCTGGCCGAGGAAGGTGGCCAGTCCAGGGTCCTCGGCCGCCGGGACCTCCTCGATGGCGGCATCGGAGCCCTCCGCCGGGGCCGGTTCGAAGGCCGTCGCGCGCACCGTGACGACCTTGACCGGGTCGGTGGCGCGCACCGTGGCGATGGCGTTGCCGGCGTAGATCGGACGCACGAAGGTGTCCGGCCCCTCGACGGCGATGATGTCCGACACCTGGGCGACATCGAGCAGGGCGGCCACCCGGGGCATCAGGTTCTTGCCGAACGTGGTCGCCGCCGAGGCCATCAGGTGGCTGTAGGAGGAGGCCAGCCCGACGATCAGCGGGGCCAGGCTCTCGGCCACCGGATTGGCGTAGATCTCGGACTCGCACAGCAGGACCTTGCTCACCCCGGCGATCTTGGCGCAGGCCTCGGCGACGGCGCGGCATTGGTGGCCGGCGACCAGCACCTCGACCTCGCCGAGCTGGACGGCGGCGGCGACCGTGTGCAGGGTGGCGGGTTTGAGTTCGCACTTTTCGTGGTCGGCGATGACGAGGACGCTCATCAGATCACCTTGGCTTCGTTCTTGAGTTTGTCCATCAGTTCCTCGGCGTTGGCGACGATGATGCCGGCGCTGCGCCGGGGCGGCTCCTCCACCTTCAGGGTTTCCAGCCGCGGCGCGACGTCGACCCCCAGCTCGTCGGGGCTCAGCACGTCGATCGGTTTCTTCTTGGCCTTCATGATGTTGGGCAGCGAGGCGTAGCGCGGGGTGTTGAGCCGCAAGTCGGCGGTGATCACCGCCGGCATCTTGAGGCTCAGCTTCTCCAGCCCGCTGTCGATCTCGCGGGTCACCTCGAGCGAACCCTCGCCGATGACCAGCTCGGAGGCGAAGGTCCCCTGCCCCCAGCCCAGCAGCGCGGCCAGCATCTGGCCGGTCTGGTTGGCGTCGCCGTCGATCGCCTGCTTGCCCAGGATGACCAGCTCGGGCTTCTCGCGCTCGACCACCGCGGCCAGCAGCTTGGCCACCGCGAGGGGCTGGAGCTCGGCCTCGGTCTCGACCAGGATGCCGCGGTCGCACCCCATGGCGAGCGCGGTGCGGATGGTCTCCTTGAACTGGGTGACGCCCAGCGAGACGGCGACCAGTTCGGTGGCCGTGCCGGCCTCCTTGAGGCGCATTCCCTCCTCGACGGCGATCTCGTCGAAGGGGTTCATGGACATCTTGACGTTGGCCGTTTCGACACCCGTGTTGTCGGCTTTGACGCGGATCTTGACGTTATAGTCGATGACCCGCTTGACGGCGACGAGGATTTTCATGGGAGACCTGCGGTTGGATGGGGCAACAGGTGTGCTCGGATCGGCGCTCGGGCGCGAAGGAACTGGCTAGCGGATTGAACTTACTGGAAAAACCGCCGCCGGCGGTTTCTTCGCGCCCGCACAATAGGGGCAACCATTCACCGTGTCAACGACGCCCGCGGCGGGTCTTCAGCGGTTGGCTCCGGGCCGCCACAAGATGTCCTCGCCGCGCTCCCGGTCGAGGTGGCGGGCGAGCACGAACAGGTGGTCGGACAACCGGTTGAGGTAGCTCAGCGCATCGCCGTTGAGCGGCTCGCTTGCGGCCAGTTCGCAGACCAGGCGTTCGGCCCGGCGGACCACGGTCCGGGCCAGGTGCAGGTGCGCCGCCGCTGGCGAGCCGCCGGGGAGGACGAAGGAGTCGAGCGGCGCCAGGTCGGCGTTGAGGGCGTCGATCTCCCCCTCCAGCCGCGCCACCTGGCCGGCGGAGACGCGCAACCGTTCGCGCCTCCCCCCTTGGGGCGTGCACAGGTCGGCGCCGAGGTCGAAGAGGTCGTTCTGGATGCGGCCCAGCATCTCGTCGGCCGCCTTGGCGGCGCAGGCGCGGGCGCAGCCGATGTGGGCGTTGGCCTCGTCCACGGTGCCGTAGGCGGCCACCCTGAGGGCGTGCTTGGCGACCCGCGTGCCGTCGCCGAGCGAGGTCTCGCCGCCGTCCCCGCCGCGGGTGTAGATGCGAGTCAAACGGACCATTAGGCGGCGTCGATCTTGGTGCCGGGAGCCAGCACGGGGATCGGGACGACGTCGTCGCCGGGGACTTCGCGGTTCCCGACCTTGGGTTTCATGACCTCGTTGAGGTGCTTGACCACGCCGTCCTGGCACTCGCCGACGACCAGCGCCCAGGTCACGAACAGCCCGCCGTTGACCTCGTAGCTCATGATGTCCTGATCGTCGGCCAGCAGGTGGAAGGTGCGGGCCAGGTTGTGGCTCTTTCCCAGGTAAACCCACCCCGGTAGGACGCCGCCGTGCCAGATCACGTAGACCCCGGAAACGCCTGACAACCCGCACTTCTCGGGGTCGAGGTGGACGAAGCGATGGAAATTCCCGGCCGGGGACTTCGCCCACTGGGGGTCCGGGCGGAGGTCGCGCTTGGCGCCCGCGCCTTCGATCATGTCGAATATGTCCATCGATCCCGTCGCCCGCTTGGCGTCTCCTCGCAGTGCCGGCATCCGGCATTAAACCGAGGCACTGCTTTGCGCAGTTTGTGTATCCCCTGGTTTCGAAATGGTTAATACCAAGGGGCACTGATAATGACCCATAGAGACGGCTTTCCAAGGCTTTCGG
>CAZWEZ010000165.1:608-2994 GCA_964632795.1 uncultured Thalassospiraceae bacterium | reverse complement strand
CCCGAGCCCGAACCGGAGCCCGAACCCGAGCCCGAGCCCGAGCCCGAACCGGAGCCCGAACCCGAGCCCGAGCCCGAGCCCGAGCCCGAACCCGAGCCGGAGGAGGAGGAAGGGGAAACCATCACCCAAGAGGAACTCGACGCCATGCTCGCCGACGGCGACGAGCCGACTCCGATCGAATCCATGGTCGGGGGAGAGGTGGAGGAAGGGGACGGCGAAGTGATCGACCCCGACGACATCCCGGATCCCGAACCGCTTCCCGAATCCCTGACCGCCCCCGAGATCGAGGAGTACGATGAGGACGAGGAAGGCGGAGCCCGGCGCATCCTGTTGCTGATCCTGATCGGGACATTGGTGATCGCCGGGTTCGCCGCCGGCCTCTACTTCGCGCGCGGTCCCATCGTCTCGATTTGGCCGCCGGCGGCCAAGGTCTATGACCTGATCGGGCTGTCGAGCGATCCCCTCGGCGTCGGCCTGGACATCCGGAGCGTCGAGCGCGAGCAGTCGGTGGAGGACAGCGTCGACGTCCTGACCATCCGCGGTTTCATCGCCAACGTCTCCGACATGCCCCGCGAAGTCCCCATGGTCCGGGTGACGCTCTACGATTCCGATGGCGAGGAAGTCCAATACATCGTCGTCCCGCCACAGAAGCGCGAACTGCCGCCGGGCGAAAACGTCGGCTTCAAGGCCAGGATCGTCGACCCGTCGCCGCTGGCCCGCCGCCTCGAGGTCACCTTCACCCGCGAGCCGGAAGGCGCCGGCGGTCTCGAAGCCATGGAGGAAGAGGGCGCGGAAAAGGAACCCAAGGACTGATCGCCGCCCTTCCCGGGATTGCCCTCGGGTACGCCGTCGGCGCCCCGGAGAACCCTTGGCGGTCCCGGCGTTCAGAACCGACGCAGTAGGCGTTCGATGTAGTCGAGTTCCGGCTTCGGGCGCCGGCGCTGGCCGGCCCGGTGGCGCAGTTCCTCCAGCAGCCGGCGGGCGCGGCGGATTTCGATGTCGTCGGGAATCAGGGTCGAGCCGTCGATGAACGGGCCGATGGGGCCGCGGCCGAAGGGATCGCGCCCCGCCTCGCCGCCCCGGCGCCCGGCCACCATCCCCCCCAGCCCGCCCAGCTTCCGGGTCAGTTGCCCGGCCGCCTCCCGCATCGCCCGGCGGAGCTGTTCCAGGGCCTCGCCCTGGGCCTCCATCGCCGCCTCGGGAAGGCCCATCATCAGCGATTCGGCGGCCCCGCGCATCGCCCGCTCGGCGCCTCCCAGGGACTGAGGGATGCCGCCCAGCATGGCGTCGAGGTCCAGCATCGACTCGCCGAGGCGGCGGCGCAGGGCTTCCTGGGCTTGGGCGCCCTCGGCGTCCGCCGTCGGCCGCTCCCAGCCTTCTTCGGGGCGCTTCTCCTGGAGGCCGCGGAAGGTCCGGTCGAGCAGTTGCCGCTGGCGTCCGGTCACTTCCCGCAACGCCTTCAGGATGCGGCGCGCCTCGGCCACGTCCTCGGGCACGATGCCGGGCCTGAGCGCGGAACGGATGCCGTCGATCAACCTGTCGAGTTCGGACAGCAGCCGGCGGGCGGCGTCCACGGCGCCGTCCAGGGCCAGCCGCCGGGCTTCCTCGATCATCCGCCGGAGGTCTTCGCCGACCAGCACCCGCAGGTCCCGATCGAAGGCGTCGTCGATGGCGCCGAGGCGTTCCAGCCGCCGGCCGAGCTCCGCCAGGTAGCGATCCAGCGCCCGTTGCAGCTCATCGCTCAGCCGTTCCACCTGTTCGCGGTCGGCGCCCTCGCGCAACGCCTCCTCCAGCTTCTCCCGGGCCCGTTTCAGGGCCTGCTCGGCGATCGTCAGCTTGCCGCCTTCGAGGTGCAGCGCGGTGTCCCACAACAGCTTGCCGACCGAGGGGATGGCGTCGCTCCCGCGGTCATGGGTCAACCGCGCCCCGGCCACCGCGAGGGCCAGGTAGACCACCGTGTCGTCGTCGAACGCCTCGGGCGCGGCGGCGATCGCGGCGAGTCGGCCGGCCACCTCCCGGCGGACCCCGGGGGACGGCGAGAACAACGTCTTGCGGGCGGCGATGATGGCCCGCGCCACCGGGTGGTTGAAGGTGCGTTGGGGCAGCACCAGGTCGACGGCCTCGCTGTCGGCGCCCTGGCCGCGTTGGTCCTCGGCCCTGAGGCGGATCCGCACCTCCTGGCCGGCCCATGGGTGGGCGGTGAGGTCCCGGGTGACGACCGCCGTCGCCGACCTCGCCCGGGGCACCGGCAGTTCGAGGCGGATGGCGGCCGGCGGGGCGCTTCCCGGACGCTCGATCACGGCGCCGAGGGCGGCGATCCCGTAATCGTCCTCGGCCACGTACTCCAGGCGCAGATAGGCCCGCTCGGTGGCCGTCGGCGGGCTGG
>CAZWEZ010000165.1:0-598 GCA_964632795.1 uncultured Thalassospiraceae bacterium | reverse complement strand
CCCGCAAGGGCCACGAGGCCAGTTCCCCCGCCGCCGTCTCGACCGCCAGACGGTCCCCCCGGTCGATCGCGGTTTCGGCCCGGTGGGCGTCGGGGCCGATGGCCGTGAAGTCGACCGTCGCCCCGCCGACCACCAGCCGCGGTTCGGTGACGGCGCCCTCGATGCGGGCCAGCAGGGCGCTGCCGGCGGGGGCCTCGACGGTTTCCGGCGGCGCCGGCGCGGTGTCTTCCAGGAACAGCGGCGGCCGTCCGGTATAGGCCGGCGGCGTGATCCACACCTGGACCCTCGGCGGCGCCCCGGCCACCGACCCGATGCTCGGGACCAGGGCCCGTTCCAGGCGTTGGGGCGCCTCGGCGCCGGCGGCCGCCGAGCCGATGACCAGCCCCAGCACCACCACCGCCCGCAATCCGTAGGGGTCGTGGCGGGCCAGTCCGGGGGCGGGAAGCCGCACCCGCAGGTCGCGTACTGCGTCGGCCATGCGCTCCAGGTGGGCCTGCCACAGCGCGGCGGCGCCGGCGGCCAGGCGGTCCTCAAGCGCGCTCAGCGGGCGGTGGCGGAGACCGCTGTCGCGCTCCAGGCGGCGACGGGCGGCGGCCCG
>CAZWEZ010000164.1:0-3283 GCA_964632795.1 uncultured Thalassospiraceae bacterium | reverse complement strand
CTGACCGGCAGGACCTTGTGGGACCAGACTACCGGCGCCTGCGCCGGCGCGCTTCTCCTCGCCATGCCCTATCTTCTCACCCAGCCTCCGCTGATGCTGGTCGACGTCCCGACCATGTTCTTTCTGACCCTGGCCGTGTACACGACGATCAAGGGCGTCAGGGACGGCGGCGCGCCTTTCCTGGCGGCGGCGCCGGTGGCGATAACCCTCGCCATGCTGTCCAAGTATTCCACCTGGGTGATGCTGAGCGTCGTTCCCGTCATTTTCCTGGCCCACCTGAAATACGGACGGAGAACGGTTTTGCGCCGCGCCGCGGTTATCTCGCTGAGTACGCTGTTGCTCGCGGGCGCCGCCCTGTCGATGAAATTCGGCGTCTTCGCCGATCAACTGAAATTATTGTGGAACTACCAGGTTCCCGGGCTGGCGCGGTGGGGGGAGAGCCATACGTCCACGTTTCTCTTTCAGGTCCATCCCTTCGTCACCGTAGCGGCGGTTTTCTCCATTTTCGTCGCCGTCGCAAAAAGGGATGTCAAGTACGCGATCATCGGCTGGATGCTGTTTCTTATCATGGTTCTGGGCGTGAGGCGGGCCAGGTATATCCTCATCACCTTTCCAATGCTGGCCCTGATGGCGGCCTACGGGCTGAGGGAGATCGCCGACGGCAAAACACGGAGGTTCATCGTTTCCTGCGCCGTCGCCTCGTCGCTGGTGACGGCCCTTGTCGGGTTCCTGCCGTTCCTCAAGGGAACCAGCGCCGTCAACCTGATGCGGGCGGGCGAATACCTCGATTCCCTGGACGTGGAAAAGGTGGAAGTCATCACCCTGCCCCGGACGCGGTCGATCATCAATCCGGCCGTTACGGTTCCCATTCTCGATCTGTTTACCGGGAAACGAATCGTCTATCGGGGCAACCAGGAACCGCCACCCGCCCGCAACCTGATCGAGACCTCGCCGTTGAGGTTCACTTGGGAATTCCAGACCCCTCCCTATTTCGCGCCCGGCCTCGAGAGTCCGGGTGACGATACGGTGCTGGTGGTGATCGCCAGCCGCGACGGCCAGCCGCCGCCGCCCCGGATCGCCCGAAGACTCGCCGGCTACCACCTGTCCAAGGAGTTCGCCGTGGCCGACAGGGTCTTCAGGTTCAAGACCATCGTCGGGATTTACCTTCCCCCGTAGGCGGCGCCAGGGGTGGCGTTTGGGGTTTCTAAATAAATATTCGCCGTATTAAACTTTTATCATGTATCTTGAACTCGCTATCCTCAAATCATTTCAGGAGAGGGACGGTTTAGATGGTGGCAGTAACAACAAATGCCGTTGGTCACGTTGAAATGATGACTGACGACATGATCAAGAAACGCCGCTGGGCGTTCGGGATAACGGCTTTCTTCGCCATTGTCAGCGTAGGGACCTACTCCTACAACGAGTATTACGCTTACTTATCCGTCTACCTCTGGTTCGGGTTCATTTACGGAATGTGCCTCCAGTACGGGCGCTTCTGTTTTTCCTCGGCGTTTCGGGACCTCTTCGCGGTCGGCGTGCCCAGGATGGCCGTCGGCATCATGATCGCCACCGTGCTGTTCGCCCTGGTCAGCGCCTTCGTGACGGCGACCGGCCTGAGCACCTTCCACCCCGCCCCGACCAGTTTCCATTCGGTGGTCGCCGGATTCATCTTCGGCGTGGGGATGGTTTTCGCCGGCGGCTGCGCCTCGGGGTCCCTCTATAAGACCGGCGAAGGCAACGGCTCGGCGCTGATTGTGGTGGTGTCGATCAGCGTCGCCCAGGCGCTGTTCGTCAACATGGGCGGATGGACCAACGAGCTGGTGCCGCAGGCTTGGCACGATTCGGCGGTCGCCAAGGGGTTGCCGCCGTCCATCAACGCCGGTGACGGCTGGGTCGATCAGTACCTCGCCGGTTATGTCTGGGACCAGCCGGTGACGACCTTCGCGCAGATGTCGGGGTGGCTTAACGAGTCGTTCATGGGGGCGTTCGTCGGCAACCTGTTGATCGGCGTCATCATCCCGGCGGCGCTGCTGCTGATCGTGGTCTATTACGGCTGGTCGCGTAAGGGCTACCTGCGGAAAAAGATGAAGGAAGGGAAAACGGCGACCACCTTCGCCGACGACGTGGCCGGCTATTGGGCGATGATCACGGCCAACAAGAGAACCGCCATGGCCGGCCTTATTCTCGGCGTCGCGGCCGGGATGCACATGTTTGTCATCCAAGGCCTGCGGGTCAAGTTCGGCGTCAAGAACGCGGGAACGCTGCTCGAAAGAATGGGTTTCGACTTCGGTATATCGGTCAACGGAACCGTCTTCGATCCGGGATACTGGTATGTGACCACCCAGGAGGCGCAATGGGTCGGCTGGGCGTTCCAGAAGCTCGGCACGGAGAACATGGACAACATCTATTTCGGCTTGGTCAACGGCATCCCCAACCCCGCCGTCAACCCGGCCGACTGGATGTCGCTCGCCCTGATCGGCGGCGCCGCGGTGATGGCGCTTTTACACAACGAATTCAAGTTCAAGAAGACGACGCTGGAACTCGCCACCTGGGCCATTATCGGGGGCACGCTGATGGGCATCGGCTCGCGGCTTGGCCTCGGATGCAACGTCGGAGCCTTTTTCGTAAGGGTCTCGCAAGGCGATCCTTCGGGATGGCTGTTCGGAATAGGGATGTTCGCCGGCGCCTTTGTCGGAGTTAAGGTCTTCAACTGGTGGACCGAGAGGAAAATGGCGAAAGAATTCAACTCCTGTGATTTCTAGGCTTCTCCCAACTTAGGAAAAAGGTAACTGGGACCATGAAGTTCAAAAAGAAAGCCGATGGCGTCTATCTGCTCGACGTGAAGGGCTATGTTTGTCCGCATCCGCAGATTTACACCAAGAAGGCGCTTGAAAAGGTGAACCCCGGAGACGTTATCGAAGTCGCCTTCGACAACCCCTCGTCGGGGGAATCGATCGCCACCATGTGCGATAACAAGGGCGATGAAATAATCGAAAAGAGCCAGGAGGGCGGCCAGTTCATATGGAACATACGCAAGGCCTAGTGGTCTAAGAGGTGGGTTGGTTATGAAAACCGATTTTTGGATTGTTACCATCATAGTGGCGGGTTTCATCGGCTACTTGATAGGCTACACCGTGCCGCCCATGGTCGAGGTCGGGTTGATAGGGGGCGGCGGTGAAAGCGGGGAGGTCGGACTGAAATCCAAAGTGGACGAGTCCATGGAGGAGTATTACCGCAGCCTCGCCGCCGAAGGCGAATAGGGCGAGGGTGAATAGGGCGAGGG
>CAZWEZ010000163.1:0-3283 GCA_964632795.1 uncultured Thalassospiraceae bacterium | reverse complement strand
GAGAAGCCGGGGAATGGGATCGTATGGGTACCATATGTTAGATTTTATCCACTAGGATACCATTTCGTCCTCGGCGCCGCCGGTCGAGATGACGATCTCTCCGGCGTCGGCCAGCGCCTTGGCGGTGCTGACGATGGTAGCCTGGGCCTCGTCCACGTCGCGCAGCCGGACCGCCCCCATGGCCTCCATGTCCTCGCGCATCATCTTGCCCGCGCGCTCGGACATGTTGGAGAAGAACAGGTCCCGGACCTCGTCCGAGCCGCCCTTCAGGGCCAGCGCCAGCTGGTCCTTCTCGACCTGGCGCAACACAACCTGGATGCCCCCGGCGTCGAGCCGCGACAGGTCGTCGAAGGTGAACATCAGGGCCCTGATCTTCTCCGCCGATTCCCGGTTGCGCTCCTCCAGGTTGGTCATGAAGCGGTCCTCGGTGGAGCGGTCCAGGCTGTTGAAGATGTCGGCCATCATCTCGTGCGAATCGCGCCGGGCGGTGCGCGCCAGGTTGGTCATGAACTCGGCGCGCAGTGTCTTCTCGACGGTGTCCAGGACGTTCTTCTGGACCGCCTCCATGCGCAGCATGCGCATGATCACCTCCATCGAGAAGTTCTCCGGCAGCAGGGCCAGGACCTTGGAGGCGTGGTCGGCCTTGATCTTCGACATCACGACGGCCACCGTCTGCGGGTACTCGTTCTTGAAGTAGTTGGCCAGCACCGCCTCGTTGACGTTGTCCAGCTTGTCCCACATGGTGCGCCCGGCGGGGCCGCGGATCTCCTCCATGATCTGGGTCACCCGATCCTGGGGCAGGGCCTGATAAAGCAGCCGCTCGGTGGAATCGAAGGTGCCGGCGATCGTGCCGCCGCCGCCCGAAAGCTGGTCGGCGAACTCGACGAACAGGCGCTCGACGACGGAGGAGTCGATGTTGCCCAGCGAGGACATGGTCTGGGACAGCTCGCGGATCTCGTCGTCGCCCATCAGCTCGAAGATTCGCGCCGCGTGCTCCTGGCCCAGGGACAGCATGAAGATGGCCGCCTTCTCGGGGCCCGACAGGTTGCTCGCGTCGTTCTTGATTCTGGCCATCGCTCAATTCACTCGGTTGGTCAGACTTCCTGATACATCCAGGAGCGGACGATGGCCAATGCCTCCTCGGGGTGCTTGTCGACGATCTCGCCCACCTTCTTGACGCTGGAGGCCTTGACCCTGCCCTCGACCCGGTCGATGTCGATCAGTTCCTCGAACATTTCCTCCTCGGCCGGCGCGATCTCGCCCGGGGGTATCCCGACGCCGGGCGCGGCCAGCGCCGGCGCCACTCCCGGCTCGGCCAACAGACGCCCGTCGGCGCCCACCGCGGCGGCCGCCGGAATGGCCTCGAAGGCGCGGCTGACCAGCGGACGCACCACCAATAGAATGATCAGAACGGCGACGATTGACAACACAAGGATTTCGGCCATCCGCAACAGGTCGTTCTTGTTCAGGCCGAAGAACAGTTCCAGTTCGACCTCCTCCTCCTCGATGAACTGGGCGAACTGCATGTTGATCACGTCCACGGTGTCGCCGCGGTCGGCGTTGAAGCCGATGGTACTGCGGACCAGGGTGGCCAGAAGTTCCAGCTCCTCCTCCTCGCGGGGCTCGTAGGTCCGGTTGCCTTCCGCGTCCCTGGGCCGGTTGCCGTCGACCAGCACCGCCACCGATAGCCGCGTGACGATGCCGGTCTCGCGGACGTGGTTGACGACCTTCCTGGAGACCTCGAAATTGACCGTCTCCTCGATGCGGCTCTCGGCGGTGGCGCTGCTGGCGCCCTCGCCGCCGGCCAGGTCGACGTCGGGCAGGTTGGTGGCGACGCTGACCGGCTGGTTGGCGTCGGCTTCCCGGGAGGTCGCGGATTCCTCCAGGGTCTGGGTCGAGCGCACCACCTGGCCGTCGGGATCGAACAGTTCCTCCTCGGTGTTGATGCGATCGAAGTCCATGTCGGCGCGGACTTCGGCCCGCACCCGGCCGAAGCCGACCGTTTTTTCGAGCAGCGATTCGATGGTCGTCGCCAGACGGTTTTCGAAGATCCGCCGTCTCTCGTCGGCCTTGGCGGCCATCGCCGCGGTGGGGTCATCGTCCTCGAAGCCCCGGGCCAGCAGGCTGCCCTTGTTGTCGATCACCGAGATGCGGTTGGGGACCAGGCCCGGCACGGCGGCCGCCATCACGTGCTGGATGGCCAACACCTGTTCCTTGTCGAGCCGGGTCGCGCCCTCCATCTTGAGGACGATCGAGGCGCTGGGGTTCTGCTTCACGCGGCTGAACAACTCGCGGCGCGGCAACACCAGATGGACGCGCGCCGAGCGGACCGAAATGATGGAGCCGATGGTGCGCGCCAGCTCGCCCTCCAGGGCGCGGACCAGGTTGATGTTCTGGACGAAGTTGGTGGTCCCCAGGACGTCGGCGTCGTCGAAGATCTCGTAGCCGATGGTGCCGCCGCTGGGCAGCCCCTGGCCGGCCATCCCCAGGCGCATCCTGGCCACCTCGTTGGCCGGCACATAGATCTCGGTGCCGTTGTTCCTCAGCTCGTAGGGAACGCCGGTGGTGCTCAACTCGCTGACGATGCGCGACGAATCGCCTGACTCCAGATTGCCGTAGAGCAACTCCATCTGCGAGGTCGTCAGCCGGGTGATGAGGTAGATGAAGAAGGCGATCATGCCCACCACCACGCCGCCCATCACGGCGAGTCGCGTCGGGCCCAAGCTACGCAGGGCTTGAAGAATTGTGTCCACTCTTTTCCCCTCGTCCCGAATATGACGGGTCCTTCGCCGGGGGTGGCGTGGACCCCTTGTTCATTGCCGACAGGCTAAGGCGGGGATCGTGAAAAAGAGGTTAACGGATCGGCAATAATTGCCTAGCGGCCTGTATCATCTGAATTGCACCCCTACGACGGCGTTGCGAGGCTTCCGACTAGGAGCGTGCCGCGCCGTGGTGCCAATCCACCACAAGGGGCGCGCGACGACGTCCGGAAGCCTCGCAACGCCGCCCCCTGGGGGTTCCGGGGGACACCCCCGCCCCCCGGAGGGTCGCTTTTCCCGTCCCCTCGGGGGTCGCGGGGGCGCCCCCCGCATTTTAAATCGGGGGGGCACCCCCCGGGGCCCCGGGGGTCGCGGGGGCGCCCCCCGCATTTTAAATCGGGGGGGCACCCCCCGGGGCCCCCCGGGGCGGCGGAAGGGCTTGCCGATGGGCACCCATCGCCCGCGCCCTCCCTCCTGCCGAGGAAACGGGAAAAGCGATCGTAGGGGTGCAATTTAGATGATAC
>CAZWEZ010000162.1:0-3479 GCA_964632795.1 uncultured Thalassospiraceae bacterium | reverse complement strand
ACGAGTGGTATCACGATCTGCCGCACATCATGCCGATGATGTGGGGCGATCAGACGGACGTGCCCGAAGCGGCCGATTGGTACCAGAGCGCCTACTGGATCGTGATGGGCTCCAACCTTCCGATGACCCGCACGCCGGACGCGCACTTTGCCTCGGAACACAAATACAACGGCGGCAAGATCGTCAATCTTTCGCCCGATTACGCGGATATCACGAAGTTCGCCGACCTCTGGGTGCCGGTGCGGGCGGGAACGGACCACGCCTTCCTGTTGGCGTGCATCCATGTGATCCTCAAGGAGTTCCACTTCGAAAAGAAGACGCCGTATTTCATCGATTACACGAAGCAATACACCAACCTGCCGTTCCTCGTCGTGCTCGATGAACAGGAAGACGGAGATTGCCTTGCGGGCCGCTTCCTACGGGCCAGCGACATCGAGGAATTCGCCGGCGAGGAGAACGCCGATTGGAAGATGCCGATGTTCGATGCGGCGGGCAAATTGCGCCTGCCCGGTGGATCGGTCGGTTTCCGCTGGGAGAAGGAGAAGACGGGCCGGTGGAACATCAAGAACGAAGACGTGACGACAGGTGCTGCCTTCGATCCGCTGTTGACCTGCCTCGACGGAGATCACCAAGCGGTGCAGGTCAAGTTCGCCGACTTCACCGACACCTATGACACCGAACTCGGCGCCACGAATGGCAAAGGCAACCTGTCGATAGGCATGTCCCGTGGCGTGCCAAGCCGGACCGTGACCACGGTGGACGGCAAGACGCTCCGGGTGACCACGGCCTATGACCTGTTGTTGGCGCAGTTCGGCGTGGACCGCGGCCTCGGCGGCGACTATCCGGCCGATTACGACGATGCCGACAAAACGTTCACGCCGGCCTGGCAGGAACAGGAAACCGGGGTCGATCGCGAACTGGTCCTGCGGGTGGCCCGCGAATGGGCCGACACGGCGAACAAGACCCACGGCAAGTGCCTGTTCATCACCGGCACGGGCATCCTGCACTGGTATCACGGCGGGACGTTGATCTACCGCGCGGAGGCCGTGATGGGAATCCTCACCGGCTGCCAGGGCAGAAACGGCGGCGGATTCGCGCACTACGTCGGCACCGAAAAGATCCGGCCGTTCGCCGCCATCGGCATGCTGGGTGGGGCGACCGACTGGAGCACGCCGCCGCGACATATGAACTCTACGTCCTACTTCTACTTCCACACCGACCAATGGCGCTACGACGGCATGCCGCTCGATTCCCTGTGGGCGCCGTGGGCCGAGAAGTTCCCGGCCAAGGGGCAGCACTCCGCGACGATGAACAGCCTGGCGGTGCGCAATGGCTGGCTGCCGTTTTTCCCCCAGTTCGACAAGAAGAACCCGATCGAAGTGCTCAAGGAGGCGCGGGCGGCGGGCTGCGATACCGACCAAAAGGTAGCGGACTGGGTCGCCAGGCAGTTCAAGGAGGGCAACCTCAAATTCGCCCTCAACGATGTCGACGCGCCGGAGAACCATCCCAAGGTTCTATGGATCTGGCGCGGCAACTTGATCGGCACCTCGATGCGCGGCCACGAATACGCACTGAAGCACCTGTTGGGCACGCACAACAACGTGCTGGGCGAGGACCGCTCCGAGGATCTGGTCGACGAATTCGAATGGCACGACGAGGCGCCCCTCGGCAAGCTCGACCTGGTCTACAACGTCAACCTGAGGATGGATTCGTCGGCCAACTATTCCGACATCGTTTTGCCGACGGCACATTGGTACGAGAAATACGACCTCACCTGCACCGATCTGCACTCCTTCTTCCACCCCTTCACCCCGGCCCACGATCCGGCCTGGGAAACGCGCCACGACTGGGAGATCTTCAAGCATATCGCCGAGCAGGTCAGCAAACTGGCCAAGGAGCATTTCCCCGAACCGGTGGAAGACCTGGTGATGACGGCGCTGATCACCGATACACCGGACGAAATGGCGCAGCCGATGGGCGAAATGACCGACTGGAAAGCCGGCGAAGCCGAACCCATTCCCGGCAAGACCTTCCCCAATGTGCGGGTGGTGACGCGCGATTACACCAAGATCGCCGACATGTATACCACTCTCGGACCAAGGGTCTGTCAGCCTGGCGGATACGGGGCCAAGGGTATCAACATCGATTTGACCGAAGCGGTCGAGGAGATGAAGAAAAGCTACCTTGTCGGCGAAAAAGACGGGAAGGTCTCGCTCGAATCGGCGCAGCAGGTGTCGGAAGTCATCCTCCGCATTTCACCGGAGAGCGACGGCGAAATCTCGCACAAGTTTTTCGAGACCCTGGAAAAACAAACCGGCCTTGAACTCACCCATCTGATCGAGGGGGAGCGGGAAGTGCGACACAATTTCCCCGACCTGATCTCGCAGCCACGGCGCAGCCTCACCTCGGCCCACTGGTCGGCGATCGAAAGCCCGGGCCGGACCTACGCCCCGTGGACGATGAACGTCGAGACCCTCAAGCCGTGGCATACGCTGACCGGCCGCCAGGAAATTTATTTCGACCACCGCATCTACCGCGAGCTGGGCGAACATCTGCCGACGTATAAGCCGCCGGTCGACATGGTCAAGATCGGCGATGCGCAGGTCGAGAAGATGGAGCCGAATTCGAAGGTGTTCCGTTTTCTGACGCCCCACGGCAAGTGGCAGATCCATTCCATGTTCGTCGACACCTGGCACATGCTGAACATGTTCCGCGGCGGCCAGACGGTCTGGATCAACCACGAGGACGCGACCGAGATCGGCGTCGAGGACAACGACTGGATCGAGGTCTACAACGAAAACGGCATCGTCGTTGCCCGCGCCGTGGTCAGCCATACCATCCCCAGGGACACCGTGATCATGTACCACGCCAGCGAACGGCACGTGAACGTTCCGTTCTCGTCGCTGGCCCGGGAAAGGGGCGTCAGCGACCTGCGCGGGGGCAACAACAATGCGCCGACGCGGATCATGATGAACCCATCCACCATGGTCGGAGGCTATGCCAACTGGACCTACTTCCTGAACTATTGGGGCACCAGCCCGTCCGAACGCGACTGCGCCGTCTTCATCCGCAAGAAGCCGATGGAGAAGGATGGACGCAAAGTGATCTATCAGGAACGCGACCTGGAATTGGGAGCCTGATCATGCAAATCAAACAGCAAATGGCGGTGGTGTTCAACCTGGACAAATGCCTCGGATGCAACACCTGCACGCTCGCCTGCAAGAACGTGTGGACCAACCGCGAAGGTGCTGAATACATGTTCTGGAACAACGTCGAGACCAAACCCGGCATCGGATATCCCAAGGAATGGGAGAACCAGGACAAATACCGCGGCGGCTGGCAACACCGGCCCGGAGGGAACGGACCGAGTTTGCGCGTCGCGTCGCGGTTCTGGGAGATGATCAATCTGTTCTACAACCCGGTGATGCCGCAGATGGAGGACTATTACGGCAAGGGGCCGTTCACCTTTACCTACGAGG
>CAZWEZ010000161.1:0-3566 GCA_964632795.1 uncultured Thalassospiraceae bacterium | reverse complement strand
CCAAGGCTTTCGGACGTCGTCGCGAGGCCCTTGTGATGGGCCGCCATCACGGCGGGCCACGCTCCTAGCCGAAAGCCTTGGAAAGCCGTCTCTATGGGTCATTATCAGTGCACCTTGGTATAAGGTGGGAGGCCGGGAAGGCGACCCAGGCCGGAACTCGCTACGGCTGCTTCCTTCCGGACCTGACCGGGTTGGCGAGGGACCTGTCCGCCGCCAGCCTCCCGCTTTCGATTATAGCCCCGGGGGGGCGCTCCGCAAGGGTCATTGGGGCTTGAACAGGGAGCGGATCATGGTGTCGATCAGGGCATCGATCCGCGAGCGGAGCGGGGACTTGGCCGCCGGCGCCGGCGCCGCGGGCTCGGAGGTCACCATCTCCGGTTCGGCGTAATCGGACGGGGCCAGCATCTCGGGTTCCTGGTAGTCGAAGGACTCGGGGACCACGGGGCCGTCCGATTTCGATTCGACGGTCTCGAACAGGGCCGGGCCGCCGTCCTCGGCCGGTTCCGGCTCGACGGCGTCGAAGGGGGCCGGCTGGCCGTCCTCGGCCGGTTCCGGCTCGACGGTGTCGAAGGGGGCCGGCGGGCCGTCCTCGGCCGGTTCCGGCTCGACGGCGTCGAACGGGTTGACCTGGCCGTCCTCGTCCTGGATCGGCTCGACGGCGTCGAAGGGGTTGACCTGGCCGTCCTCGTCCTGGGTCGGCTCGACGGCGTCGAAGGGATTGGGCTCGACGGTCTCGACCGGCACCGGAGCCACCGTATCGGCCGGGGCGGGAGTCCCGGTTTCGCCCGGCGCGGGCTCGAGAATCTCCGGGGCGCGGGGCAGCATGGGATGGACGAAGACGGTCTGGCGGGGGTTGACGGCGATAACGCCCCCCGACGGGATCAGGAAGTTGTTGCCGCCGAAATCGAAGCGTCCATCGTCGATCGTCAACAGCCGCAACTCCGCCGTCTGCATGCCGCCGACGGTGATCGAGTTGATGCAGGTTTCGGAATACTCGCGCTCGTCGACCACCACCTTGGCCAGGGCCACGGAGCGGAAGAACGCGGCGGCGCGGAAGGCGTGCGAATAGGGGTCGCGGTTGTCGAAGCGCAGGACGTAGGGGTTGTCCTGGGTCAGGTTGAGGATCATCGGGTCGAATTCGTCGTTGTTGATCCTGATGTTGACGGTCCTCGCCCGGGACCAGTCAACGGCCTCGACGAGCTTGTCGGCATCCGGGCGGCATCCCCCCAACATGGCGGGTCGAACCTGACCCGCCGACGCGCACGCCGACAAGACCAGGACCACCGAAACGGCCTGGGCCGTGCGCCAGGATATCAACATATCGTCTGCTCTCGACCCCCAACCCACAGCATGGGGCAATAGTGGCGAATCACAAAAAATACCAACGCCTCAAAGGCTTACCAAGCGAAAACTAACAAACCGTTACCACGCGGGACTTATGATTCCACTCGTTGGCGGGCGGTGGCGTTGCCTGGACCCGGGGTCTGTGGCAGGCTCGCTTCATGTCCGGCGATATATATTACACCGGAATCGCCCTCGATCGGGCCGCCTTTCTGCGCCGCGACCAGGCCTGGATCGAGCGCCGCCTGGACGATGACGGGACGCGGATCGTCCCGGTGTGGCGCAACCGCAACCTGATCGTTCCCGGCGACGCCGGCGGCGCCCGGCCCACCGTCTTCACCCTGTCGGGGGCCGACGCCCGCAAGCTCCTCGCCATCGCCGATCATGTCGCCCTGCTGGGACTGGAGGGCGATACCGCCTGCTTCGCTGCCGACGTCTCGTCGCGCCAGGAAGCGGAGCTGGCCGCCTTGACCGGCGGCGGGGAGTTCATCGACCTGCGCCGGACCGGGGCGCTGCTGGACCGCCACACCGGGGCCCTGCTGGCCTATGCCCGGGGGCTCATGTTCTGGCACCGCCACACCAGGTTCTGCGGCGACTGCGGCCATCCCACCGAACCCCGCGAGGGCGGCCACGCGCGCCGGTGCTCGAACGAGAAGTGCCGTCGCCGGCACTTCCCGCGCACCGACCCGGCGGTGATCATGTTGGTCACCCGCGAGGGCGGCGGCGCGGGCGGGGCCTGCCTGCTGGCCCGCCAGCCCCAGTGGCCGGCCGGCACGTATTCGACGCTGGCCGGCTTCGTCGAGGTCGGCGAGAGCCTGGAAGAGGCGGTCGCCCGCGAGGTCCTGGAGGAGGCCGGGGTCGAGGTCGAGGAGGTCCGCTACCGGGCGTCCCAGCCCTGGCCCTTCCCCTCGGCGCTGATGCTGGGCTTCCGGGCCCGGGCGCGGACCTTCGACATCCGCTTCGACGATTCGGAGCTCGAGGACGCCCGTTGGTTCACCCGCCGCGAGATCGCCGGTTTCGGGGAAACGGGCAGGCACCTGCCGCGCTCCGACACCATCGCCCGCTGGCTGATCGAGGAATGGCTGGCCGAATCAGAAAAGAATGGTGACAGCGAAAATGGTGACTGAGATTAATGGTGACTGTATATAATTAATTAAAGAAATTAATTATATACAGTCACCATTAATCTCAGTCACCATTTTCGCTGTCACCATTCTTTTCTAGCGCGTCGGCACCGGCTCGTCGCCCGAGTAGTCGTAGAAGCCCCGCCCGCTCTTGCGGCCCAGCCAGCCGGCCTCGACGTACTTGACCAGCAGCGGACACGGCCGGTACTTGGTGTCGGCCAGGCCCTCGTGGAGCACCTGGACCACCGCCAGGCAGGTGTCCAAACCGATGAAGTCGGCCAGCTCCAGCGGTCCCATCGGATGGTGGGTGCCGAGCTTCATCGCCTTGTCGATGGCCGCCACCGAGCCGATCCCCTCGTACAGGGTGTAGACCGCCTCGTTGATCATCGGCATCAGGATCCGGTTGACGATGAAGGCCGGGAAGTCCTCGGAGCTGACCGGGGTCTTGCCCAGCTTGACGGTCAACTCGCGGATCGCCTCGAAGGCCTCGGGATCGGTGGCGATGCCGCGGATCAACTCGACCAGCTCCATCATCGGCACCGGGTTCATGAAGTGCATGCCGACGAACTTTCCGGGACGGTCGGTGTAGGAGGCGAGCCGGGTGATCGAGATCGACGAGGTGTTGGTGGCCAGCAGCGCCTCGGGCTTGAGCGCCGGGCACAGCTTCTTGTAGATGTCCTTTTTGAGGCTCTCTACCTCGGTCGCCGCCTCGATGGCCAGGTCGCAGTCCTTGAAGCCGCCGATGCCGACGCCGGTGACGATGCGCTTCAAGGTCTGTTCCTTGTCGGCCTCGGTAATCTTGTCCTTGGCCACTTGGCGGGCGAGGTTCTTTTCGATGGTCGCCATCGCCTTGGCCAGCGGCTCTTCGGCGATGTCGGCCAGGTAGACGTCGAGGCCGGCCTGGGCGCAGACGTGGGCGATGCCGTTGCCCATCAGCCCGGCGCCGATGATGCCGACTTTGTTGATCGTCACGGGCATGTCATGTTCCCCAAAAGATTACTTGTCCAGTTCGGCCGAAAGCGCGGGCAGGGCCTTGAACAGGTCCTCGACCAGGCCGTAGTCGGCGACCTGGAAGATCGGCGCCTCCTCGTCCTTGTTGAT
>CAZWEZ010000160.1:0-3580 GCA_964632795.1 uncultured Thalassospiraceae bacterium | reverse complement strand
CCGGACTATAGCAAAGCCAAAGGCCGACCGAAACAAACTTGCCAAAAACCTCGCAAATGCCCGGAGGAAGGGGAGCGCCGATGGCATCCCGGCCGCCGCGAACCTATATTGAGAGCGACCATGGTAAAGAGACGCCCCCCCAGCCCGCCCCGCACGGGCTCGCGCAACGACCTCAGGACCATCCGCACCCTGCTGCCCTACCTGTGGCCGACCGGCGAGACGGAGCTGCGGACGCGGGTCGTCCTGGCGATCGGTTTCCTGGTCCTGGCCAAGGCCATCAACGTGGTGGTGCCGATGTTCTACAAGTACGCGGTGGACGCCCTGACGGTGGACGCCGGGGCGATCCTGGTGGTGCCGGTGATGCTGCTCGTCGCCTACGGGGGGGCGCGGGTGATGGCGCTGGGCTTCGGCGAGCTGCGCGACGCGGTGTTCGCCCGGGTCGCGGCGCGGGCCATCCGCCAGGCCGGGCTCAGGACCTTCCGCCACCTGCACCGGCTGTCGATGCGCTTCCACCTGGAACGCAAGACCGGCGGCGTCAGCCGGGCCGTCGAACGGGGCACCAAGGGCATCGAGTTCCTGCTCAACTTCATGCTGTTCAACGTGCTGCCGACGCTGCTCGAGATCCTGCTGGTGTGCGGCGTGCTGTGGAAGCTGTACGGCGTGTGGTACGCCCTGATCACGTTCGTCAACGTCGGCGGCTACATCGCCTGGACGCTGGGCATCACCGAATGGCGGATCAAGTACCGCCGGGTGATGAACGAGAGCGACAGCGAGGCCAACACCAAGGCCATCGACTCGCTGCTCAACTTCGAGACCGTCAAGTACTTCGGCAACGAGAGCCACGAGGCGCGGCGCTACGACTCCTCGCTCGAGACCTACGAACAGGCCTCGGTGAAGAGCAAGACCACGCTTTCGCTGCTCAACATCGGCCAGGGGGCGATCATCGCCGGCGGCCTGACCGTGGTCATGGTGATGGCCGGTTACGGGGTGGCCGGGGGGACGATGAGCGTCGGCGACTTCGTGCTCGTCAACTCGTACCTGATCCAGTTGTTCCTGCCCCTCAACTTCCTCGGCTTCGTGTACCGCGAGATCAAGCAGTCGCTGACCGACATGGAGGACATGTTCTCACTCCTCGAGGTGAAGGCCGAGGTCGCCGACGCCCCGGACGCGGTTGCGCTGGCGGTCAACGGCGGCGAGATCGCCTTCGAGGAGGTGTCGTTCAGCTACGATCCCCGGATGCCGGTGCTGAAGAAGGTGTCGTTCCGGGTTCCGGCCGGCAACACGGTGGCCATCGTCGGCCCCAGCGGCTCGGGCAAGTCCACCATCTCGCGCATCCTGTTCCGCTTCTACGACGTCGATTCGGGACGGGTCACGATCGACGGCCAGGACATCCGCGACGTCACCCAGGAGTCGCTGCGCGCGGCGATCGGCATCGTCCCCCAGGACACGGTGCTGTTCAACGACACGGTTTATTACAACATCGCCTACGGCCGCCCCGGGGCGAGCCCGGCCGAGGTCGAGGAGGCGGCCCGGCTGGCCCGCATCCACGACTTCGTGATGAGTCAGCCCGACGGCTACCAGGCGCTGGTCGGCGAGCGCGGACTCAAGCTGTCCGGCGGCGAGAAGCAGCGGGTCGCCATCGCCCGCACCATCCTCAAGCGGCCGCGCATCCTGTTGTTCGACGAGGCCACCTCGGCGCTGGATTCCCACACCGAGAAGGAGATCCAGGACTCGCTGAACGAGGTCTCCGCCGAGAACACCACCCTGGTCATCGCCCACCGCCTGTCGACCGTGGTCGACGCCGACGAGATCCTGGTCCTGGAGGCGGGACGCATCGTCGAGCGGGGCAGCCACCTCCAGCTGCTGGCCGCCGGCGATGTCTACGCCGCCATGTGGGCCCGCCAGCAGGAAGCCGCCCGGGCCCGCGAAACCCTCGCCCTTACCGGCCAGGCGCTGCCCCTGCCCGCCGAGTGAGAGGGGTTTTTCCGGCTCTTCGAACATCCCGCGAAGGTGCCGTGGCGACACTCCATTGGCTCATACCAACCTGCACTAATAATGACCCATAGAGATCGCCTCGGCGTGTCGCCGGGTAGGAGGAAAGCCGTCTCTATGGGTCATTATTAGTGCAGGTTGGTATTAGCTTTGCGGTGCCGCTCCGCCGCCGTCGCCAATCAAGCTAAACGGTGCCCAAAAGATCGGATGAGCGTACGAGAAAACGGTCTTGCCGCTCTCAGGGTCCACGTACCCCGGTCCATCGATCAGGGCCAGCATGGACTGCCTGAACGCCTCGGCACGAGTCAGATTGTCATTGGCCGCCTGGCGCTTGAAAAGATCAGTGGTCAGAGCTTTGGCGCTTGTCGTCTCGACCGGCCAGTTGCTGACCAGCAGGGCGCGGGTACCCGCGTAGAAGAAGGCCCGGCCCAGTCCCGACACCGCCTCGGCGCCAGCGCCGTCGCCCGAGGCGGTGTTGCAGGCGGACAACACAACCCAGTCGGCGTCCAGCTTGAGGCCAAGAATCTCGCCCATGGTCAACAGGCCGTCGTTGTCGGGATCGTTGGCGACCTCGGGCGCCGACAGCGCCAATGCCGGCTGGGTCAGGCCGTTGAGGTCGCCGGGCACCAAGCCGTGAGTGGCGAAGGCGAGCACCTTGCGGCCGGAAAGGTCCATGCTCTTTACGATGCCCTCGCTGGCCCGTTCGCCGAGGAAGACGTCGGTGGTCAGGTCGGCGTTCAGTGCCACCGCGATCGAGCGGATCTCGTCGGCGGTGTCGGGCAGGCGGGGCAGTCGGGCCAGCTCGGCGCTGCTCAGCCCGGCGGTCGCCGGCGCGGCGCGCAGGCGCACCGGCAGGCCGCGCACCTTGAGGGCGCCGCGGCTGGCCAGGTCGATGGTCGGCGCCGGTTCGCGCACCGCCTTGGCCGCCGCCGCCTGCTCGGCGCTGAACCAGGGATCGCCGAAGCCGGCGAAGGCCTTGCGCCCGGCGGCGCCCGGCGGCAGGTCGCGCAAGATCTTCAACGAGGCCACCGAGGGCAGCACGGTCAGGGTGTGGGAACGCGCCAGCCAGGGCACCCCTTGGTAGTTGGCGAACAGCGCCCCGCCCTCGGGCGGCAGCGCGACCGGCTCGGTGGGCAGCACCGACAACGGCAGGTAGCCGAGCGGCCCATGGGCCACCACCAGCAGGCTGTCGGCGTCGCCCCAGCCTTCCTTCACCGGTTCCAGCAGCTGCCGATAGAGGTTGTGGGCGGCGACGACGTCGAAGTCGGGGATGTCGCCAAGGGTCGTGGCCTGGGGATCGAGGGCGGCGCGCAGGAGGCCCACCATGTCGGCCAGGTCCTCGCCGCCCAGTTCGACGGCGGCGAAGGCGACCGGCCCCGACGCCGGCACCGCCCAGACAAAGGTCCGCTGCCGGCCGACGTAGGTGGCGATCAGCGCCTCGCCGGGGCGCAGGAAGGCGCGCGCCTGGGCGACGGTCGCCGGTTTCGGATCGACCAACTCGGCATAGTCCGGGAAGCGCTCCGCGATCTCGCCGGCTAGCCTGTCGGTGGCGGCGCGCAACAGCTCGATTCGCTGGCGAAGCGATTCG
>CAZWEZ010000159.1:0-3618 GCA_964632795.1 uncultured Thalassospiraceae bacterium | reverse complement strand
GGTCCACCGGCGCTTCACCGATGGTCTCGTCGACGCCGGCCTCCAGGTACCAGTCGAGGATTCGGCGGGGCGAAAGGGGTTGGGACATTGCCCGACCATAGCAGGGCGTCTAAGGTATCGGCAACCGATCGCAACCGGGCACGACACCAGGAGACAGCCGATGGAACGGGAATCGATGGAATTCGACGTGGTCATCGTCGGCGCCGGCCCGGCCGGGCTGTCGGCCGCCATCCGGCTGCGCCAACTGGCCGCCGAGCGCGACCGCGAGATCGCCGTGTGCGTGGTCGAGAAGGGCTCGGAGGTGGGCGCCCATATCCTGTCGGGCGCGGTCCTCGAACCCCGGGCGCTGGACGAGTTGATTCCCCAGTGGAAGGACAAGGGAGCGCCGCTCGACACCCCGGCCGGCGAGGACCGCCTGCTGTTCCTCACCGAGAACAAGGCGATCCCCCTGCCGACCCCGCCGCAGATGAACAACCACGGCAACTACATCGTCAGCCTGGCCAACGTCTGCCGCTGGCTGGGCGAGCAGGCCGAGGGGCTGGAGGCGGAAATCTACCCCGGTTTCGCGGCTGCCGAGGTGCTCTACCACGAGGACGGATCGGTCAAGGGCATCGCCACCGGCGACATGGGGCTCGACAGCGACGGCCAGCCGGGCCCCAACCACCAACCCGGGGTCGAACTCCACGCCAAGTACACCCTGTTCGCCGAGGGCTGCCACGGCTCGCTGACCAAGGCCTTGAGGGAGCGTTTCGACCTGGGCGCCGACTGCGACCCCCAGGTCTACGGCACCGGGATCAAGGAGCTGTGGGAGATCGACCCGGCCAGGCACCAGCCGGGCCTGATCGTCCACACCACCGGCTGGCCGCTGCCCGTCGACACCTACGGCGGCTCGTTCCTCTATCACCTCGCGGACAACCAGGTGGCGGTCGGCTTCATCGTCGGTCTCGACTACCCCAACCCCCACCTCAGCCCCTTCGACGAGTTCCAGCGCTTCAAGACCCACCCGGCGATCCGCCCCTTCTTCGAGGGCGGCCGGCGCGTCGCCTACGGGGCGCGGGCGATCGACGAGGGCGGCTTGCAGTCGATCCCCAGGCTGACCTTCCCCGGCGGCGCCCTGATCGGGGCCACCGCCGGCTTCACCAACGTGCCCAAGATCAAGGGCACCCACACCGCCATGAAGTCGGGCATGCTGGCCGCCGAGGCGATCGCCGACGCCCTGGCCGGCGAGGGCGGCGAGCTGAGAGCGTATTCCGAAGCCCTCCGGAAATCCTGGGTGTGGGACGAGCTGTACAGGGCCCGCAACATCCGGCCGTCGTTCCGCTGGGGGCTGGTCGGCGGTTTCCTGTATTCGGGCCTCGACACCTTCCTGCTTCGCGGCCGGGCGCCGTGGACGCTGCACCACCACGAGGACCACGCGGCGACCAAGAAGGCCGCGGCGTGTCCCCGGATCGACTACCCCAAGCCGGACGGCGTGCTGACCTTCGACCGCCTGTCCTCGGTCTACCTCTCGGGCACGGTGCACGAGGAGAATCAGCCCTGCCACCTGAGGCTCAAGGACGATACGGTGCCGGTGAGCGTCAACCTGGCCGACTACGACGGGCTGGAGGCGCGGTTCTGCCCGGCCGGGGTCTACGAGTTCGTCGAGGAGTCCGGCGAGCCCAAGCTGCAGATCAACTTCTCCAACTGCGTCCACTGCAAGACCTGCGACATCAAGGACCCGAGCCAGAACATCGATTGGGTGGTGCCCGAGGGTGGCGGCGGCCCCAATTACCCCAATATGTAAGAGCTCGGGCCATGGTATAATATTGAGATGAAACAATGATCGCCTCGAACAGACCCTTCGCCTGGCCGACGCCGGGGACGCGCCTGCACCGCCTTGCCGCCGCGATGGCGGTATTGCTGTTGCCGGTGGCCTGCGTGGCCGCCGGCAACGGGGATAGCGGCGGAACCGACGTCGCCGAGACCTTTTCGCCCGGCCGGACGCTGATGGGGAACTACCTCGCCGGCCGCCACGCCCAGGCCGCCTACGACCTGCCGCGGGCCGCCGACTACCTCGACGCGGCGCTGGCGATAGACCCCGAGGCCCCCAACCTGATGCGCCGGACCTTCGTCATGACGACCATGAACGGCCGCATGGACCGGGCCATGGAACTGGCCCGCGACTTCGTCGCCATCGACCCCAAGGCGCCCTTCGCCAACCTGGCGGTGGTGATCGACGACATCAAGGCGGGGCGCTTCGCCGAGGCCGAGGCGCGGCTGGGCGGGCAGGAGATCACCGGCCTCAACATTTTCATGGTGCCGTTGCTGAAGGCCTGGGTGAAGGTCGGTCTCGGCGAAGGCGCCGAGGCCGCCCTGGAGGCCCTCGCGCCGCTGAACGGGAACGAACGATTCAAGGCCCTGTCCCAACTCCACGGCGCCCTGATCAACGATTTCAGCGGACACATGGAAGCCGCGGAGAAGGGGTATCTGGCCGCCACCGAAATCCAGGGCGGACTGTCGCTGCGCCTGGTCGAGTTGATCGGCACCTTCCACGAACGTATCGGCCAGCCCGAAAAGGCCATGGACCTGTACCGGACGTTCCTCGACGCCAACCCGGGCACGCCGCTTCTCGAGCCGGCCCTGGCCCGCCTCGAATCGGGCCGAGCGCCGGCACCGGAGGTGACCTCGGCGGTCGACGGCGTCGCCGAGGGCCTGTTCGAGATCGCCGGCTCGCTGAACCAGCAGAACGCCCGCGAGACGGCGTTGATGTTCGGGCGCTTGGCGCTCTACCTGAGGCCGGACTTCCCCGTCCTCCAGGCCCTGGTGGGCAACATGCTGGAGGCCGACGGCCGGCTGGAAGAGGCCAACGCCCTCTACGGCGTCATCGACAAGGACTCGCCCTATTCGTGGTCGACCCGCCTGCGCATCGCCGACAACCTGGACGACCTGGAGCGCCCCGCGGAGGCCGAGGAACACCTCCGCGCAATGGCCGCCGACCACCCCGGGAAAGCCGAACCGGTGATCAGGCTCGGCGACCTCCTGCGCCGGCGCGAACGCCATAGCGAGGCCATCGAGGCCTACGACCTGGCCCAGGCCCGGATCGGCAAGCTGGAGCCCCAGCACTGGATCCTGTTCTATTCGCGGGGCATTTCCCTGGAGCAGTCCAAACAATGGCCGCGCGCCGAGGCCGATTTCCTGCAGGCGCTGGAGTTCGAACCCGACCAGCCCTACGTGCTCAACTACCTCGGCTACTCCTGGGTCGATCAGGGGATCAACCTCGAACGGGCCCAGGAGATGATCCGCAAGGCGGTCCAACTGCGTCCCACCGACGGCTACATCGTCGACAGCATGGGCTGGGCCTATTACCGGCTGGGCGAGTTCGAAAAGGCGGTCGTCGAAATGGAGCGGGCGGTCGAACTGCGCCCGGAGGACCCGGTGATCAACGACCACCTGGGCGACGTCTACTGGCGGGTGGGACGGCGCCAGGAAGCGCGCTTCCAGTGGCGCCGGGCCCTGACCCTCGATCCCGAACCCGATCTCATCGAGACCGCCCGGGCCAAGCTCGAGAACGGCCTGGTCGAAGAGGCTAATACCAAGGAGCACTGATAATGACCCATAGAGACGGCTTTCCAAGGCTTT
>CAZWEZ010000158.1:0-3632 GCA_964632795.1 uncultured Thalassospiraceae bacterium | reverse complement strand
AAAGCCGCCGGCGATGCGGTGACATCGTCAAGGCTTTCCGACGCCCTCCGGCGGCCCGCCGAGGCGACCGGAACGGCGGCTTTCCAAGGCTTTCGGACAGCGTCGCGCGGCCCTTGTGATGGGCCGCCATCACGGCGGACCACGCTCAAGGGCGAAAGCCTTGGAAAGCCGTCTCTATGGGTCATTATCAGTGCGCCTTGGTATTAGGCTGCTCCATCTATCGCGAAACCGGCCTCGGGCGCAAGGCAGGCGGAGACGGGCGCCGAGG
This sequence comes from uncultured Thalassospiraceae bacterium, assembly GCA_964632795.1. GTDB lineage: Bacteria > Pseudomonadota > Alphaproteobacteria > Rhodospirillales > 2-02-FULL-58-16 > CAZWEZ01. The sequence goes on along the minus strand of CAZWEZ010000158.1, from coordinate 3,364 downwards.
CCCGGAAGGCCAAGCCGAGGCGCGTAAAGTCCTTTGTTTCGGGGCCGGAAAAGGGCATCCTTCGGGATCGCATTCCGCCGCCGATGGGAGGGCCCCGCCATTCCCGAGGAACACGCATTCCCGCCGCTGACCACCACCGACGCCGAGGCGGTGGTGGACGAGCTCGAGCACGCGATGGCCGCCTACCGGGCCTGGATCCGGAAGTTCAACACCATGCTGGCCTGCCGGACCGAGCCCGATCCCGGGGACCTGGCCGCCGACTCCTACCTCGGGCACGACTTCGCCAACTGGCACCACGGACAGGTCAACCGCTTCCTCGAGAGCCACCCGGGGTTCGCCGAGGCCGGGGGGTTCCACCGCGAGATGCACGACCTGGCGCGGGGGCTGGCCGAGACCACCGCCGCCGGGGGCGAGGTTTCGCTGGCCCGCTACGAGGCCTTCAACGAAGGCGTCGACAGGTTCAAGCGGAGCATGCGCAAGCTGCTCAACGAGGCCTGGGAGCTGTTGCGCTACACCGATCCGCTGACCGGCGTCGCCAACCGCTTCGTGTTGCTGCCCCGGCTCGAACAAGAACGCGAGCGAAGCCGGCGGTCGGGCCGGACGTGTTCGATCGCGATGATGGACCTCGACCGCTTCAAGGCGGTCAACGACGCCCACGGCCACCATGCCGGGGACCGGGTGCTGCAGTACATCGCCCGCTACCTGCTCGACAACGTGCGCCGCTACGACCAGTTCTACCGCTACGGCGGCGAGGAGTTCGTGGTCATGCTGCCCAACACCGCGTCGGGGGCCGCCAAGGGGGTGCTCGACCGCCTGCGGCGCGGCCTCAGGCGCCAGCGGATACCCCTCCACGACGGCTCCCATATCTCGGTCAGCGCCTCCTTCGGCATCGCCGAGCTGGCCCCCGACCAGCCGGTCAAGACGGTCATCGACCGCGCCGACGCGGCCATGTACGCGGCCAAGAAGGCCGGCCGCAACCGGGTCCACGTATGGCAAGGCGGCGACCAGCCGTAATACCCTTTTCAGAGGTCGCGCTGCATCCAGTCGCGGATCACCGACAGGGTTTCCCGGGGGTGCTTGGCGACCAGCCGGCGGACCTTGCGGATCAGGGAGTCCCGTTGGTGGTCATCGATCCGCTCCGGGTCGATCGCCCGCGCCAGCGCCTTGCCGTTGGCCTCGGCGGAAGAGGGCTCGCCCTGGTCGATGCTTTTCGCCATCTCCAAACTCCCCGGACGGCTTGCCGGGCCGGACTCGATGGTATCAGAAACTTCCGCCGCCGTCATTTCTCCTTGAGGCGGATGACGGTGCCGGTCTCGCCGGCCTCGAGGCGTTTCAGATGCAACCTGGCCAGGCTGTCCTCGGGGTTGCTCTCGAGGACCGCGGCGAAGGCCTCCCGGGCCTCGGGGCGTTCCTCGGCCAGCAGCCGGTAGGCGGCGAGGTAGGCCGCGATTTCAGGCGCCTCCGCCTCGGCCTCGCTCAACGGCTGGAAGGCCGCGGTGGGGACGCTCTTGCCCTTGAGGATCAGGTCTCCGGAGGGCCGGAAGCGGATGTCCGGACAGCCGGCGGTGGTGGTGCCGCTGATGCACACCCGGGTGCCCAGGTATTTGTTGACGCTTTCCAGGCGGGCCGCGGTGTTGATGGCGTCGCCGTGAGCCGTGTAGTGGAACCGGGTATCGCCCCCGAAGTTGCCGACCGTGGCGACGCCGGTGTGGACGCCGATCCGGGTGATCCCGAAATCGATCCCGCCGCGGCTCTGCTCGGCGGCGAAGCGGAGCCCGAAGCCGTCCATGTCGATGGCGCAGGCGATGGCGCGCGCCGCGTGGTCGGGCTGCTCGACGGGGGCGCCGAAGATGCCGTTGACGGCGTCGCCCGAGATCTTGTCGAGCGTCCCCCCGTGGTCCATCAGGATCCGGCACAGGCCGTCCAGGTAGGCATTGAGCACCGGCACGCAGACCTCGGGATCGACCTTCTCGCAGAAGGTGGTGAAGTCGGCGAGGTCGGTGAACAGGAAGGTCAGCTCGCGTTTCTCGCCGCTCAGTTTGAGGCTGTCCGGGTCGGCGAGCAGCTGGTCGACGACCTGGGGCGCCGCGTACCTGGCGAAGGCGCGGCGGAGGAACTTCTTCTGGCGCCGTTCCTGGCGCCGGAAAAAGGACATGCCGACGCCGAAGGCGAGGACGAAGGCCCCGCTCGGCGCGACCAGCGTCATCATCACCCCGCTATAGCGGAACAGGGCCACCCCGCCGGCCCACAGCACCGCCATGGCCAGTATGTTGGCCAGTCCCCGGGCCGGCAGGGGGATGTCGATGCTGGCCATGAAGATGCCGAGGACGGCCATCGCCAGCAGCAACCCGGTCTCGGCCCAGATCCCGAAGTCGGGCGGTTCGCTTCCCTCGATCAACTGGGCCAGGGCCATGGCGTGCAGGACGACCCCGGGGAACCGTCCCTTGGTCAGTCCCCGGGTGGTGGTGAACGGCGTCCGGTGGCGGTCGGTCAGGTCGAGATCGGCGCCGACGAGGACGATCTTGCCGGCCAGCCATGATCCGGGAAGCATCGGCGCGATATGGGCCGGGAAGATCTTGAACGGGATCAGGTCCTGCTCGCCGCCGATCCGGTAGATCATGGGGATGGTGCGCTCGGGAACCGCAATCCCCAGCTTCGCCGCCAACGCCCCGGCCAGTCCGAGGAACCGTTCGCCGTCCACCATGCGCCCCGGGAAGATCCAGCGCACAGTTCCGTCGCGAGGGTCCTTGAGCAGGTTGGCCAGGCCCTTGTCGATCCCTTTCAGGTAGGCGTCCTGGAAGGCGGCCTGGCTCTTGGTCAGTCCGTCGCCGGCGAAAGCGACGACGACGGGCATCTTCAGCGAGCCCAGGATGGCGCGCAGGTCCGCATCCTTGGTCTCTTCGGTCGCCTGGTCGAACAGCACGTCGATGCCGATCGCCCGCACGCCCTTGGCCTCCAGGGAGCGCAGCAGGCGGGCCAGGAACCCCCTGTCGAGCGGCGAGCGGTAGGCCAAGGTGGCCAGGGTGTCCTCGGTCACCGTCAGCACCACGATGTCGTCGTCGAGCGGCGAGGGGGGGGTGAACTCCGAGATCCGGATGTCGCTGGCCCAGTTCTCGGCGATGCCGACGAACGGCGCCTTGCGGCCGGCGACCAGGGCGACGGCCACCGTGACGACGACGATGCCGGCGATCTGCAGCCAATCCCTCCTCGACGACATCATGGACATGACGAGGTCCCCGAACCCGATTCGGATGTGTTTACCACACAACGGCCGCCGTTCGTACCGCTGCCGTGAGAAGGAAAGTCAGTACTAGTGGCCTGCGCCGCCCGAAGGGGTCAGGAATGAGGATCGCTGGTATCAGTT
>CAZWEZ010000157.1:0-3679 GCA_964632795.1 uncultured Thalassospiraceae bacterium | reverse complement strand
CGCCGCCCTGGCCGCCGCCCTGGCCGCCGCCTTGGCCGCCGCCCTGGCCGCCGCCTTGGCCGCCATCGCCCTTGGCCAGGGCGGCCGAGGGGATCAGCGAGGAATCGCCGAAATCGATGGCCAGCGGGACGGCGACGAAGGCCGCCGTCAACACGCACACCGTTGCCAGGAAACTCGGCCGAACAAGGAATGCGAACCGAGGCATGGCGGCCTCCTCCAAATCCGTTACGTTCGAGAGAATAACCAAAATAAAGCACGGTGCAAGAAACATCAATATATTAGAATAATCAAATACTGATAAAACACATGTAAATACTGCCTTTTTTCGATTCATCCGCCACGGCGATCAGGCCACTAGTGGTCTAAGTCTAACATATGGTATTCATACGACGGCTCTCCGAGCTCACCGGCGGCGTTGCGCGGCGCTGGTGATGTCCCGGCATCACGGCGCGCCACGCGCCTGGCCGGGTGAACTCGGAGAGCCGTCGTATGGGTGCCATATGTTAGACTTAGACCACTAGCACCGGCGGGGGACTATCCTGTAGGGTCATGGGGAACCAGTCGGGCAGCCACGTCATGAGCATCTGGGGAAAAGTCATCGGCGGCGTCGCCGGGTTCGCCGTCGCCGGTCCGTTGGGGGCGCTGCTGGGGGCGGCGGCCGGCCATGCCGTGGACCGGGCGAAGCAACGCGGTGGGGGCGCCGTCCGCCAGGACGCCGTCAGCCAGGACGAGGCCCACCAGGTCGCCTTCACCATCGCCATCATCGTGCTCAGCGCCAAGATGGCCAAGGCCGACGGCGTGGTGACCAGCAACGAGGTCGCTGCCTTCAAGCAGGTCTTCAACATCCCGCCGAGCGAGATGGCGAACGTCGGCCGGCTGTTCGACGAGGCGCGGGCCGACGCCCAGGGCTTCGAACCCTACGCCGAACAGATCGCGGGCATGTTCGCCGGCCGCCCGGCGGTGCTCGAGGAGCTGCTCGGCGGTCTGTTCCACATCGCCAAGGCCGACGGCGCCGTCGACCAGGCGGAGCTCGACTACCTGTCCAGGGTCGCCGCCATCTTCGGCTTCGACTCCCGCGCCTTCGAGCGCATCCGCACCGTTCGCCTGGGGACCGGCGACGCCAACCCGTATGCGGTGCTGGGCCTCAAGCCGGAGGCCTCCGACAGCGATCTCAAGAAGACCTACCACCGGTTGAGCCGGGAATACCACCCCGATACCCTGATCGCCCAGGGCATGCCCCAGGAGTTCATCGACCTGGCCAACGAGAAGATGGCGGCCATCAACGCCGCCCACGACAGCATCCGCAAGCACCGGGGGCAGACTTGAACGGCGGGCCATGAAGCCGGTCGATATTCTCGCCGTCCTCGCCGCCTCGCTGATCTGGGGCCTCAACTTCGCGGCCATCAAGATCGGGGTCGGCCAGTTCCCGCCGCTGTTCATGACCGGACTCAGGTTCGCCCTGGTGGCCCTGGTGCTGCTGCCGTTCACCCCCCCGCCGAGGGGAAGGATGAGGGCGGTGGCCCTGCTCTCGGTGACCTTCGGCAGCCTCCATTTCGGGCTCGTCTTCGCCGGCATGACCGGCGTCGATGCGTCGGTGGCGGCGGTGGTGGTCCAGTTGGGGGGGCCGTTCAGCGTGTTCTTCGCCTGGCTCGTCCTCGGCGACCGGATCGGCTGGTGGCGCGGCGCCGGCATGGCGGTGGCCTTCCTCGGCGTCGTCATCCTGGCCGGCGAGCCTACGACCGCCTCCAGCCTCGGGCACCTGGCGATGATCCTCGGCGCCACCGTCTCGTGGGGGCTGGCCAACGTCCAGATCAAGCGGCTGGGGGCGATCGGCGTCTTCCAGTTGAACGCCTGGATGGCGCTGATGGCGGCGCCCCAACTCCTTCTCGCCTCGGCGCTGCTCGAAGACGGCCAGATGGCGGCGGTGCGCAACGCCGACTGGGTGGGCTGGGGGACCATCGTCTATGCCGCGCTCGCCGCCTCGGTCTGCGCCTACGGGCTGTGGTACCGGCTGATCGGCCGCTACGAGCTGAGCCGGCTCGCCCCCTTCGCCCTGTTGACGCCGGTGGCCGGCATTGCCGCCGGGGTGGTGGTGCTGGGCGAGGAGCTGACCTGGGAAAAGATGGTCGGCGGCGCGGTGGTCCTGTTCGGAGTCGCCGCGGTCCAGCTTCGCCGGCCACGGGCGGCGAAAATCCGCTAGAGTGGAGCTATGGCCGCTACGCGAAACCACGACGCCCGCCCCCCCGGGACGGCGATCGACATGCTGGTCCTCCACTACACCGGCATGGAGAGCGCCGCCGCCGCCCTGGACCGGCTCGGCGATCCCCGCTCCCGGGTCAGCGCCCACTACCTGATCGACGACGACGGCACGGTCGTCCCCCTGGTCGACGAGGACCGCCGCGCCTGGCACGCCGGGAAATCCTGGTGGCGCGGGAACGGGGACGTCAACGGCCGTTCGCTGGGCATCGAGTTGGTCAACCCCGGCCACGAGTTCGGCTACCGCGATTTCCCCGAGCTTCAGATGGCGGCCCTCGAGGAGCTGGGGCTGGACATCCTGGCCCGCCATCCGATCCAGCCGCCCAACGTGGTCGGCCACTCCGACGTCGCCCCCGGGCGCAAGCGCGACCCCGGCGAGCGCTTCGACTGGCGCCGCCTGGCGGCGGCCGGCATCGGCCTGTGGCCGGCCGGCGCCGGGGACGGAAACCCGGACGACGTGGCGCGGATGCTGGCCGAGTACGGCTACCCCACCGCCGACGTGCCGGTGGCCATCGGCGCCTTCCAACGCCACTTCCGCCCTGAGCGCATCGACGGTGTCGGCGATGCCGAGACCGCCGGCCTGATCGCCGAACTCCTCCGCCTACGGTAGCGAGGCGATGATGTCCCTGAATGTTTCCTCGGGGAACGCCCTGAGCGTTGTGCTGCGGACGCTGCCGGACGAACCCAGGGTCAGCATGAACCTGGCGGCCGCCTCGTCGTCCGGGAACTCCGAAACGGCGACCAGGTCATAGGCCCCCATGGTCAGATAGAATTCCTTGATGCTGCCCCCGAGACTCGAAGCCAGTTTCTTCGCGGCGTCGAGCCGCTGGGGAGAGTCCTTGATGTTGCCGATGCCCTTTTCGGTATAGTTGATCAGGGCGATGTAGGTCGCCATGGCGTATCCTCCCTATACATTTGCGATACGCGGATACTCAGCACATGAATAATACGACACTTTTTACCAGCGGTCCTCACCTTGTCTCGGCCAGGGTTTCGAAGACGTCGCCGGCAGTCGGCAGGCCCCTTATGTGGGTGTGGTGCCACAGGGCGAAGAAGAGGAGGTTCCATGCCGCCGCGCCGCCCTTGTCGCCGGGCGACGCAAACAGGCGGCGGACGGCGGCCGGGTGACAGGCCTCCTCAACGCCGGGTTGGGCCGCCACCAGGGGGCCCAGGCGGGCGCCCCGGCGGGCGATCCATTCGCCGACCGGGACCGTGAAGCCGCGTTTGCGGGCAAACGGGCGGGCCTCGGGAAGCTGGCCGTCGAGCCACGCCCGCAGCAGCCATTTGCCCCGGCCGCCACGGACTTTCAGGGCATCGGGGAGGCGGTAGGCGACCTCGGCGACGCCGGGATCAAGGAACGGCGTGCGGCCCTCGACGCCGTGGGCCATCAGGCAGCGGTCGAGCTTGGCCAGCAGGTCGTGGG
>CAZWEZ010000156.1:0-3756 GCA_964632795.1 uncultured Thalassospiraceae bacterium | reverse complement strand
GGGCAGGGTGTCGATGTGGATTATCTTCTCCTCGTCGATAAAGTTCTTCAATATCCTTCCCAGGCACTTGAGGAAGCAGCCGTCGATCATGACCACCCGACGGGCGTCCTTTACCCAACGCACCATCGTCGAATGGGGGACCAGGAACGTTTCCGCGTAGCAAGTGCGGGCATAAGGCTCTTCCTCGGACACGATGTTCGCGGCAATCCTGGCGATCTCTCCGCGTATGCACGGCCCTTCGCAGGACAGGACCGGAATTTTTCCTTCGGCGATCATGTCTTTCGCGAACTTTTCGCCCGCCGGGCAGACCCCTTTCACGCCGTCGACCTCGAGGGTAAAAGCCGGCGATGATAGTGCTTTTTTGGGACGTTTCTCCGAATTTGTGGTCATGGTTGCTTCCAGTTGTGTGTACGGGGTTCGGTGCTCATTGGTGCTCTTACGGGTTAAGACGCTCCGCCGAGGCGAAACGTTACAGGCCCCATCCACGGCAGCCTCGGTTACAGGTCACCGGCACCACGCACGGAGCAACCAGGAAGGCCCGATCCGGCCTTCGCTACACAGAGGCTACGACCAAATCGGGCCTTCCCAGCGGCACCAAGTCTAACATAAAAAGTGGTATCGTTCGTGGGGGCAGGTCAGAAGATCACTTTGGGTAACCGAGGTCCTCCAGAACGGCGGCGATCTCCGACAGTGGTTCCGGTGGTTCCGGTGACATGATACTTAATTGTCTCTCCCACTCTCCGGTGTCAGGTTTTTCTCATGGCACGATTGGCGCGGCTGGTGGCGCCGGGCATTCTTCGTAATGTGACCCCAATTAAGTATCATGTCACCGGAACTGGGAACTGACTGGTCCCCATCCCACTTAATCTGCCCCCCCTTAGTTTGCCGCTCGCTGGCGCCGCCATTCTTGCGCCGCTTCGAAACGCTCGCGCAGGTATTCGGTCTGCTCGGTCACGGCGCCGACGGCTGCCTCGGTGTCCCGCGCCTTCAATGCCACCAGCATCTTTTCGTGCTGTTTGACGATTTCCTCGCGTTCGTGAAAACGGAAGACGACCATGTTCTCGATCGGCTGCAGCGCCTCGATGACCGCGAACATGACGAATTGAAGCACCGGGTTATGCGAGGCGTTCGCCATGGCGCGATGGAAGCGGACGTCCGAGGCACAGAAATCGACGTCCGAGAGCGCGCCGTTCTTCTGGGTCTCGATCTCCTTGGCCATGACATCCAGTTCAGGCTCCGCGATCCTCTTGGTGGCGAGCCGCACGCAGATGACTTCGAGCTCATGGCGCGCCTCCAGGACCTCGGGCACCTCGAACGCGCCGAGGCTGACGAGCAGCGCCGTCGCCGTGGTCAGGTTGGAACTCACTTCCTCGTGAGTCGGTCGATTGACGAACGTACCGCCCGCCGGTCCGCGCCGGGATCGGATGAGGCTCTGCGCGGCAAGCCGCTTGAGGGCTTCGCGGATGGTCGGCCGCGAAACCTGGAACTGCTTCGCCAGTTCGCCTTCCGTGGGCAGCCGATCGTCCGCCTTCAGCGTGCCGTCGGTGATGGATTCGCGAATTTTTTCCGCAATCTGCTTGGCCAGTGACGCCGTGACCAGCGGTTCATACTTCAGCTTCGGAGACTCCAACTTTCTTCTCCTTCAGAGAGACAGATCAATATGGGACGGCGCCAAGGAGCGCGTGCGGGCGGGGGAAGACCTTTCCTTCGCCGGATTTTTCATACCACCTCGGCCAATCGCAAACCACCTCTCCTGAGAAAGAATATTGTGCTATTTGTCAATTTGCTTGACAAATAACACAATATTAAAATACGTGTAAAGTCAATCTTACAAAACGCCCCCGCCGGACGGAAAACACAGGGAGGACGACCCATGGACACGGACTCGACGGACGAGGGTGATTCGCCCCCCGATATCGTCGATCTTGGCGAACGGCCGCCCTTGGGCATCGTTCCTAAAAAGATGCACGCCTTCGTGGTCCGCCAGGACCGCTTCGGCGAACCCGAGGGAGCGTGGCGGCGCGAAGTGATCCCGACTCCCGCTTTGGGGCCGAAGGACGTCCTCGTCTACGCCATGGCGACGGGAATAAACTACAACAACGTATGGGCGGCTCTCGGTTATCCCATCGACGTCATCGCCGACCGCCAGAAAAAGGGCGAGACCGAGGATTTTCACGCCGGGGGCAGCGACTGCTCGGGCATCGTCTGGGCCATTGGCGAGCAAGTCACCGAGGTCGCGATTGGCGATGAAGTCGTCGTCCACAGCGGCTGGTGGGACCCGGACGATCCTTGGGTGCTGTCGGGCAAGGACCCGATGCTCGCGCCGTCGACGCGGATATGGGGTTACCAGACCAACTACGGCAGCTACTGCCAGTTCGCCCGCGCGCAGTCCCACCAGTGTCAGCCAAAGCCCAAGCACCTGACCTGGGAAGAAGCGGCCTGCTACATGCTTTGCGCCTCCACCGCCTATCGCATGCTGATGGGTTGGCCGCCCAATACCGTGGAGGATGGCGACGTGGTGCTTGTCTGGGGCGCGGCGGGCGGTCTCGGTAGCTTGGCGCTTCAAATCGTTGCCGCCCACGGGGGCAAGCCGGTCGCCGTTGTTTCCGACGAGGACAAACGTCAGTTCTGCCTCGACCATGGCGCCGTCGGCGTGATCAACCGTAAAGACTTCGACCATTGGGGGTCCATGCCCGATACGACCAGCGAGGACTGGGGCCAATGGATGAAGGGCGCGCGCGGCTTCGGCAAGGCGATCTGGGACTGTGTCGGAGAGCGCAAGAGCCCACGGATCGTGTTCGAACATCCGGGCCAGGCGACGCTGCCGACGTCGGGCTTCGTGTGCGACACCGGCGGCATGATCGTCATCTGCGCCGGCACCACCGGCTATACCGTCACCATGGACCTGCGCTACCACTGGATGATGCAGAAGCGCTTCCAGGGCAGCCACCTTTCCAACGACGATCAGGCGGCGGCGGTCAATCGACTGGTCATCGACAAGAAAATAGACCCTTGCCTTTCGGACACCTTGTCGTTCGACGAGATCGGCCATGCCCATCAACTGATGCATGAGAACAAGCATCCCTACGGCAACCTGGCATGTCTGGTCAACGCCACCGAAACGGGGCAAGGCGCGGGTTAATACCAAGGTGTACAGGAGTATTTTCCAAGGGACCAAGAAACGAAAGCGGTGCGTATGGCTCCCCTGGCTCAACAGCGACCACCGCTCAAGCATCAACGAACCGGTAAAGTTCTTTTCAATCTGACAAGAGGTAAAACGGGAGGTAATGCCATGCTGAATACAAAAATTCTACGGCTCGGCCTGGGCGTCGTCGTCATCGCTGCCATGGCCCTCGTCACCACCGCCGGTTACGCGGCGGAACGCACCGTGAAACTTGCCGGCTGGGGGGCGAAGTCGGGACCGCTGCGGTCCTTCGGCGTCAACTCGGAAGCCGTGCAGAAGGCCGCCATCGAGGTCATCAATGCCGCTGGTGGCGTCAAGATGGGCGACGGCGTCATGGCCATGATCGAACTCGACTACTACGATTCCGCCTGTAACGCCGAACAAGGCATCGCCGTTGCGCGAAAGGTTGCGGCGGAAAGCGAAGCGCTGATCGGCATAGGACCCACATGCTCGGGCGTGGCGGCGGCCATGTTCGGCATCTTCCAGAAGAAGGTGGATGACGCCAGCGACACCGGGCTGCAGTTTCCCATCCTGACGGATACGGCGGTGCGCAACGGTTTGGCCAAGATTTC
>CAZWEZ010000155.1:0-3928 GCA_964632795.1 uncultured Thalassospiraceae bacterium | reverse complement strand
ATCGCGGGGACCTCGTGGTACAAGTTCAACGGCAACGGCTGGGCTCGCCATGAGTTCACCCGCGATTTCAAGGGTCCCCGCCTCGCAACCGCCGACTTCGACGGAGACGGTCGAACTGAAATCGCACTGTGCGAAAGCGACGGCAGCGGACGCGGCGACACCTACGGACGACTTGCCGTTTTCAAGGCTGGCACCGACCCGACCGCGCCATGGACACCGGAGCTACTTTGCGAAGATCTTCTTGATCCCCACACGCTCCAGGTCGCTGATTTCGATGGCGATGGCCTGCCCGATATCTACGTGGCAGATATGGGTCTCGGTGACTGGACCATGCCTGCCGTCCCAACCCACCGACTGTTCCTGAATCGCGATGGCTGGTGGCAGGAAGAGCGGTTTGGCGCAGGCTTTGGGGGCGTCGGTTTTGGGGGCGTCGGTTTTGGGGGCGTCGGCTTTGGGGGCGTCCCCGTCCTTGGGCTTCACCGAGTGGCGCGGGCCGTCGTCGGAACGGCGCGGGCGATCGTCGCGGTAGGACCTGCTCTGGAGGATCTTCGACGGTCCTTCGCTCAGCGTCTCGACCTTGAGGGTGAGGTGGCGGAGCACGTCCTCGTTGAGCCGCATCTGGCGTTCCATCTCGAAGACCGCCGGGCTGGGGGCGTCGATGTTGAGCAGCACGTAATGGGCCTTGCGGTTCTTCTTGATCCGGTAGGCCAGGCTGCGCAGACCCCAGAGCTCGGTGCTGGCGACGGTACCGCCGTTTTCCTGGATGGTCTTGGTGAAGCCCTCGACGAGGGAATCGACCTTGGAGGAGGAAATGTCCTGGCGGGCCAGGAACACGCTTTCGTAATATGACACGCGGTCTCTCCTTTCGGATTTTCTCAACCCGCTGACGTTCGGGCATAGCCAGGGGAATCCTGGCAAGGAGTCGAAGGCGCGCACTATACACACATCGCATTGCCGCGCAAGCGGCTTCGGATGGTGACGCTCGATCCCCATATTCCTTATCATCACCACGTTTCAGGAGGACGCCATGGGTCTGGTCGAGGAAGAGAAACTTCACGAAGTCGTCAGCGTCTTCGATCTGTTCAAGATCGGCATCGGCCATGGCTCCGACACCTCGATCCTTCTCGGCCTGATGGGGGAGGCTCCCGACATTGTCGATCCGGACGCGGTGATCAAGACCATGCTCCAGACCGGCCTCGACATGCAGTCCAAGTACAAGGAAACCGGCCAGGGCGGCCTGGCCGTCAACGTGGTGGCCTGTTAGATCAGATGTTCGCCAGCGCCGGTAGTTCGCGTTTGAAGGGGACGTCGTCGGATGGCGGGGTTTCCATTTCCCGGGCGTAGCGGTGTCCGGCGTAGACCGCGCCGGCGATAATCGTCGGGGCCAGGCAGTCGCCGATGCGGACCACCGAGGTGATGCCTGCTTTTTCGAGTCCGCGCGGCTCAGACATGAGGTCGTAATAGAGGGCGTCGGTCGGAATCCGCGTGGTGATCAAAACCACCGAGCCGCAATCCAGCGTTCGCCGCATCCCGTTTCGGACATGCTCGATCTCCACCTCGCCGTCGCCGATCCGCGCCAGGCCGTGTTTTTCGACGATCTTCACGCCGATGTCGTGCAGCCGGTCCTCGATCCATTTCTGCTCCAGCGTCGCCTGTGACCATGCCGAGACGTCGGCCGCCGGAGTGACCAGGGTCACGTCGAGGCCCTCCAGACGCATCTTTTCGGCCACCACGCCGCCTAGGTAATAGTAATCGTCGTCATAGACGACGACTGGGCCGGCGGGGGATTTTCCGGCGTGGATATCGTCCGGGGTGAAGACAGCCGCGCCTTCTTCGACGGCAAGCGGATCGTCGCGCCAGCGCCCGACCCCGTCGCGCCGCCATGTCGAGCCCGTGGCCAGCACCACCCGGGGGGAGCCGAATTCGCGGACATGTTCGGCGGTCAACCGGCTGTCCCGATAGACTTCGACGTTCGTCATCCGCTTGATCTGCTCGACCCGGTAGTCGCGGACCCGTCCCCATTCCGCCAGTCCCGGCAGGCGGCATTCGTCGGCGACCCGACCGCCGAGTTCGTCCCGGGCCTCGGCCAGGGTCACCCGGTAGCCCCGCTGTCCGAGGGCCCGGGCGCATTCCAGGCCCGCCGGCCCGGCGCCGACGACCAGGACCGCGTCGTCGGATTCCTTTTCGGGGATACGTTCCGGGTGCCAGCCCTTGCGCCATTCCTCGCCCACCGTCGGGTTCTGGGTGCAGCGCATGGGCACGATCGTGAAGTCGGCCGTGACGCAGATGTTGCAGCCGATGCATTCCCGGATGTCGTCGATCCGCCCTTCCTCGATCTTCCTGGGCAGGAAGGGGTCGGCGATGGAGGGTCGCGCGGCGCCGATCATGTCGAGCACCCCGCGCCTGATCTGGGACGCCATGGTGTCGGGCGAGGTGAACCGCCCGACCCCGACCACCGGTTTGCCGGTGACCGTCTTGACGAATGAGACGAGGTCCTCCTGCGAACCTTCGGGACCGAACCGCGAGGGCATGGAATCGCGCCGCCATTCCTTCATATTGATATCCCACAGGTCGGGGATGTCGGCCAGCATGGCGATGACGTCGCGGGCTTCCTCCGGGTCGTAGGCGCCGTCCGGCCCGACCAGGTCGTCGACCGTGTGGCGGATGGCCACGGCGCAGGTGTCGCCGACCGCTTCCTTGGTGTCTTCCAGCACCTCGCGCAGCAGGCGGACGCGGTTCTCCAGGGGGCCGCCGTACTCGTCGCTCCGCCTGTTGAGCCGGCGCGACAGGAAATACCCGTTCATCGAGGCCCCGGACCGGCTGTAGACGTAGACGATGTCGAACCCCGCCCGCTTGGCGCGCAGCGCCGCGTTGCGGTGCCAGCGGCGGTAATCCCGGATGTCGGCCTTGTCCATGGCCCGGGCCTGGATCGGATAGCCGCCTTCGTTCACCGGCAGGGCCGACACCGACATCGGCACCTCGCGGCTGTAGAGGCAGGCGTCCCGGTGGCCGGTATGGGTCAACTGGATACCGGCCAGGGCGCCGTGGAGGTGGACCAATTCGTTCATCCGGGCGAAGGCCGGGATGTCGTCGTCGTCCCACAGCCGTCCTTCGATGATCGGCGAGATGTCGCTGGTCGGGTGGATTTCGGTTTCCTCGGTGCAGACGACGGCCCAGCCGCCCTCCGCCTTCATCCCGCGCATGACGGCCATGGTGCTGGGAAAGGTGGTTCCCATGCCGTTGCAGTGGGGAACCTGGAAGAAACGGTTCCTGGCGGTCAGCGGACCGATTTCGACCGGCTCGAAAAGGATGTCGTAACGGGGGTCGCGTGTCATCGTCGGGTCCTTGCTTGACAGAACGGGATCAGACGTTATCACTGGCGGCCGTTTTCCATAAGGAATTATCGGATCATGACACGCGCCTTCGTGTTTCCGGGCCAGGGGTCCCAGGCGGTCGGCATGGGCCGCCAACTGGCCGGGGCCTTCGCCGCCGCGCGGGCGGTCTTCGAGGAGATCGACGACGCCTTGTCCCAGAACCTCACCCACCTCATGTTCGAGGGACCCGAGGACGAACTGATCCTGACCGAAAACGCCCAGCCGGCGCTGATGGCGGTCAGCCTGGCGGTGGTCCGCGTCCTCAAGGAGGAAGGCGGCGTGGAGGTCGCCGGGGCCGCCCGCCGGGTCGCCGGCCATTCGCTGGGCGAGTATTCGGCGCTGGCCGCCGTCGGCGCCCTGGGCCTGGCCGACACGGCGCGACTTCTGAAGATCCGCGGCCGGGCCATGCAGCAGGCGGTGGCGGTCGGCGAGGGGGCGATGGCGGCGCTGCTCGGCCTCGACCTGGCGGCGGCCCGCGAGGTCGCCGCCGAGGCCGCCGGCGACGGCGTGTGCGTCGTCGCCAACGACAACGCTCCCGGCCAGGTGGTGGTCAG
>CAZWEZ010000154.1:0-4121 GCA_964632795.1 uncultured Thalassospiraceae bacterium | reverse complement strand
GGCGTCATCCTGTTGGGCACGCTCTACAGCCTCGGCGAGCTGGCATCGCTCGGCAAGCTGTCGGCCGTCATGGTCGGCTTCTTCGTTCTCGGCGCCGTCGGCATGGTGCTGTGGCTGGGCCGACGACGCAAGATTCCCAACTCCATGGCCGGCGTGCTGTCGGCCGGCATGGGCGTTTGCGGGGTGTCGGCCGCGGTCGCCACCGCGCCGGTCGTCAACGCCAAGCCGGTCGAGATCGCCTACACCATCGGCACCATCCTGCTGTGGGGCGTCGGCTGCATGTTCCTCTTCCCGATCATCGGCCACGCGCTCGACCTAGGCTACATCCAGTTCGGGGCCTGGGCCGGCACCGGCATCCTCAATTCGGCGCAGGTCGCGGGCGCCGCCCTGGCCTATCAGCCGGACGGCATCGAGACGCTGAAGGTGGCAGAGATCTTCAACATCACCCGCGTGCTGTTCCTGCCGATCATCGTGCTGTGGCTCGCCATCTGGTACGTCAGGCTCGAGGGCGAGGCGAACACCCAGCAAGTCAAGGTCGGCAGAGTGATCTTCGAGAAGTTCCCGGTGTTCGTGCTCGGCTTCATCCTGATGTTCGCCCTGTCCTCGACCGGCGTCTTCGCGCCGGCCCAGCACTACAAGGGCAAATTTTTCGACAACGACATCAAGACCGAAAAGTTGCTCAAGGACGAGCAGGTTGCGACACTCGCCACCGAAGCCGGCAAGTTGCAAAGGGCGGATCGCAAGGAAGCCCTTGGCCGGTTGGTCGAAAACAAGAAGATCATGTCCATAGCAGACGAAACCCTCTTCCGCGGCATCTACAACGCCAGGGTCTTGTCCAAGGACGCCAACAAGATCATCAAGAAGGCGACCAAGGTGGTCCGGCACACGGCGCCGATGATCAAGAAGTTCCGACAATGGATCACCCTTCTCTTCGCCTTCGGGCTGACCGGGCTCGGCATGCAGATCACGATATCCGCCATGAAACAGGCGGGCGGACAGCCCCTGGTGATCGGCGGCATCGTCGGCACCACGAAAGCGGTGGCGGCGCTGATCGTGATCCTGTTGTTCGTGCGCGAAACCATTTAGCGGGAGTACGTTGAAATGACCGAAGAAGAACACGACTCTCAAGACAGCGGCCAGCAGGAAGAGGCGGGCGCCAAGTTCCAACGTGGTTCGTCTCTCTCCATATTCCATGGCGACCGCCAAGAGGACTTCATCGCGCTTTTTTTCGCGATGGCGGTCGCCCTTGGCGTCTACGTCATGCTCAAATGATCCGGGCGGGTTGAACGTCAACCCCGGCGTCTTGTCGGGCGCCGGGGTTGACTTTGCCACGATGATTATTGCGCGGCCTCTTCCAGGTTTATGATGGGGTCATGAACATCGACAAAGTCATCCTGGCCAGCCACGGCACGCCCGGGGCCAAGGCCGCTGAAGACGTGGCGTTCGAGTTGTGCGTGGAGAACGGCGCGTCGCTTTACCATCTTCTCGTCGTGCCGGATTTCTGGAAGGGCATGATGGGCGATGACTGGCTCAACAACGCGGTTACGCGAATCCGTTTCGGCAACTACGTCGAAAACCAGTTGGCGGAGGAAGCGGCAGGGGAAATCGACCGCCTCGCCAAGGCGGCTGAATTACTGGGCGTTTCCTATTCCCACGATATCAGGCTAGGCAAGCCCGCGGAATGTCTGGCCGAAGCCTGCGGCGCCGGCAGCTTCGATCTTGCCGTCATCGGTTCGCCGCGCCCCAAGGGAGCCCCCGGATACCGTTCGCGCATGACGCTCGATTCGCTTGTGCGTTCGCTTAACGTCGGCCTGATGATTATTCCCCACCCAGAACAATGAACACCGAACCAGAGAGCGAAGGACAGGACGCCGCCTGGGTGACCATCGAAACCCCCTTCGATGCCGGACAGCTCAAGGGTTTTCTGGACGATACCGAACGCCTGTACCGCATCAATTCCCTGACCGAGTTCGAGGAATGGCGGAATTACGGTAACGGGAAATACCTGTTTAAGGTCAAGAACCTGAGCAACGGCAAAAGCCTGGAAACGGGCCTGGATGTGACGGCAGACGAAGGTGGGGTTAACGTCTCCTATTCCAGCGGACTTAAAACGGCGACCCGATTCCGCATCGAGCCGAACCCGGACGGATTGGCTTCACTGGTCATCACCGACGACTATGGCGGGATCCCTGCCGAGGAGCGTGAAGCCCGCATCGACGAAGTCGACAAAAGCCTGGTGCAGTGGGGCCGCGATATCCATCGCTACTTGCATCAGTGGAAACGCTGGTCGTGGCTTCCCGGATGGCGGTGGTACATGCGCCGCGTCTGGCAGCCGATGAAACCGTCGGCCCGGCGCATCTCCTATATGCTTATCATGATCACGCTGGCCGAATTCGTGCTGTTCCTGTTCGTGTTCGCGATCTTCTGGTTGGAACTCGACAATTTCCTCGATTGACCTTGCCGATCAAATCCGGCTTACCGAACGCGCCCGGTTTCTAACGCGGGTCCGGCGACGAACATCTCGCGCCGCCGGGTGCCGGAAATGCCGAGCCTGTGTTCGTCGCCGTGCGGACAGGTGCGGTTGGTGGCGAGGCCGTCGTAGCGGTGGCAATGGAAGGCACCGTCGGGATCGAGCTAAGAAAAGCCAATCGAATCAAGCAGATAGCACATTAGAATCAATTTTATAAAAAATTCAAGAAAATTCCCCCAACTGTGACGACCGTCACACCCAACTGGTTCCCGGTTGGCGCAGTATGTACGCTTGATGAAAAGTGCCCATGGGTTTCCCCCTTTTCCTCAATCGAATCCGAAGATTGGGAAATATGAAGAACCGCAGCCGCCGCCAGCCATCGCGGCGAACCTGGATCGTGCTCTTGAGTTACGCTTAATCGAGGAGAAGAGAAATGGCCTCACCGACTGATACCGAAGTGCGCTTGGAGTCTTCGGAAGAACTCGCTTCGACGTCGGGTATCGAAAATCAGGTGGCGCCCGAGTTGTTCGCCCAGGCGGGGCCCGTCGAGGGCGCGCAGCCGATCGGTTCCGTCGAGAGCATCAGCGGCACCGTGATCGCGGTCCGCGCCGACGGCACCCGGGTCGAGTTGGAGCCCGGCTCGCCGGTCTACCAGGGCGACGCCCTGGAAACCGGCGACGACGGCGCGGTCGGTATCATCCTCGCCGACGAGACCACGTTCTCCATGGCCGAGAACGGCCAGATGGTCCTCGATGAGATGATCTACGACCCCGGCACCCAGGAGGGTTCGGTGTCGATGTCGGTGATCGAAGGCGTGTTCACCTTCGTCAGCGGCCAGGTCGCCAAGACCGACCCCGACGCCATGACCCTCAACACCCCGGTCGCCACCATCGGCATCCGCGGCACCCAGCTCGGCCTCGACCTGCCCGAGGACGGCGTGATGACCGTCGTCCTGATGGAGGAGGCCGACGGTTTCGTCGGCGAGGTGGTGGTCATCAACCAGGGCGGCATCCAGATCCTGAACACCGCCTTCCAGGCCACCACGGTGGCCGATATCTCGTTGCCGCCCGCCGCGGTTTTCACCATCGACCGGAGCCAGTTGCTGAGCACCTTCGGCAGCAGCCTGCGCTCGCTGCCGACCACCGGCAACGCCGCCAACAACTACGATGTCAGCGATGCCGCCAAGGAAGCCGACGAGGAGGAGACCACCGAGGAGGAACTGGCCGAGGAGGAACTGGCCGACGAGGAGACCGCCGAGGAAGAGACCGCCGAGGAGGAACTGGCCGCGGAAGAGACCGCCGAGGAGGAGATCGCCGAGGAGGAGTTGGCCGAGGAATCCGCCGAGGAGGAACTGGCCGAGGAGGACGTCGAGGACCTTGCCGACTTCGAGACCGCGGCCGGCGAAGAGGAACCCGGCACCACCGACTTCATCAGCGTTACGGGCGAAAAACTCGGTTTTGAAATCGGCCTCGGCGGCGGCCTCGACCTCGGCGGCCTCGGCGGCGGCGGCGGTGGCGATGACGACGGCGACGACGACGAAGACCACGGGGGCGACGACGGGGCCGCCGCCCGGGCCGCCGCCGCCGAGGCCGCCTTGCGGGCCGCGGCCGACGCCCCGACGCTGACGGTTGCGGATGCCGCCGGCACCGAG
>CAZWEZ010000153.1:0-4174 GCA_964632795.1 uncultured Thalassospiraceae bacterium | reverse complement strand
CGGGGCTCCTCCTGCCGAGAAACCGGGGAATGGGATCGTATGGGTACCATATGTTAGATTCTATCCACTAGGATCCTCATGGCCGACGCTTCGACGCCCACCGCCACCGCCCCGCGCACGTTGATGTGCGCTGACGGGGAAACTATCGCCTACCGCTTCATCCCTGGCAAGTCTCCCGGTGTCGTCTTCCTGCCCGGCTTCATGTCCGACATGACCGGCTCCAAGGCCTTGTCGGTGGAGGATTTCTGCCGCCGCCGGGGGCGGGCCTTCCTGGGCTTCGACTACACCGGCCACGGCGCCTCCTCGGGCGCCTTCACCGAGGGCACCATCGGCCGCTGGAGCGCCGACGCGGTGGCGGCGATCGAAAGCTTGACCGATGGCCCCCAGGTCCTGGTCGGCTCGTCCATGGGCGGCTGGATCATGCTGCTGGCGGCGCTCCGCCTGCCCGGGCGGGTGGCCGGCCTGCTCGGCATCGCCGCCGCCCTCGACTTCACCGAGGACCTGATCCCGGCGACGCTCGACGACCACCAGAAGGCGGTCCTGGAACGCGACGGCGTGGTCCACGTGCCCGGCGACTACGACCCCGAACCGACCCCGATCACCCGCAAGCTGCTGGAAGAGGGCCGGAATCATCTTTTGCTGGGCGCCGAGATTCCCCTCGACTGCCCGGTCCGCCTGATCCACGGGATGAAGGATCCGGACGTCCCCTGGGACACCGCCCTGAAAATCTCCGAGCGGCTGCGCTCCGCCGACGTCGAGGTGATCCTGGTCAAGGACGGCGAGCACCGGCTGTCGGAACCCGCCGACCTGGCCCGCCTCACCGAGATCCTGGCGGCGCTTCTCGAGTGGATCGAGAATCCCCTGCCTCCAGAATCGCCCTGAGGCCCGAGCGGTAGTCCGGGTACTTCAGCCTGACCCCCAGTTCGTGCTTGATGCGGCTGTTGTCGATCAGCCGGTGGTCGCGCCAGAAAGTGCGCTCCATGGCCGACATCGCCGCCTCGGCCTCGGCGTAGGGGACGGCGGGCGGCGGCGTATGGCCGAGCAGCTCGCAGGCATAGGCGATGACGTCGGCGGGGGGCGCCGGCTCATCATCGCCCACGTTGTAGAGGGCGCCGGGGCGGGGGCGGTCCATGGAGGCCCGGATCACAGTGGCGATGTCGGCGACGTGGATGCGCCCGAAGAGATGGCCCGGCTTGTCGATCCGCCGCTCCTTGCCGGCCCGCACCCTCTCAAGCGCGCTGCGCCCCGGCCCGTAGATGCCCGACAGGCGGAACACGTGGACCGGCGTGCCGCGTTGCCGCCACAAATCGAGCCACGCGGTCTCGGCGGCCAGGCGGCGCCGCGCGCGCTCCGAGGTCGGCGCCGGGGCCGCGGTCTCGTCCACCGCCGCGCCCCCGGTGTCGCCGTAGACGCCGGTCGAGGACAAATAGGCGGCCCAGTCCAGGCCGGCGACCCGGCACAGGTCATCGCGGTGGTGGTCGATCACCGCGTCGCCGAAGTCGTCGGGGGGCACCGAGCTCAGCAGGTGGGTGGTCCCGGCCAGCGCCCCCGGGGCGTCCTCCAGGGGCCGGCCGCGGTCGAACAGGTGGGCCTCGATGCCGGCCGCCGCCAGCTCGTCGCGCCGCGCCGCATCCTGGCAGGTGCCGGCGACAACCCAGCCCTCCGCCCTCAGCCCCTGGGCGAGGACGGACGCGCTGTAGCCGAGTCCGAAGCAGAACAGGCGGGGCACCGTTCGGTCCCTCCATATTCCTATCCCCGGCGGCTTGCTTTTGGCGCCGGGAGGTTGGATTCTATCGGCGACACCGCCGGTTGGACAAGCCCATGGCCAGGATTATCCCGATCGCCCTGCTGCTGGTCGCCTCCGCGGCGCCCGCCGGGGGCGAGGAAATCGACAACCAAGCCACCTACCGGGCCTGCATGGAGATGGCCAGGATCGCCCCCGGGGAGGCCTTCGAGCGCGCCGTCTCCTGGCGCGGCCTGGGCGGGGGCGACGCCGCCGACCATTGCGCGGCGGCGGCGTTGATGGGCCTGGGCCAGCACGGCGAGGCGGCCAGGCGTTTCGAGGCGCTGGCCCGCGCGGTCAAGGCCGAGCCCCCCGTCAAGGCCGAACTGCTGGCCCACGCCGCCCAGGGCTGGCTGCTGGGCGGCGACCCCGGACGCGCCGAGGCCGTCCTCACCAAGGCCCTCGAGTTGAAGCCCGGAGACGCCGACCTGCTGATCGACCGGGCGGCGGCCCGGGCCGCCGGCAACCGCTACCGCGAAGCGGTGACCGACCTCGACCAAGCCGTCGCCGCCGCCCCCTGGCGGGCCGACGCCTACGTCTTGAGGGCCAGCGCCCGGCGCTTCCTCGGCGACATGGACGGCGCCCGGGGCGACGCCGACCAGGCCCTGGCCCTGGACGCCCTCCACCCCGAAGGCCTGCTCGAGCGCGGCATCCTGCACCGCCTCGCGGGCGACGACGAGGGCGCCCGCGAGGACTGGTCCCGGGTGCTGCGGGTGGCGCCCGCCTCGCCCGCCGCCCGGGCCGCGCGGGCCAACCTGGAGAAGATGGAGCTGAGAAACCCTCAGTAGTCCTCGATCTTTTCGGTGACTTCGCCGATCTTCATGGTCCTCTCGGCGTGATCGGAGGACGCGGCGGGGGCCGGGGAGTCCGGATGGTAGGGAACCGCCGTCACCCCTTGGTCGCGCAGGGCGTTGATGAAGTCCTGGACCTTGGGCGCGAGGTCGCGGGGATAGCTGAGGACCACGGTTTCGCGCTCGGCGCCGGCTTCGATCTCGCGCCGGGGGACCTTGTAGGTTTCCACATCCAGCAGTTCCTGGATCAGGTCCCAGTCACCGTCCGACAGCCGTTCGTCGGCGTCCTTGACCAGGGCGCCGTTGATGAAGGTGGCCAGCTTCTCGGGCAGGTCGGGGCACAAGTCCCTGGGGTCGGGGGGCGGCATCTGGAGGTGGGCCTTGAGGATCTGGGGCACCGATTCGAAGCGGAACGGGGTGCGTCCGGTGACCAGCTTGAAGGCCATGGCGCCCAGCGAATAGATGTCGGCCCGCCCGTCCACCTCCTTGCCGGCGATGACCTCGGGGGCGATGTAGGCCGGCGAGCCCTCGAGCGATTTGCGGGCCGCCTCTTCGTCCTTGACCTTGCGCGAGATCCCGAAGTCCATCAGCTTGACCTGGCCTTCGGCGGAGATCACGCAGTTGGCAGGCTTGACGTCGCGATGGACGATCCCCTTGCCGTGGGCGTGGGCCAGCGCCGAGGCCAACTGGCGCAGGATGCCGCAGGACTCCTCGGGGGAAAGCTGCTTGCGCTCCTCGAGGATCTTGTCGAGACTTGTCCCCTGGATCTTCTCCATGATGATGAAGTGGGTGCCGTAGGCCTTTTCCAGGTCGTAGATCTGGACGATGTTGGGGTGGGCGAGGCCGGCGATGATCTCCGCCTCCTGGAGGAACCGTTCGAGGAAGACCTTGTCGTAGACCAGGGTGTGGCTGAGCATCTTGACCGCGACCAGGCGGCTCAGCGTGTTGTGGGAGGCCTCGTAGACGATCGAGGTCGCGCCCTGGCCCAACTCCCGCCCCAGCCGGTACTTGCCGACCTGTTGCAGGGTCTGGTCCTCTTCGATGCGTTCGGACAGGACCTCGGTCAGGAAGCGGGCCAGCTCGGGTTGGGTATAGAGGAAGGGCTCGATCACCTTGCGGTTGAAGGCGAGGGTCTTGGTGGTCCCCACCGAGATGACGTCGGCGCTCCGCGGCTCGTGGGTCAGCAGCGCCATCTCGCCGACGATGCAGCCCGCCTCTAGGGTCACTTCCAGTTTCAGCCTGCCGTCGGGGCCGTTCACCGGCACCCGCACCCGGCCCTTCCAGATGACGTGCATGGTGTCGCCATGCTCGTCCTTGCGGATGATACTGTCGTCGTGGTGATAGGTATTGACCTCGATCTGCCCGGCGAGGCTCTTCAGGTCTTCCTTGGAGATCGCCCCGAACCCCTTTACGTGGGAAAGGAATTCGACGATCTCGGCCAGGTTTTTTTCGTATTCCATGGTCCCAGTCTAGATATCTCCCGGCGGCGGTTCAACACCGCGCCCAGGGGCCGGCCATGGCCGGCCATCAGGACCCGTCGTACTTGGAGCGCTGCATCTCGAACAGGATCCGCAGCATCCGCCTCAGGAACAGCGTATCG
>CAZWEZ010000152.1:0-4241 GCA_964632795.1 uncultured Thalassospiraceae bacterium | reverse complement strand
GGGCGAAAGCCTTGGAAAGCCGTCTCTATGGGTCATTATCAGTGCCCCTTGGTATAAGCTTTTGGGGTTCCGGCCGGGCTCCCAAAAAGGGGGTTGCCTAGAGTCCGGGAAAGGATGGTAAAGTACCCGGCTGCTCGAGTTTTTTTTAACGGGCGGACCGGGGAGGACAGCGGAGAGCCAAGCGAGGCGGCGACAACGCCGCTTTCCGTGCCGTGGTTTCCGTCGGGCTTCGACGCCTTCCCCAGGGTCCGCCGCTTCGACCAACTGGGGAGGTACCTCAATGCTCAAAGCACTCCACATCGATGCCGGCAAGTGCACTGCCTGCATGCAGTGCGAGATGGCCTGTTCGTTCGACAACGAAGGCCTCTTCAACCCGGCCAAATCGTGGATCAAGGTGTTCCAATTCCACTCCGAGGGCCGGTTCGTGCCCTACACCTGCACCCAGTGCGCCGATGCCTGGTGCATGGCGGCCTGTCCGGTTGACGCCATCTCGGTCGATTCGGCGACCGGCGCCAAGGTGATCTCGGACACCTTGTGCGTCGGGTGCAAGGTATGCACCATCGCCTGCCCGTTCGGCACCGTGAATTACAACCAAGCTACCGGCAAGGTGGTCAAGTGCGACCTGTGCGAGGGCGATCCGGCCTGCGCCAAGGCCTGCCCGACGGATGCCATTACCTACGTCGATGCCGACTGGACCGGTTACGGAAAGATGCGCGACTGGGCGGCCAAGACCGACGCCGGCGCCCAGGCGCAGGCATAAGGGGAGGATTGTTTCATGGCTTGGACAAAAAAGATCCTGCGAGTCGACCTCGCCAAGAAGACCTGCGAGAGCGAACCCCTCAACATGGAATGGGCGGCCAAATACCTGGGCCAGCGCGGCCTGGCCACCAAGTACCTGATGGAGGAGACCGACCCCAAGGTCGATCCGCTGTCGCCGGGCAACAAGATGATCTTCGCCACCGGCCCGCTGACCGGAACCGCGGCCTCGACCGGCGGGCGTTATTCGGTGATCACCAAGGGGGCGCTGACCGGGGCCATCGCGTGCTCCAACTCGGGCGGCTACTTCGGCAACGAGCTCAAGAACGCCGGCTGGGACATGATCATCTTCGAGGGCAAGGCCAATAAGCCGGTCTACCTGTCGATCGTCAACGGCGAGGCCGAGCTCCGTTCGGCCGAGCACCTGTGGGGCAAGTCGGTGTGGGAGACCGAGGAGACCCTCAAGGCCGAGAGCGGCGACCCCCAGACCCGGGTCTCCTCGATCGGTCTCGCCGGCGAGAACGGGGTCCTGTTCTCGTGCATTATCAACGACCTCCACCGCGCCGCCGGGCGTAGCGGGGTCGGCGCCGTGATGGGCTCGAAGAACCTCAAGGCGATCGCCGTGCGCGGCACCCTGGGCGTCAAGCCCGACGACCCCGAGAAGTTCTTAAAGGCGGTCGCCTCCTGCAAGGAGGTGCTGGCCGCGGCCCCGGTCACCGGCCAGGGGCTGCCGGCGCTGGGCACCAACATCCTGATGAACATCATCAACGAGACCGGCGCCCTGCCGACCCGCAACGCCATTGACGTCCAGTTCGACGGCGCCGCCAAGATCTCGGGCGAGGCGATGACCGAGAACCGGGCCACCGACGGCAAGCCCAACCTGATCGGCACCTCGGCCTGCTTCGGCTGCACCATCGCCTGCGGCCGGGTCTCGAAGATGGACCCCGGCCACTTCTCGGTCGCCGACAAGCCCCAGTACCACGGCGCCTCGGGCGGGGTCGAGTACGAGGCGGCGTGGAGCCTGGGCGCGGCGACCGGGGTCGACGACCTGGAGGCGCTGACCTACTGCAACTACCTGTGCAACGAGCAGGGAATGGACCCGATCTCGTTCGGGGCCACCGTCGGTGCCGCCATGGACCTCTACGAGAGCGGGACCATCGGCGACAAGGAGACCGGCGGCGTGGCGCTCAAGTTCGGCTCCGCCGAGGCGCTGGTCAAGATCTCCGAGATGACCGCCACCGGCGAGGGCTTCGGCAAGGAGGTCGGGATGGGCTCCAAGCGGCTGTGCGACAAGTACGGCAAGCCCGAACTGGCGATGGTGGTCAAGAGCCAGGAGTTCCCGGCCTACGATCCCCGCGGTATCCAGGGCATGGGCCTGACCTACGCCACCTCCAACCGCGGCGCCTGCCACCTGCGCAGCTACACGGTGGCCTCCGAAGTGCTGGGGATCCCCGAGAAGACCGACCCCCTGACGTCCGACGGCAAGGCGGGTCTGGTCAAGATCTTCCAGGACGTCACCGCGGCGGTCGACAACAGCGGGCTGTGCATCTTCATCACCTTCGGCTGTTCGCTCGACGATATCGCTCCCCAGATCGACGGCGCGTGCGAGGGCGAGTGGACCTCCGAACGCCTGCTCGAGGTCGGCGAGCGGACCTGGAACCTGGAGCGGCAGTTCAACCTCGCCGCCGGCTTCACCGCCAAGGACGACACCCTGCCCGCGCGGCTGCTCAAGGACGCCGCCAAGACCGGCCCCGCCAAGGGCAAGGTCAGCGAACTCGGCAAGATGCTGCCCGAGTACTACCAGCTTCGCGGCTGGACCGCGGAAGGGGTGCCGAGCAACGAGACCCTGAGCCGGCTGGCGCTCTAGGGCGACGACGACCGGTGGCCGGGACCGACGGGTCCCGGCCCCGGAACCCATTTCAGGAGTTAACGACATGCAGTATGTGATCGTTGGCGCCGGTCCGGCCGGAGTCATCGCCGCCGAGACCTTGCGCAAGACGGACCCCGGAGGCAGCGTGGTCCTGGTCGACGGCGAAGCCGGAGCGCCGTACGCCCGGATGGCGATCCCCTACTACCTGAGCGGCGGGATCGAGGAGAAGGGCACCCACCTGCGCCAGAACGACGGCCACTACGAGGAGCTGGGCATCGACTGCCGCCAGGCCCGGGTGGCCAGGCTGTCGACGGCCAAGGGCCGGCTCGAGCTGGAGGGCGGCGGTTCGCTCGACTACGACCGCCTGCTGATCGCCACCGGCTCGCGCCCGGCCGCACCCCCTGTCGAGGGGCTGGACAACCCGGGGGTCCACGCGTGCTGGACCCTGGAGGACGCCCGCAACATCATCAAGCTGGCCAAGTCGGGCTCGGACGTGGTCCTGCTGGGGGCCGGCTTCGTGGCCTGCATCATCATGCAAGCGCTGGTCTCGCGCGGCGTCAACCTGACCGTGGTCGCCGGGCCGTCGGGGCGCATGGTGCGCTCGATGATGGACGAGACAGCCGGCGGCATGATCCGCAAGTGGTGCCAGGCCAAGGGGGTCAAGATCGTCGTCGGGCGCCGGCTCAAGGCGGTGGCCGCCGGG
Source organism: uncultured Thalassospiraceae bacterium (assembly GCA_964632795.1). Lineage (GTDB taxonomy): Bacteria > Pseudomonadota > Alphaproteobacteria > Rhodospirillales > 2-02-FULL-58-16 > CAZWEZ01. The sequence continues at coordinate 912 of CAZWEZ010000152.1, read as the reverse complement.
CCGGTGGTCGAACTCGACAACGGCGAGGCGCTGAAAGCCGACCTGGTGGTGGTCGCCACCGGGGTCAAGGCCAACACCGAGTTCGTCGAGGGCGACGGAATCGACACCGACGACGGCATCCTGGTCGACCAGTACCTGCGCACCAGCGCCGACAACGTGTACGCGGCGGGCGACATCGCCCAGGGCATCGACTTCTCGACCGGGGCCCGCACGGTGCATGCCATCCAGCCGACGGCGGTCGATCACGGCCGCATCGCGGCCCTCAACATGGCCGGCGCCGAGGCGCCGTTCAAGGGCAGCCTGGCGATGAACGTGCTGGCCACCATCGGCCTGATTTCGACCTCGTTCGGCCGCTGGGGCGGCGTCGAGGGCGGCGAATCGTCGACCATGGTGGACGACGCCGGCTACGCCTACATGCACCTGGAGTTCGAGGACGACCGCCTGATCGGCGCCTGCTGCGTCGGGCGCACCGACCACGTCGGGGCGATCCGCGGCCTGATCGGGACCCGGATCCCGCTGGGCGCGTGGAAGGGACGGCTGAAGGACGACCCCAACCGGTTCATGGAGGCCTACGTCGCCTGCACCCAAGTCTAGGGCATGAAGGTCAAGGTCAAACTGTTCGCGCTGCTCGGCAAGTACCTGCCGGCGGGATCGTCGGGCAACGCGTGTGAGCTCGAGGTCGCCGAGGGGGCCACCGTGCTCGACGTCGCCGGCCGCCTCGGCCTGCCCGCAAGGCATTGCCACCTGGTGCTGGTCAACGGCGTCTACCTGGAGCCCGGCCGGCGCGGCGAGGAGGCGCTCGCCGAGGGCGACGTGCTGGCCATCTGGCCGCCGGTGGCCGGTGGTTATACCAAGGCGCACTGATAATGACCCATAGAGACGGCTTTCCAAGGCTTTCGGCTAGGAGCGTGG
>CAZWEZ010000151.1:0-4337 GCA_964632795.1 uncultured Thalassospiraceae bacterium | reverse complement strand
CATCACGGCGCATCGAGCGCCTTTCCGGGTGAACTCGGGAAGCCGTCGTATGGGTGCCATATGTTAGATTCTATCCACTAGGGGGTTGTCTCGAACCGATGAGCGAAGACCAGGATAGCACCATGGCGGCGCCCGGGGCCACGGCCGAAAGCGGGGCGGGCGAACGCCTGCCCACCGTGCTCCAGGTGCTGCCGGCGCTGGCGGCCGGGGGCGGGGTCGAGCGGGGAACCATCGAGATCGCCTCGGCAATCGCCGCCGCCGGCGGCCGCTCGCTGGTCGCCTCGGCCGGCGGGCTCAAGGTCCACGACCTGAAGCGGGTCGGCGCCGAGCACTTCACGCTGCCGGTGGACAGCAAGAACCCGCTGGTGATGCGGGCCAACGTCCAGCGCCTAGCCGACCTGATCCGGGCCCACAAGGTGGACATCGTCCATGCCCGCTCGCGGGCCCCGGCGTGGAGTTCCTACTTCGCCACCCGGAGTGCCGGCGGGCACTTCGTGACCACCTTCCACGGCACCTATTCCGCCGGCAACTGGGTCAAGCGCCGCTACAACTCGGTGATGACCCGGGGCGAGCGGGTGATCGCCATCTCGCGCTTCATCGCCGGCCACCTGCGCCGGATCTACGGCACCCCGGCCTCCCATATCCGGATCATCTACCGCGGCGTCGACCTCGACAAGTTCGACCCGGCCACCGTCACCACCGAACGCCAGGCCAAGCTGGCCGCCCGCTGGCGGCTGGACGACGGCTTGCCGGTTGTCATGCTGCCCGGCCGGCTGACCCGCTGGAAGGGACAGACCGAGTTCATCCGGGCGATCGAGATCCTGGGCCGCCGCGACATCCGCTGCCTGCTGGTCGGCGACGCCCAGGGCCGGGACGCCTATCGCGGCGAGCTGGAGCGGATGGTCGATGACCACGACCTGGGCGAGGTGGTGCGCATCGTGGATCACTGCGACGACATGCCGGCGGCCTACATGCTGACCGACCTGGTGGTCTCCGCCTCGACCGACCCCGAGGCCTTCGGCCGGGTGATCGCCGAGGCCCAGGGCATGGGACGCCCGGTGGTCGCCACCGACCATGGCGGGGCGCGCGAAACGGTGATCGAGGGCGAGACCGGGTGGCTGATCCCGCCCGGCGACGCCGAGGCCCTGGCCGGGGCCATCGGCCACGTGCTTGATCTCAAGGAGCCGGCCCGCAAGAGTCTGGCCGGGAAGGCCATCGCCCATGTCCGGGCCAACTTCTCCAAGCACACCATGTGCGCCAAGACCCTGGAGGTCTACAACGAGGTCCTGCACCTGAAAGCGGCCCCCTGATGACGGCTGATTCGGGGCTTCGCATCCTGGTCGTCAAGCTGGGAGCGCTGGGCGATTTCGTGCAGGCCCTGGGGCCCTTCGCCGCCGTCCGCCGCCACCACTCCGAGGCCCATGTCACCCTGCTGACCACCGAGGCCTTCGCCGGGATGGCCGGGGCCAGCGGCGATTTCGACGAGGTGTGGAGCAACGGCCGGCCCCAGGGCGTGGGCGGTTGGCTGGCCTTGCGGCGGCGGCTGCGCGGCGGCGACTTCCGCCGCGTCTACGACCTCCAGACCTCGGGCCGCAGTTCGTTCTATTTCAGGCTGTTCTGGCCGGGGCCCTATCCCGAGTGGTCGGGCATCGCCGGGGGCTGTTCCCACCCCCACGCCAACCCGCGCCGCGACCACATGCACACCATCGAACGCCAGGCCGAGCAACTGCGCATGGCCGGCATCGCAGATGAGATACCGCCGCCCGATGTGTCGTGGCTGAGGGCCGACACCTCGAGCTTCGCGCTGCCCGCCCCCTATGCCCTGCTGGTCCCGGGCGGCGCCGCTCACCGCCCAGGCAAGCGCTGGCCGGCCGAGCGCTACGGCGAGGTGGCCCGGCGGCTGGCGGCGGCCGGCGTGACTCCGGTGCTGGTGGGCGGGGCGGAGGACCGCGAGGTGCTGGGAGCGGTCGCCGCCGCGTGTTCCGAGGCCCGGGATTTGGGCGGGCGGACGACGTTCGCCGACATCGCCGCCCTGGCCCGGGGCGCTCTCTCGGCGCTCGGCAACGACACCGGCCCCATGCACCTGATCGCCGCCGCCGGGTGCCGGTGCGTGGTCCTGTTCTCGGCGGCGTCCGACCCCGCCCTGTGCGCCCAGCGCGGCCCTGAGGTGACCATCGTCCGCAAGCAACGGCTGAACGAGCTGTCGGTCGACGAGGCGGCGCGCGGCCTGATCCCTGATATGGCGCTGGATTCGCAAGCGGCAGGCCGATGACCCTTAGGTCATGTCCCCATGAATGACATCGCAATCAGATGTCGGCTTGGGGCACCGATGTCCGCTGAATGCTTGAAAGCAGACCTCAGCCATTTCCGGAAGTTCGCGATGCGGCGGAGGAAGCTGTTTACCGCCTGGTCGCTATGTCACGTTCCAGATGACGGAAGGAGAGGTGTGTCCGGATGAGACAAAGTCAGCCCCAATCGGGCCGCCGCAGGCGGTCAGGCTGCCCAATCCTGTGCCATACGGGGTGAGGAGAGCAGTTCATCGTTCCTCGATCCGGCTTGTTCTGCTATCATCAGTCGCGGTTTGAGAAGTCATCTGGGGAATATCGCCGACAAGCTGCACTAACCGGCGTTTTGCCGTGACATCACGACGGGTACCCGCCTGACTCTTCAGGAAATCAACAATGCGGTATTCCGACATCAAGCTGAGATGGAAGATCACAGCGGTGTTGTTGATGCTTTTCATCCCAGTCGCCGTGATCGGACTGTTTTTCGTCTACAACACCGTCTACGACCTGCAGGTCAGGACTGCCCTCGGCGGCCTGATGAATTTCACCGACGCCAAGCAGCAGGGCGTGATCCGATATCTGGGATCGAACGAGAAACTGGCCCGGCAGTTGTCGGTTCTGGCCCGCAACGCCTCGCCCGAGGTCGTCGGCGAACAGTTCCGGGCGATCGTCGAGGGCGACGTTTTCGCCATCGAAGACCACCCGTTCCGCAACCAGACCGATTTCGAACTGCGCCAGATCCCGACATGGAAGGTCTACCACGCCATCGACTTGGTCCGCGCCGGGGTGGTGGAGATTTCCTCGAATCCCGCCAGGGTCGGGCGCCAGGCTGGCCCGCCGCCGGACACCAGGCACGGGTATTCCGACGTTTACCTCGAGGACGGGATCCCGCTGATCACGTTTGCCGCCGAGAGCGGCGAGGGAACGGTCTACATCCACACCGACGCCAGGTTCCTGACCGTCATCGTCAACGGCGAGATCGGCAACATGGAAGGCGACATGGGCGCCTATTTCCTGGCCGGGGTGGGCAAGACGTTCGACTACTACATCGTCAACCGCGACAACGTGATGATCACCGAATCCAGGGTCTTTCCCGACGCCGTGCTGAACCAGAAGGGCAGCGAGTTCCCGTGGAAGATGACCATCGCCGACCCCTCCCTCGGCATCGACTGCCGCCCTGACGGCACCTATCTCTCCAACGCCGGCCATTCCACCGGCTGCCGCGAGGCCATGGGGTTCTATCCCGGGCCCAGCGGTAAGACCATGCTCGGCACCTCGATGCCGTTCTACGATTCCGAATGGACGCTGGTCGTCGAACAGGAAGCCGACGAGCTGCTCGGCCCGCTGTACAGCATGCGCAACCAGGTCGGGCTCAGCTTCGTGGCCGCCATCATCATGGTGATGATTGTGGGCATCTTCCTCGCCCGCAACATCTCCCGTCCGCTGGGCCACATCATCGACACCATGGTTCAGCTTCAGGAGGGGAACACCGGAGTCCGGATCTTCGGCATGGACAGGAAGGACGAGATCGGAAAGATGGCGGAAGCCGTTACCGTCTTCAGAGACAAGATCGTCGAGCACGGCGCGGCGGCTCTCAAGGTCAGCGAGGAACGCATCGCCGAACGTATACGGGCCGAGGCGACGCTGCGCGAAAGCGAGGAGCGATACAGGGAGATCGTCGAAGGGACCGACGATCTGGTCACCGTCGTCGACAACACGGGGCGTTTCCTGTTCGTCAACCACAAGGCCGAAGACGTTTTCGGGATCCCGCCGGAGGAGTGCGTCGGGCTTTCGACCTTCGACTTCATCCACCCCGAAGACCGCCAGCCGACGATGGCCGCGTTCCAGGGCTGGTTGAAGGACAATGATACCAGCGTCACCTACGAAAACCGCCAGCAGAGCCGCAACGGAGCCGTCTTCGACATGTTGTGGACCATCAACATCCACTACGACGACGCCGGCGAGGTGATGATAATCAGAAGCATCGCCCGCGACATCACCGAGCGCAAGCATAACGAGGAGAAAATGAGCGCGCTCAGGAGGGAACTCGCC
>CAZWEZ010000150.1:0-4441 GCA_964632795.1 uncultured Thalassospiraceae bacterium | reverse complement strand
CCGGCGCCGTCGGCATGTGCGGCTTCATGTCGATGCCGGTCTCGGCATGGGTCGACACCATCGGCGACGACGACTTGCGGACCGGGCCGTAGGAGATGTACTTGGCCTGGTCGGCGTTGCGCTGGGTGTCGGTGGCGTACACGAGGAACTCCAGCGCCAGCTCCTTCTTCTTGGTGCCCTTGGGGATGCTATACAGGTCGAGGTCCCAGATCTGGCCGTCCCAGATGATGACGAAGGGCATGTTTTCCAGGTTCTGGGCGTTGAAGATGCGGCCGTTGTAGGCGGACGCCATGACCACCTCGCCGTCGGCCAGCATCTGCGGCGGCTGGGCCCCGGCCTCCCACCACAGGATGTCGTCCTTGATGGTGTCCAGCTTGGCGAACGCCCGGTCGACGCCGGCCGGGGTGTCAAGCACTTCGTAGACCTTGTCGGTGGGCACGCCGTCGGCCATCAGCGCCCACTCCAGGTTGAGGGCCGGGACCTTGCGCAGGGCGCGCCGGCCCGGGAACTTCTTGGTGTCGAAGAAGTCGCCGATGGTCTTCGGCTTCTCGCCCGGGAACTTGGTGGCGTCGTAGGTGATGACGGTGGACCACACGATGGTCCCCACCGCGCACTCATGCAAGGCGCCTTCGATGAAGTCTTCCACGGCCGGGGTGCCGTCCGGCGCCGGCGCCAGGATCGAGGGGTCGATCCTTTCCAACAGGCCCTCGTCGCAGCCGCGGACCACGTCACGCAGTTCAAGATCGACCAGATCCCAGGTCACGTTGCCCGCTTCGACCTGCGCCTTGATCTCGGCCAGGCCGCCGTTGTAGTCCTCGGAGTTGACCTTGTTGCCGGTCATTTTCTCCCACGGTTTGTGGTAGGCCTTGATCTGGCTCTGGGTGTAGGCGCCGCCCCAGGAGACGACGGTGATGCTGTCGGCCGCGGCCGGCCCGCCCAAGGCGAGGCCGTAGGTAACCAGACCGGCGACGGCGAAGGTGGTCAATTTCAATATCTTTCTCATCGGTCTTACTCTCCCTGATTTCTACAGTAACCCAGTTACTTCGGCCTCCCGCCGGCGGAGCCGGCAGCCGAAGGGTGCCCCACTCTCGGGTCTCACATGGCCGGGGCGAAAGCCATGAATTCCTTTCCTCTTGGTCGGTTCGGGCGGTCATAACGCCCGGGTCTCGAGAATCCTCCCATGTATCTTTTCTCTTGCCCCCGGGGCGGGTTCCCGTCCTCCGGTGGCGGTCGGTGTCACTCGTTGACGTCGAGCGCCCGGCAATCCTCCATCTTCCAGCCGATCTCCACGGTTTCCCCCCGCCGCAGCGCGGCGTGGCCCGAGGCGTTGGGGATCTTGACGATGAACTCGTCGTTCCCGCAGACGTTGATCCGGGTCCGGATATGGTCGCCCAGATAGATCAGTTCCTCGACCCTGCCCTCGAAGACGTTGGGGCACGAGCCCTCGGCGGGGCGGATGAACACCCGTTCCGGGCGCAACGACAGCATGGTGCGTTCGCCGACGCCGTCGACGTTGACGGGCAGCGCCCGAACCTTGCCGCCGCCGTCGATGTCGACCGAGCAGGCGGTGCCGTTGATCTCGGTGATCCGGCCGAGCAGCTTGTTGTTCTCGCCGATGAAGCGGGCGACGAAGGCGTTCTCGGGCTTCTCGTACAGGGCGTCCGGGGTCGCCAGCTGCTGGATGATGCCGTCGTCGAACACGGCGATGCGGTTCGACATGGTCAGGGCCTCGGTCTGGTCGTGGGTGACGTAGACCACGGTGATGCCGAGTTCCTCGTGGAGATGCTTGATCTCGTACTGCATCTGCTCGCGCAGGTTCTTGTCCAGCGCCCCCAGCGGCTCGTCCATCAGCACCAGGAGGGGATCGAAGACCAGCGCCCGGGCGACCGCCACGCGCTGCTGCTGGCCGCCCGAAAGCTGGCCCGGACGGCGGTGGCCGAAACCGCCCAACTGGACCATGTCCAACGCCCGCTTGACCTTGGTCTCGATCTCGGCCTTGGACATCTTGCGGACTTCGAGCGGGAAGGCCAGGTTCTCATTCACCGTCATGTGGGGGAACAGGGCGTAGTTCTGGAACACCATGCCGATGCCCCGCTTGTGCGGGGCGACGTTGTTGATCGAGACGCCCTTCAGGGTGATGTCGCCGTGGGTCGTGGGCTCGAACCCGGCCAGCATCATCAGGCACGTGGTCTTGCCCGAACCCGACGGCCCCAACATGGTCACGAACTCGCCGCGTAAAATGTCGAGATTGAGGTCCTTGACGACCAGGACCTCGCCGTCATAGCTCTTCTGAACCTTGATGAATCGAACGAGCGGTTCTTCTTGATCCGCCATCGTTTCCCCGTCTTCAACCGGGCAATCGCCGTCACGCGTTTGCCCTTGTCATTGGCCGTTTCCGGCATTCCCCCCGTGCATCCGCATCCAACCGATGCCGGCGCATACACTCAGCAAGAAGTTAGCACGATTTCAAGAAAAAAGCCAAGAGCCCGAAAAATCGCCATCGGCAGCGCCTGAAACCATGGCCGGGGATAGTCCGCCTAGGTTCCCTCGATCGCCTTCAGAAAGGCCGTCGACGGTTCGACCGCCTTGGCGGGCCGGCTTACAAGGAATACGACTCTCCCTCCAGTCAGGTCTTCCTCACCGAAACGACCGTGTCCATCCACCGCTGTTGGCCGCTGATGGGCTCGGGTATGTTGTCGATGATCCAGTTGGGGTGGGCGCCCGCATGATCCCACCACTTGAGTTCTTCTTGCGGGGAATCGACGCCGTTCCCGGTCCTGCATGTTGCCGACGTAGGTGACGCTCACGAAGACGCCGATGACGAAGACCAGGACCACGGTGAAGGGGAGAAGGATCGAGGCCTTGATCCGCTCCCGGCCCGGGTCGCCGTGGGCGTCGATCTTTGGCAGGGTGCCGCTTCCTTGGATCATGTCGCCGGTGGTTCCAGGCCCGTCCATAAGCCGTTACCATAGCACGAGCCGGGCATCGGGGCTTGCGCCGAGAGGGGTGGGGGGGGCATGGTCGGGCGATGAAGATACTCGCCTGCCAGATTCGGATCCCGCCGATGACCGACGCCGGGGGCAAGGCGGTCCATGTCGAGCGCGTCATCGCCAAGCCGCGCCGGGAGTACCCTTTCCGCGGCGACCGCCGGGACGACTACCGGGAGTTGCCGGTCCTCGAGGCGGAGAACGGCGGATGACCTCGCCGGTCCGGCGCCGGCCCCGGCCCCGGGGCGATGCCCCGAAAGCGGCCTGCGCCGCGCTGGACCTCGGCACCAACAACTGCCGGATGCTGGTCGCCCGGCCCTCGGGGCGGAGCTTCAAGGTCATCGATTCCTTCTCCCGCGTGATCCGCCTCGGCGAGGGGCTGTCGGCCACCGGCAGGCTCGGCGAGGCCGCCATCGGCCGTGCCCTGGAGGCCCTCGGGGTGTGCGCCGCCAAGATCCGCCGGCGCCGCGTGGCGCGCATCCGCGGGGTGGCCACCGAGGCCTGCCGGCGGGCCGTCAACGGCGCCTCCTTCCTGGAACGAATCGAGCGCCAGACCGGCATCGTGCTGGAAACGGTGTCGCCCCGCGAGGAGGCGCGGCTGACCCTGGCCGGGGTGGCGCCGCTGCTCGACGCCGCCCTGCCGCTGGCCATGATCGTCGACATCGGCGGGGGCAGCACCGAGGTGACGTGGATCGCCCAGTCGCCGGGCCGGGCGCCGCGGACCCTGGGGGTGCTGTCGATCCCGAGCGGGGTGGTGACCCTGGCCGAGCGCCATGGCACCGGCCTCATCGCCGCCGACGCCTACGCCGAGATGGTCGCCGGCATCGACGCCGGGCTGGCCCCCTTCGACGCCGAACACGGCATCGCCGGCGAGGTCGCCGCGGGCCGGGTTCACATGCTGGGGACCTCGGGAACGGTGACCATGCTCGGCGGGCTCCACCTGGGGCTGGAGCTCTACGACCGCTCGCGGGTCGACGGCCTGGACATCGATTTCGACAGCATCCACGCCATCGTCGGCCGGCTCAGGGGGATGGACCTGGAAAGCCGCGCCGCCCATCCCTGCATCGGCCGCCAGCGGGCCGACCTGGCGGTGGCCGGCTGCGCCATCCTCGAAGCCCTCTGCCGGCGCTGGCCGGTGGGCCGGCTGCGGGTCGCCGACCGGGGCATCCGCGAGGGCCTTCTCATGTCGATGATGGGGGACGGGCGGTGAGCGGGCGCCGGGTGAAGACGGCCAAGGGCCGCAAGGCGTCCTCGACCCGCTGGCTGCGGCGCCAGCTCAACGACCCCTACGTGGCCGAGGCCAAGCGGCTGGGCTATCCGTCGCGCGCCGCCTTCAAGCTGATCGGGCTCGACGACCGGTTCCACTTCCTGGCCCCGGGGATGCGGGTGGTCGACCTCGGCGCGGCGCCGGGCGGCTGGACCCGGGTGGCGGTCGAACGGGCGGGCGGCGGGGG
>CAZWEZ010000149.1:0-4722 GCA_964632795.1 uncultured Thalassospiraceae bacterium | reverse complement strand
GGGGGGAAACCGGCATCTTCAACAGCCAATCCGCCTGGCGATTCGTGAATCGGATTTCGACGAGGTGGTTTCATGGCCGGAAAGATGCCCAAGACTCCCTTGCTCGATCAGCTCGAGGACGGCCCCTGGCCCAGTTTCGTGACCGGCCTCAAGCGCTTGGCGGGCTCGAAAGACAAGCCCTACGCCGGCATGATGAAGGACCTCCTGGGCCAGCTCGAGCACTCGTACCGCACCCGCAAGGGGTACTGGAAGGGCGGCACCGTCGGGGTGCGCGGTTACGGCGGGGGCGTCATCCCGCGGTTCTCGGAGGTCGCCGAGAGCTATCCCGAATCCGCCGAGTTCCATACCCTGCGCGTGATGCCGCCGGCGGGCATGCACTACGACACCGCGACCCTGCGCAAGCTGTGCGACATCTGGGAGAAGCACGGCTCCGGGCTGATCGCCCTGCACGGCCAGAGCGGCGACATCATGTTCCAGGGGTGCACCAGCGACAACGTCCAGGGCGCCTTCGACGAGCTCAACGACTTCGGCTTCGACATGGGCGGCGCCGGCCCCGCCCTCAGGTCGGCGATGAGCTGCGTCGGCGCCGCGCGCTGCGAGCAGTCGTGCTACAACGAGCAGAAGGCCCACCGCATGGTGATCAACGCCCTGCTCGACGAGATGCATCGCCCTTCCCTGCCCTACAAGTTCAAGTTCAAGTTCTCCGGCTGCGCCAACGACTGCGTCAACGCCAGCCACCGCTCCGACTTCGCGGTCATCGGCACCTGGCGCGACGACATCCGCATCGACCGGGAGGCGCTCAGGAAGATCGTCGCCGAGCGCGGCCGCCGGGAGATCATCGACCAGGTCGTCGCCATGTGCCCGACCCGGGCCCTGGCGCTTGACGACGACGACAGCCTCGACATCGACAACCGAAGCTGCGTGCGCTGCATGCACTGCATCAACGTCATGACCAAGGCCCTGTCGCCCGGCAAGGAGCGCGGGGTGACGGTGCTGATCGGCGGCAAGCGCGAGCTCAAGATCGGCAGCCTGATCGGCACCGTGGTCGTCCCCTTCATGCGGATGGAAAGCGAGGAGGACTACCGGCGGCTGGTCGAGCTGGGCCGCGACTGCATCGACTTCTACGCCGAGAACGCCCTTGAGCACGAGCGGGTCGGCGAGATGATCGAACGCATCGGCCTGGTCAACTTCCTCGACGGGATCGGCTGCGAGGTCGACCCCAACATGATCCGTCATCCGCGGACCAACTCCTACGTCCGCATGGACGGCTGGGACGCGGAAGCGGAGAAGTGGAACCGGCGCCGGGCCGGTGGGGTGAAAAGCGGATGAAGGACAAACCCCGCATGCCCATCGAGAGCGGCGTCCCCGATCCGTTTGCGTTGATGCATCCCGTGATGCGGAAGAACTTCGGCACCTGGAAATGGCACGACCGCCCCCGCCCCGGGGTCCTCCATCACGTCGCCGAGAGCGGCGACGAGGTATGGACGGTCCGCGCCGGCACCCCGCGCCAGATGGACGTCGGGACCATCCGCCGGCTGTGCGACATCGCCGAGGAGGACGCCGAGGGCCACGTCCGCTTCACCTCGCGCTCCAACATCGAGTTCATGGTCGGCTCCCAAGACAAGGTCGAGCCGCTGATCGCTCGGCTGTTCGCCGAGGGCTTCCCGGTCGGGGGCACCGGCAATTCCATCTCCATGATCGCCCACACCCAGGGCTGGCTGCACTGCGACATTCCGGCCACCGACGGCTCGGGCGTCGCCAAGGCGCTGATGGACGAGCTGTACGACGAGTTCGTCAGGGAGGAGATGCCCAACCGGGTCAAGATCACCACCTCGTGCTGCCAGATCAACTGCGGCGGCCAGGGCGACATCTCGATCAACATCCAGCACACCAAGCCGCCGGTCATCGACCACGACCTGGTGGCCAAGGTCTGCGAGCGGCCGACGGTGATCGCCCGCTGTCCGGTGGCGGCGATCCGCCCGGCCCTGGTCAACGGCAAGCCGAGCCTGGAGGTGGACGAGAAGAAATGCATGTGCTGCGGGGCCTGCTTCCCGCCGTGCCCGCCGATGCGGATCAACGACCCGGAACACTCCAAGCTGGCGGTGTGGGTCGGCGGCAAGCATTCCAGCACCCGCTCGCCCCCCGCCTTCCACAAGCTGGCGGTGGCCGGGCTGCCCAACAACCCGCCCCGGTGGCCGGAAGTCGCCGCGGTGGTGAAGGAGATTCTTTACGCCTACAAGGCCGACGCCCGGGCCTGGGAGCGCATCGGCGAATGGATCGAGCGCATCGGCTGGCGGCGCTTCTTCGAGCTGACCGGGCTGCCGTTCACCAAGTACCACATCGACGACTGGCACGGCGGGCGGGCCAGCCTCAACGCCTCCAGCCACGTCCACTTCTAGGGCGAAAGGAAAGAGAAAGAGATGAAATTCGGCATCCAGGTCAACGAGGGGCCGTTCACCCACCAGGCCTCGGATTCGGCCTACCACTTCGTCAAGGCGGCGCTGGAGAAGGGCCACCAGGTCCTGCGGGTGTTCTTCTATTACGACGGCGTCAACAACGCCAACAAGCTCTCCGAGCCCCAGTCCGACGACCGCAACCTGGTCAGGCTGTGGGGCGAGCTGGCCAAGGCACACGACCTCGACCTGGTGGTCTGCGTCGCGGCGGCGCTGCGCCGGGGGATGAAGGACGAGATCCTGGCCGAGGGGTTCAGGATTTCCGGTCTCGGCCAGTTGATCGAGGTCGCCATCGCCGCCGACCGCCTGGTCGTCTTCGGCGATTGACCGGGGGGAAGGGACGATGGAGGAATTCGCAAGCATCTTCGACACCGAAGGCGTCGAGAAGAAGTTCATGTTCGTCAACCGCAAGGCGCCCTACGGCACCATCTATGCCCTCGAGATCCTGGAAATGGTGTTGGTCTCCGCCGCCTTCGACCAGGACGTCAGCGTCGTCTTCATCGACGACGGCGTCTACCAGATCAAGAAGGGACAGGACACCGAGGCCGTCAACATGAAGAACTTCTCGCCCACCTACCGGGCGCTGGAGGACTACGAGGTCGAGAAGCTCTACGTGGAACGGGAATCCATGGAGGCCCGGGGCCTGGGCCCGGACGACTTCGTGATCCCGGTCAAGGTCCTGCCCAGCGACGAGCTGTCCGCGCTGATGGACGCCCAGGACGTGATCATCAGCGGCTGACGGGAGGACGATGAAATGCTGCACACCGTCAACAAGTCGCCCTTCGAGCGCACCAACCTGGAGAGCTGCCTGCGCCTGGCCTGCAAGGGCAGCGCCATCCTGCTCTACGAGGACGGCGTCTACGCCGCGCTCAGGAACACCGCCGCCACCGACCGGCTGGCCGCCGCCACAGGGGATTGCGCGATATACGTATTGGGTCCGGACCTCGCCGCCCGGGGTCTCGAGGCGGAACAGGTGATCGACGGGGTTACCATCGTCGATTACGGAGGGTTCGTCGATCTGGCGGTCGAGCACGGCCCGGTACAGTCATGGCTGTGAGGCCGCCCGCACGACAGGGGAATCAAGGAGAGGGAAGACATGACATACCAGCTTGGCGACAAGACCATCGAGCACGACGAGGAAGGCTACATCGTCGATATCTCGGAATGGAACGAGGAGCTTGCCGACATCATCGCCAGGGAAGAAGAGATCGAGATGAACGACGAACACTGGGAGGTCGTCAACTTCCTGCGCGAATACTACGAGGAATACCAGATCGCGCCGGCCATCCGGGTGCTGGTCAAGGCCCTCAAGAGGAAGCTGGGCGAGGACAAGGGCAACAACAAATACCTCTACCAACTGTTCCCGTACGGCCCCGCCAAACAGGCCTGCAAGATCGCCGGCCTGCCCAAGCCGACCGGATGCATCTAGTGGTATCGTTGGTGGGCGGGCTGTATGGGGTCGCCTTCTACCTGGCGACGGTCGTCCTGGTGGCGGGGCTGGTCCGCAAGATCGGCCGTTACGCCACCACCCCGGCGCCGCTGAGGATCGCCATCACCCCGGCGCCGCTGAGCCGGGGCGGGGTGGCGATGCGGATGGCCGGAGAAGTGCTGCTGTTCGCCAGCCTGTTCAAGTCCGACAAGTGGCTGTGGATGTTCGGGGCGCTGTTCCACGGCGCCCTGGCGTTGGTCCTGCTCCGTCACCTGCGCTACTTCACCGAACCGGTGTGGGGCTGGGTGGTGGCGCTCCAGCCGCTGGGCATCGCCGCCGGCTTCGCCCTGGTCCTGGGCTTGGGCGGCCTGTGGGGCCGGCGCCTGGCGGTCGAACGCATCCGTTACATCTCCCGGTTCTCCGACCACCTGATGCTGCTGTTGCTGGCGGCGATCGCGCTCAGCGGCCTGACCCTCAAGTACGTCGCCCGGACCGACATCGTCGCCCTCAAAGAGTTCATCATCGGCCTCCTCACCCTCGACTGGCGACCGCTGCCCGCCGATCCCCTGGTCCTGATCCATCTCGGGCTGGTCGTGGTGCTGATGGCGGTACTGCCGTTTTCCAAGCTGCTCCACATCCCGGGCGTCTTCTTCAGCCCGACGCTGAACCAGATCGACGACCCGCGCGAGCGCCGCCGCGCCGCCCCCTGGGCGGCGGATCCGAACGCCCGGCGGCGGGGCTGAACGGGAGCCGTCCGTGGCCAGAGAACGATACCAAGCCCCCGAACTGAAGGACTTCCTGGAGCTCCCCGCCCTCCGGGAAGGGGCCACGGCCCACCTC
>CAZWEZ010000148.1:0-4759 GCA_964632795.1 uncultured Thalassospiraceae bacterium | reverse complement strand
CTTTCCTCCTACCCGGCGACACGCCGAGGCGATCTCTATGGGTCATTATCAGTGCTCCTTGGTATAAGGTGGCGATCCGCCGCCTCGACGATGTCGGCGATCTCCCTGGCCGCGTCCTCGCTCAGATGGGGGGGACGCTCGGCGCCGAGGATCGCGCGGCACCTTTCCCCGGCCCGGGCGGCGAGGTCCGGGCTCCCCTCCTGGTTCCAGTTGCTTCTCGCCAGGCGGGTGAAGGTCTTGGGCGCGTATCCTTCACGGCAATGGCGCAGGGTATGGCGCGAGGTCAGGAAATGGCTTCCCGGCTCGATGGCCATCAACTCGTCCCAGGCCACGGTCTCGTCGTCGATCCCGAGGCCCGAGACCAGCCGGCGGACCATGCCGGCGATCTCGTCGTCGATCACCAGTTGCAGCGGGCTGACCGCGGTCGCCACCTCGAGCTGGCCGGCGCCGCCCAGGATATCGGCCTCCGACAGCCCGACCATCAGCCCCAGCAGGGCGCGTTCGATCATCGACTGGCCGTCGATGTCCGGCGAATCCGTGCCGCTGCCGTAGGTGTGGACCGGCAGCCCGAAGGCGCGCTTCATCAGTTGCACCGCCCCCGCCGCGCCCAGCATCGCCTCGACGCTGGTCTGCAGGCTCCGTCCGCTGCGCATGTCGAGGGCGAAGATCAGCGGGGTGGCGATGACCGGGGCTCCCGGCGCCACCGCCTGGACGGCGGCGACCAGGGCCAGGATCTCGGCCGCCGCCATGACCATCAGCCCAGCCATGGTGAGCGGCGCCGTGCCGCCGGCCGCCGGCAGGCTGCAGGCATGGATGGGGATGGAGAGCGGCGCCGCCCGGCGGACCACCTCGAGGTCCATGTGCTTGAACTCGAGGGGCGTGAACGAGCAGGCGATGATGCTCACCGGGGAAGCCTCGCCGAGGGCGTCCTCGCCGCCAGCGGCGGCGGCGGCAAGACGGGCCAGGTAGTCGATGCTGCCGGTGCTGTAGGGCTGGACCCAGAGGTGCTTGGAGGTGTTGGCCAGCAACGTCGCGATGCCGTGCACGTCGGCGCTTTGGCTGGGCACGTCGTTGGCGAAGGGGGTGGCGCAGAAGGCGACCTCCTCCAGGCCCTCGCTCAACCGCCCCCAGTCGGCGACGTCGGCGATGGTCACCTTGCGGTAGCCGCCGGTCTCGAGGTCGATCCAGCCATGGGAGCCGGTCCCCGTGCGAAGATGGAAGGTGCCGTCGGGACGGGGGATCTCGAGGTCGCCGCCGCCCCTGGCGGCCAGCCGCAAGCTTCCGGGAGCCTGGGCCAGGGAGCGCTCGACGAGGTCGCGGGGCAAGCGGACGTTGAGGGTCTCGGGGTCGACCTCGGCCCCGGCCCCGGCCAGCTTGGCGACCACCTCGGGATGCTCCATCTTGACGCCGTGCCGCGCCAGCAGGTCGAGGACCTTGTCGCGCAAGAACTCCAGCCGTTCGTCGTCGATCGTCGGGTTGGCCATCCCGGCACCCTCCCGTGTCCTTAGAGCCTGTTTGGAGAGTTGATCATGGGTTGCGTTGGCCTGGGAAGTGCGAGTGCCGCGTCGCGAAGGCTTGACGATGCTCCCCCATCGCCGGCGCATCCGCTCCTAACACTCGCACTTCCCAAGCCAACGCAACCCATGATCAACTCTCCAAACAGGCTCTCAAGATTTTCTCTCCGTGGGCAGCCGGTCGAGCCCCCACCGGAACATCCCGCCCTTGATCACCGTGACGTCGGTAAACCCGCGGTCTCCCAGCTTTCTGGCGGCGCGGATCGAATCCAAGTCGCTCTGGCAGATGAGGACCAGCGGATGATTCTTGTAGACCTGAAGCCGTTCGTCGCCGCTGGACAACCTGTCCTCGAACTCGGCCAAGGGGATATTGACCGCCTCGAGGATGTGGCGGTGGACGAAGTCCTTTTCCTTGCGCACGTCGATGATCACCGCGTTCGAGCCGGCCTCGAGTTGGCGGTAAAACTCGTAGGTCTTTACGAAGTTGACCTTACCCATCATCCTTCGCCGCAGGTGCGGCAGGGCCATCAGGAAGATGACCACGGCCAGCGGAATCAGCAGCAGGGGGTCGAGATCCAGATTCATCGTGCTCGCCCTTTATTCCATCCGACGGAACGGCCCGGCAAGATAACAGTTAACTTGGCCTGGACAAGCTCTGCCTTTCCGGGGTTTTCAGAGTTTTCCAGAGTTGATACCCTGTTCCCAGGTGTCGAGGAGAGGCTACCGATGGCGAACAAAAAATCCAAGCGGCGCCGGTCACCGGATGGCGGCGCAAACCGGGCTTCCACCGGCATCTCCCAGCTCGCCTGGCCCCGCAAGCAGCCGCCCGAGACCGAGGAGCGGTTCCGCGCCATCGCCGACTTCACCTACGACTGGGAAACCCTGATCGGCCTGGACGGCACCCCGCTGTGGATCAACCCGGCGGTCGAGCGCATGACCGGGTATTCGGTCGAGGAATGCCTGGCGATGCCCGACTACCCGCTGCCCCTGATCGTGCCCGAGGACCGGGACTACATCGGCGACCTGTTGAGCGTGGCCAACAAGGGCGTCAGCGGCAACGACGTGACCTTCCGCATCCAGCGCAAGGACGGCTCGCTGTGCTGGGCCGCCGTCTCCTGGCAGCCCATCCACACCACCGAAGGCGCCCCGCTGGGGGTCCGCACCTCCGTGCGCGACATCACCGAGCGCCGGGAAGCCGAGGTGGCCCTGCAGATCGCCCACCAAAAGGCGGAACAGGCCAACCTCGCCAAGTCCAAGTTCCTGGCCGCCGCCAGCCACGATTTGCGCCAGCCCCTGCAGGCCATGGGCATGTTCCTGTCGACCCTCAAGTTCACCGCCACCGACCCCGACAGCCTGGAGATCATCGAGAACCTGGACGACTGCCTCAAGGCGACCAACGACCTGCTCAACGCCCTGCTCGAGATCTCGCGGCTCGACGCCGGCATGCTGAAGCCCGAGTTGTCGGATTTCCTGGTCGAGGACCTGATCGACCAGTTGAAAACCGAGTACAACCAGCAGGTCCGGGAAAAGGGGCTCGAACTGCGCACCATCCGCAGCACCGCGGCGATCCGCAGCGATCCGATGATGATCGAACGCATCCTCCGCAACCTGGTGTCCAACGCCGTCAAGCACACCACCTCGGGACGCATCCTGGTCGGCTGCCGGCACCGCGGAGACAACCTCGAAATCCAGGTCTGGGACACCGGCCTGGGGATTCCGCCGGACAAGGTCGACAGGATCTTCGAGGAGTTCTACCAGATCGGCAACCCCGAACGCGACCGCGACAAGGGACTCGGCCTCGGCCTGTCCATCGTCCGCCGGGTGGCCGATCTCCTCGGCCATCCGGTCACCGTGTCCTCGGAACCCGGCAAGGGCTCGCGGTTCTCGATCCTGGTCCCCATGGTGGCGGAGGCGACCCTGCTGCGCGACGAAGCCGAAGCCCCCCCCATCGAGGAACTCACCACCGCCACCATCCTGGTCATCGACGACAATTCGACGCAGCTACAGGCGATGAAGGGCCTGTTCTCGCACTGGGGGTGCCGGATGATGTCGGCCCGGTCGGCGGAGCAGGCCAGCGCCCTTCTCGCCGAGACCGACCAGGTTCCCGACCTCATCCTGGCGGACTACCGGCTTGCCGAGGGACTGACCGGGGCCGACGCCATCCGTCGCCTGCAAGGCGAACTGAAGCGCGATGTTCCCGGCGTCATCCTGACCGGCGACACCGAACCTTCCCGGCTGCGCGAGGCGCGCAAGAGCGGCTTCAAGCTGCTCCACAAGCCGATCGATCCCGACGAACTGAAGATCGCCCTGGGCGGCATCCTCCACGCCAAGCCCCGCCGCCGGAAGGCGCGGGCGAAACCCAAGGCCAAACGCTCCGCCGCCTAGTGGCCTGTATTTAGGGTCGGTCCGTGCTCGGCAGCGGGACGTCCCCGGAACCGCCCTCGTTGCGCGGCGGCCAACCGAGCTGGGTGGCCATGATCACCGCCCGGGTGCGGTTGGAGACGTTCAGCTTCCTGAGGATCATGCGGACGTACTTCTTGACCGTTCCCTCGACCAGGTCGAGGTTCCTGCCGATCTCCTTGTTGGACTGGCCGCGCATCAGCAGGCGGAGCACGCTCTGCTCGCGTTCGGTGAGCAGGTTCAGCGGGTTGTCGGCGGGGAACAGCCGGCCGCCGCCCCGGCGCCTTTCGGCGATGCGTCCGGGATCGCCGTGGAGCTTGCCCGGCCAGTGCATGTTCCGGCCCTTGAGGGCCCGGGACGGAACGTAGATTTCGCCCGACATGACCAGCGACACGGCCAGTTTGAGGACCTTCTCGTCGGAGGACTTGAGGATGAACCCCCGGGCCCCGTGCTCGATCGAGGCGATGATGTCCTCGACGTCCTCGGAGGCCGAGATGATGGCGATCGGGACCTCGGGAAGCCGCTGGTGGACGATGTCCAGCCCCTCCAAGCCGTGGATGCCCGGCAGCAACAGGTCGAGCAGGATGATGTCCGGCGGCTCGCCCTTCGCCGACTTGTCAATCAACTCGGCGATGTCGCTGACTCCTTCGACCGCCACCTCGTCGAACAGCTTCGACAGCAGCATGGCCAGGCCACGGCGGACCATGGCGTGATCGTCGACAATCATTACCCTCACGAAGAGTCCCCCTCAGGAAGGAATGAACCGCGCCGGGAATCGCGACTGCACCTGGTGGATAAAATCTAACATATGGTACCCATACGATCCCATTCCCCGGCTTCTCGGC
>CAZWEZ010000147.1:0-4841 GCA_964632795.1 uncultured Thalassospiraceae bacterium | reverse complement strand
CTGGCGCCAGCCCGCCGGCGGGCGGCGCAACACGTCCAGGCGGTCGAAGGCACCCCGGGTGCGCATCGCCCGGCCGCCCACCAGGCGGGGGCGCAGGGCGCGGCGGTAGCGGCCGTAGCCGGCGAACAGCTCGTCGCCGCCCTCGCCGGTGAGGATCACCTTGAGGCCCCGCTCCCGGGCCAGCGCCGCCAGCTTGTAGGTCGGCAGCACCGCGTAGTCGGCGGCCGGATCGTCCATCGCCGCGGCAATCGAGGGCAGCAGCCGCCACAGGTCGTCCTCGGTGACCTCCACCGCCTCGAAGCGGGCCCCGGCGGCCGCCGCCACGGCCTCGGCGTGGGGCCGCTCGTCGTCGGCCCCGGTCTCGGGGAAGCCGGCGGTGAAGGCCCGGACCGGGGTCTCGTTGAGGTCGCGCATCAGGGCCAGCACGACGGATGAATCGATGCCGCCCGAGAGGAACATCCCGTAGGGCACGTCGGAACGCTGATGCACCGTGACGCTGTCGCGCAACGCCGCGTCCAGGCGTTCGAGGGCTTCCGTTTCGCTCCACGCCCCGGGGCCGCCCTCGGGCAGCGCCTGGAGCCGCTGGCGGGCGACGACCCGTCCCCCCTCGACGATCACGGTCTCGCCGGGCAACAGCCGCTCGATGCCCGCCAAGGCGGTCCCGGAGCCGCACGTGAACTGCAACTGGAGCAGCGCGTCGCGGGCCGCCGCGTTCAGCCGCCGTTCGGCCAGCCCGGCGGCCAGCAGGGCCTGGGGCTCGGAGGCGAAGGCGAAACCGGCCGCCGTCTCGGTATAATAGAGGGGCTTGATGCCGAAGGGGTCGCGGGCCAGCACCAGGCGCCCGGTGGCGGCGTCGTGGATGGCGATGGCGTACATGCCGCGCAGGTGGCGGACGAAGCCGTCGCCGTGGCGCAGGTACAGATGCAGCGGCGGCTCGCAGTCGGACCGCGTGGCGAAGCCGGTCCCCTTCATGTCGGCGCGCAGTTCGACGTAGTTGTAGATCTCGGCGTTGGCGACCAGGGCCGCGGAGCCGGCGCGGAGCGGCTGGTCGCCGGTCTCCAGATCGATGATGGCGAGCCGGGTCTGGACCAGGGCGACGTTACCGTGCCGGTAATCGCCCCGTCCGTCGGGGCCGCGGTGGGCCAGCGCCCCGGCCAGGCGTTCGAGGACCGCGCCGTCGGGCGGGGCGCCGTCGGCGGTCATCACCCCGGCGATGCCGCACATCAGGAAACGATCCGCTCGAAGAACCGAAGGTACTGATCGACGACGGTGGCCTCGGTGAACCGTTCCTCGTAGGCGGCCCGCCCCCCCTTGGCGATCCGCGAGGCCAGGTCCTTGTCCTCGATCACGGCCCGGATGGCGCGGGCCAGTTGGATACTGTCATCGATGGGGACCAGGATGCCATTCTCCATGTGGTCGATCAGGGTCCCGGGCCCCATGCTGTCGGCGGCGACCACCGGCCGGGACTGGGCCCACGCCTCGACCACCACGTTGCCCAGCGGCTCGTGGCGCGACGGACAGACGAAGACGTCGCACGCCCCGAGCAGGGCGGCGGTGTCCTCGCGCCAGCCCAGGAAGCGGACCCTGGGCTTGACTCCCAGTTGTTCGGCCTGGGCCTCCAACTGGCGGCGCAACGGCCCCTCGCCGGCCAGCCACAGGTAGACCTCGGGCACCCGGATCATGGAGTCCAGCAGCACGTCGAAGGCCTTGTTCTCGTGCAGCCGGCCCAGGGCCAGCATCAGCGGCGCCCCGCGGGGGATGAAGAAATCTTCGCGCGACACCGGCTCGGCCGCCTCACCGCCGACGAAGTTGGGCAGGTAGTGGGCGCGCGCGGCGGGCCACCCGTCGGCGACCAGGTAATCGACGATGTCCTGGGTGTTGCCGATCAGGTGGTCGCAGGCCTGATAGTACTTGAGGTCGTAATAGCCCCCGAGCCGCCCGACCCGCACGTAGCGGCCCCTGGGGCACATCCGGCTGGCCCGGTTCATCCAGCTCATCACCACGTCGGGGGCGAAGTCCAGGATCTGGCGCTTGAGGCGGCGCGGGGTCGCCAGGTCCAGCATCCCGCCGAAGGGCAGTTCGACCGGCTCGACGCCGGCCTGGCGCAGGGCCGCGGCGCGGCGCGCATTGGCGCGGATGATCACCCGCTGCTCGAGGCCGGCCCGCTGCAGGCCCGGCACCAGACGGCTGAAGAAGGCCTCGGCGCCGCCGTATTCGGCTCCCGCCATGGCGTGCAGGACTCGCATCAGTTATACCAAGGAGCACTGATAATGACCCATAGAGACGGCTTTCCAAGGCTTTCGCCCTTGAGCGTGGTCCGCCGTGATGGCGGCCCATCACAAGGGCCTCGCGACGACGTCCGAAAGCCTTGGAAAGCCGCCGTTCCGGTCGCCTCAGCATCCCTCCGGAGGGCGTCGAAAAGCCTTGACGATGTCACCGCATCGCCGGCGGCTTTCCTCCTACCCGGCGGGATGCTGAGGCGATCTCTATGAGTCATTATCAGTGCTCCTTGGTATTAATCAATTCCTCGAAGGCGGCGGCCGCCTGGGGCCAGCCCCAGCGGCGCTGGAGGTCGAGCGCGCGGCGGTGCTGGGCCCGCCACAGGGCGTCGTCGGTGAGCAGCCTGACGGCGGCCTCGGCGAAGGCCTCGTCGTCATCGGCGATGAAGCCGGTTTCGGCGTCGACCACCCGCTCGACCACGGAGCCCAGCCTCTGCACCACCGCCGGAACGCCCATCGCCTGCGCCTCTCCCACCGCCAGACAGAAGGTCTCGTTGAGGTCGCCACGGTAGAGCATCACCCGCGAGGCGCGCAACTCCCCGACCAGTTGGGCCTTGGGCACCGGGCCGCGGACCACCACCCCGCGATCGGCCAGCGAGCGGGCCCTGGCCAGTACCGCCTCCATGGCCTCGACCTTGGCGGCGCCGACGTCTCCGTAGGTGGCGGCCCCCGAGAACAGGTGCAGCTCGGCGCCGGGCACCCGGTTCCGGATCCGCCCCGCCCACAGCTCCAGCAGCCAGTCGAGCGAGCGCAACGGGTTGGTGGTGAACACGGCGCGCGGCGGGGGCGGCTCGGCGGCCGGCTCGGCGTCGAGGAACATCGCCGGGATGCCGTAGGGGATGACCACCCGCTGGCCGCCCGGCGCCCACCGGGGATAGGTGGTGGCGTGATAGGCGCCGATGAAGACGATCACCGGGCGGCGGCGCCACAGCTTCCAGAGGTAGCGCCCCTTGAGGAGGTAGCGCGCCGGGTTGTGGGTCCAAAACGCGGTGCGCCGGGCGTTGGGCATCAGCTCCAGCAGCTTGTCGCCGCGGTTGGCGATGTAGAGGTCGGCGTCTTCGGGCAGGCCGTCGCCGATGGGCGCCCAATCGACCCCGTTGCGGACCATCGGCGCCTGGCACTTGTTGCGGACCATCGCCTCATGACCGCGCCGGGCCAGCTCCTCCATCAGCAGCACCGCCGACGATTCGACCCCGCCCAGCGGCCGGCTGTCCAGGGTCCTGCCGTCGAAGCGGATGCCGTCGTCGGCCAGCACGATGCGCGCCATCAGTCGTCCTCCAACGCCGCCTTGAGGTGGGAGAGCAGGGGGTAGAGGCCGGCGAACAGGGCGATCAGGAAGCCGTAACCGCCTTCCCGGTAGCCCTTGCGCATCACATAGCACTTGAAGAAGCGCGACAACAGGCGGCGCAGGTTGTTGGCGAAGGTGCCGATGTCGCCGGACTCCCGCAGGTCCCGGGCCCGCGCCGTCGAGTAGTTGTCGAGGCGGCGGATCATGTCCGAGATGTCGCGGTCCACGTGGTGGTCGAGCCGGCAGGCGAGCATCGGCCCCTTGGCCTTGGGGTCGGACCAGGCGAGGCGGGGGTGGACCCGCTGCGGCCCCCACGCCTTGACCCCCTTGCGGAACAGCCCCGGGTAGGCGGCCTTGCCGTAGGACGCCCCCCAGCCCCAGCGGACCAGCCGGGCGCCGATGTAGTTGTCGACCGGGATCTCGTGCCAGTCGTAAGGCGAGGCCTCGACGAGGCGGCGGATTTCGGCGGCCAGGGCGCCGGGCACCCGCTCGTCGGCGTCGATCTCGAAGATCCATTGCCCCCGGCAGGCCTCGATGCCGGCGTTGCGCCGCGCGCCCTCGGTGTCCCACGCCCCGTCGATGACACGCTCGGTGAAGGTCCGGGCGATGTCGCCGGAGCGGTCGGTGCATTTGTCGAGCAGGACCACGATCTCGTCGGCGAACCCGAGGCCCTCCAGGCATTCGGCGAGCTGGCGTTCCTCGTTGCGCACGCTGATCACCGCCGACAGCACGATATCGCTCATCGGGTTCGCTCCGTGCCGTCCTCGAGCGTCGCCTTGAGGTGGGCGAGCAGCGGATAGAGCGCCGAGAACAGCGAGATCACGAAGCCGTAGCCGCCGTCCCGGTACCCCTTGCGGGCCACGTAGCACTTCCAGAAGCGCGACAGGATCTTGCGCACCATGTCGGCCAGCGAGCCGGCCTCGCCGCTGTCGCGCAAATCCCCGGCCCGCCACGTGGTGTTGCGGTCGAGCCGCCTCAGGAGGTCGGAAATATTGCCCGCCGCATGGTGGACCAGGGGATGGTCGAGGGGCGATCCCTTGGCGCCGCTGACCGACAGGTGGGGGTGGACCCGCTGGGGCCCCCAGGTCTTGGTCCCCTTGCGGAACAGGCTGGGCTTGAGGGTGGGCCCCATGGCCGCCATCCAGCCGTGGCGGACCAGACGGCCGGCGATGTAGTTGTCGACGGAGATATCGAAGACGTCGCCGGGGGCCGTGGCGATGACCTCGCGGATTTCGGCGGCCAGGTCCGCGCCGACCCGTTCGTCGGCGTCGACA
>CAZWEZ010000146.1:0-4843 GCA_964632795.1 uncultured Thalassospiraceae bacterium | reverse complement strand
GCGGCCAGGGCGGCGGCCAGGGCGGCGGCCAGGGCGGCGGCCAGGGCGGCGGCCAAGGCGGCGGCCAGGGCGGCGGCCAAGGCGGCGGCCAAGGCGGCGGCCAAGGCGGCAGCCAAGACGGCGGCTCCGGTGGATCGGGAGGCTCCTCTTCCGATGCCGGCGGCGGATCCGGAGGGGGCAAGGGCTCCAAGGACGCGGTCAGCGGCGTCGACAAGGGAACCGGCAACAGCGGCCAGGGCGGCCTCTCCAAGGGGATCAGCTCCTCGTCGCTGGGCAGCCTGAACGCGGCCCACGCCTCGCCGACGGCGATGGATCACGCGGCACCCAACTCGGCGGTCGGCATGGTCGCCGGCTACTCCCAGGCGATGTCCGACAGCGACATCGAGGCCGCCGCCGAAAGCATGGCGGCAGCCGCCAACAAGGACATCGACATATCCACCGTCAGCGCCCTCAACGATCTCCTTGGGATCGACGTCGATCAGGAAACCGAGGCCGCCGTCGCCGCCGCGGCCGCCGCTGCCCAGGCCGGAGGCGGCGAGGGTGAGGGCGAAGGAGAAGGAGAAGGCGAGGGCGAGGGCGAGGGCGAGGGCGGAGCCGCCGAATAGGATCGCCCCGCCGATCCCCGCTCATAATGACGTTACGGAAGGCCCCGTGGTCGCATGACCGCGGGGCTTTCCGGTTTTAGAACTCATCGCGCAGGCCGGCGTCAGCCGCCGCCGCCGGCCTCCAGCAGCCGTGTCAGCAAGGCCGATGTCACCTCGCCGCCCTCCTTGACGCCGGAGGCCGCCTGGAAGGCGCGGATCGCGGCCCGGGTGCGCTCTCCCATGACGCCGTCGACCGGGCCCGCCGGGTGGCCGAGGCCGGCGAGGCGATGCTGCACGAACATCACCGTCGGGGGATCGGCGAAATCCGGGTTTGTGCCGGCAGCGAAGCCCGCCGCCCCGGCTTCGGCGCGTTGGATCCCGGCCTCGGTCATCCTTCGGGCCAGGGCCGTGCGAGCCCGCTTGGCCACCGGGTGGCCGCCGGCCAGGGCCAGGGTCAGCCAGCGGTAGGCGGCGACGTCGTCGCCGGGAAGACCGAGGCCCGCGGACAGGATCACCCCGTAGTCGAACTGGGCCGCCACATGGCCCCGCCGGGCCGCCTTGCCGTACCAGCGCGCCGCCCAGGCGGCGTCCCTGGCCACGCCCCAACCGTTGGCGAAGGCCTTGGCCAGCAGGTACTGGGCCCGGGGGTGCCCGGCGACCGCGGCCGGGGCCAGGAACTCCAAGGCCTTCGGGTAATCCTTGGCGACACCGGCGCCGGCGAAATAGGTCGTCCCGATGATGTATTGGGCGCGCGGTTCGCCGCGCCCGGCGGCGGCGTTGATCCACCGCGCCCCGGCTTCGAGGTCGCGGGGGACGCCGCGGCCTTCGTTGTAGGCGATCCCCAGCTCGTAGGCGGCGGCCCCGTGCCCCAACTCGGCCGCCTCGCCGAGCCGCTTCGCGGCTGCGGCCGCGTCGCCCTTCAGGGCCAGGGCCTCCCCGTAGAGCCGCTCGGCGAGCCGCGCGTCGTGGTCGGAGACCCCCGCCTCGGACCCGTCGGTCACCCGGCGTAGCGACCCCCGGACCTCGGCGCAGCCGGCAAGGGCGATCACCGCCGCCGCCATCAACCACACCCCGGTCCGGAGGAAAGCCTTCATCTGGCCTCCCCGATCACCTATCGCCCGACCCGGCCGAAGCCGGGCAGCTTGAGGGCCGGTCCCAGGGGGTCGATGCCGAAGATCAGGCCCAGCAGGTTGACCTCCACCCCCTCCTCGACGGCGACCAGCACCCCGAACAGGCCGAACAGGGAGACCTGGAACCCGGTGCCGCTGGGCGCGGCGGCGAACAGGTCGCCGCCCTCCAGGTAGTCCTTGCCGATCGCCGTCGGCGGCAGGTCGAGCCTGAGCTCCGGCACGTTGCGGCCGATGAAGGCGGTGAAGGTGTTGGAATTGGGGCCCGGCCACAACCGGTATTCCCGGTCGTAGGGATAACGCTCGGCGGCCGCCCGGATGCTGTCGATGACGGTGTCCACGCCCTCGCCGCGCAACTCGGCGATCACCGTCGGCATCGAGCCGAACCAGCGGGCGTCGGCGGCGCGGTTGCTGACCGAGAGGGCGCGCCGGCCGTGCAGGGCCCGCCAGCCGATCACCTCGTAGACGGTATAGTGCGGCGCCTTGGTCGGCTTGACCGCGACCCAGCTATGGACCCCGAAGGCGCCGCGCCAGCCGAAGGCGCGGGCGACGTAGACCTGGACCACGGCCTCGGGCGTCGTCGCCGCATCGGGGGCCAGGCCGGCCGGCTGGCGGCTGGCGGTGCGCCAGTCACCGGCCATCGAGGCCGCCCCGACGGCGGCCGCCGCCACCGCCGACGTCACCACCAGGATTATGCCGAACCAGACGCGGAACCATTTCATGGTACCGAATCATACGCCGTACGACCGCCGGCGCCAACCCGCCGGCCGATCACGATCCGCTCATCGCCGCTCACGAAATGCACCGTGGAAGGGTAATACCAGCGGTCCTTATTCCCGATCACATGGGGTCGGGAATAAGGACCGCTGGTATAAGTCTCCGGTTTGGGATTGGAGATCGCGGGGAGAGAGCGGCCCTCAGGCGATGTCCCGGCCGATGGCGGCGGCGGCGGGAACCTGCGGCTTGGCGGCGGGGTCCTGTTGGGGTTGGGGCTGGCTCTTGGCCCTGCGCTCGATGCCGGCCAGGGTTTCCCGGGCCTTGGCCTGGGCGGCCTTGGCCGCCGCCAGTTCCTTCTCCAGCGCCGCCACGCGGGTGGCCAGGGCATTCACCGCCTTGTTGCTCTCGACCAAGGCGTCCTTCACCGCCTTTATGTGGCTCTTGACGAGGGCCTCGTTGCCGGCATCGACCTTTTTCAAGGTTTCGCTGTTCAGCCACAAACCCACCAGGGCAACGAACAACGCGAAAAAGCCAATCGCATACACCATGCCCAGCCTCTACTTCTCAGCTTGGCCCGGAACCATTTTATGATGCCCCGGCGAAATTCTCAAACAACCTGGAACACATGAAATACACTATATCATGTGAAATGCCCTTGGGTAACTACAAAATATGGAAACACCCGAGACAGCCTGTGGATACACCTGTGGATAACTTCGGCGTCATCGCCCACGCGCCGCCGGTATCGAGGGCGGCCGGCGGATACCCGTTTTAGTCATGGCCCGGCCGACGCCTCGCCCCTGGTAATAAATCCCCTATCTGAGGACGAACGGGTTAGGGACCTCCTCGGAGGTGCTGATCCACACGCTCTTGGTCTGCATGTAGTTTTGCATCGCCTCCCGGCCGTTCTCGCGGCCCAGTCCCGAGCGCTTGTAGCCGCCGAACGGCGACATGAAGCTGACCGCGCGATAGGTGTTGACCCACACGCTGCCGGCCTGGAGCCTTTCGGAAACGGTGATGGCGCGCTTGATGGAGGTGGTCCAGACCCCCGCCGCCAGCCCGTACGGGATGTCGTTGGCGATCTCCACGGCGTGGTCCTCGTCCTTGAAGGGGATCACCGACAGCACCGGGCCGAAGACCTCCTCCTGGGCGATGCGCATGGAGTTGTCGACCCCGGTGAAGACGGTCGGCTCGACGAACCAGCCGTCGCCGCATTCGGGGCGCCGCGCCGGGCCGCCGCCGAGCCTGCACTCGGCGCCCTCCTTGTTGGCGATGTCGATGTACTTCAGGATCTTCTCGTACTGGGGCAGGGTGGTGACCGGGCCGACCTGGGTCTCCATCCGCGACGGGTCGCCCATGCGGGCGGTGGCGGCGAAGGGGATCAGCTTGTCGAGGAAGGCGTCGTGGACCGATTCCTGGACCAGCAGCCGGGAGCCGGCGATGCAGGTCTGGCCGGTGGCCGCGAAGATGCCCGACACCACCCCCATCACGGCGCCGTCGAGGTCGGCGTCGTCGAACACGATGTTGGGCGACTTGCCGCCCAGCTCCAGGGTCACCGGCTTGAGCCCCCGGGCCGCCGTCTCGTAGACCCGCCGGCCGGTGAGCTCGCTGCCGGTGAAGGCCACCTTGGCGACCTTGGGATGGGCCACCAGCGGTTCGCCGACCTCGGGCCCGAAGCCGGTCACCACGTTGACCACGCCGGGCGGGAAGCCGGCCTTGCGGAACAGCTTGGCGAACTCCAGCGTCGAGGCGGAGGTGAACTCCGAGGGCTTGATCACCACCGTGTTGCCGGCGGCCAGGGCCGGGGCCAGCTTCCACGAGGTCAGCAGCAGCGGGGAGTTCCACGGCGTGATGGCGGCGACCACGCCCAGCGGTTCGTGGCGGGTGTAGTTGAAGACCCCGGGTTTGTCGATGGGCATAACCGCGCCCTCGATCTTGTCGGCCAGGCCGCCGAAGTAATAGTACCACTGGGGCAGGTAGCGCAGTTGGGCCGACATCTCGGCGATCAACTTGCCGTTGTCGCGGACCTCGAGGCGGGCCAGGCGGTCGGCCTCCTCGGCGATGAGGTCGCCCAGCCTGCGCAGCAGGGCGCCCCGTGCGGTGGCCGTCAGGTGCGGCCACGGGCCGCTGCTCATGGCCGTGTCGGCGGCCTCGACGGCGCGTTCGACGTCGCCCGGGGTGCCTTGGGGAATCCGCGCCCAGGGTTTGCCGGTAAAGGGGTTGTAGGATTCGAAGTAGCGTCCGTCCTCCGACTCCACCCACCTGCCGCCGATGAGCATCCTGTAGTCCTTCAGTTTTCCCATGATCTCCTCCGTCAACGCCGGGGCCGATCGATCATCGTCCGGGACGTTAATACCAAGGTGCACTGATAATGACCCATAGAGACGGCTTTCCAAGGCTTTCGCCCTTGAGCGT
>CAZWEZ010000145.1:0-4885 GCA_964632795.1 uncultured Thalassospiraceae bacterium | reverse complement strand
GCTGTTGGAGCTTTGGCAAGAAGCCCAGGCTGGCCTCGACTAAGAGGTTGATTTTAGCGCCCTGCCGCAAACGCCAGGCGGCGTTGCCACGGTTCGCATGGCATTGGGACAATATTGGTAACGTCGATGAACAGTGCGACCCGGGGCGTCTTGAGTGACGAGAACTCCTCTGCTGTCGGCTCGGAGCGAGCCGACAGCAGAGGTGGCGAGATGGCCGACTCCGTGGCCGAGTTCTACGACCGCTTGAGCGGTGAGTACCATCACAACATGGGGTTCGACTGGGAGGCGGAGGTGCGCCAGGAAGGCGCATCGCTCGACCGCTTCCTCGCCAACCGGGTGGGACGTCGGGGCCCCTATTCGGTGCTTGACTGCTCCTGCGGAATCGGCACCCAGGCAATCGGCCTGGCGCTTCACGGCCATCGGGTCCACGCCACGGACTTGAGCCCGGTGGCGGTCGACTGCGCCCGGCGGGAGGCCGAGGCGATCTCTATGGGTCATTATCAGTGCCCCTTGGTATAACCCCTAGATCGGGTCGCCCTTGAGCTTTTCGCGTTCAATGGGCGCGTCGCTTGATCTAGTTTCATCGCCTGTGTGATTTCGAGGGAGGGCGCCATGGCCCGCGATCCCCGTTACGACGTGTTATTCGAGCCCGTTACCATCGGCCCGGTTACGGCGCCCAACCGTTTCTACCAGGTGCCCCATTGCTCGGGCATGGGGTCTGCCATGCCCAGGACCCTGGCCGCCATGCGCGGGTACAAGGCCGAGGGCGGCTGGGGGGTGGTCTGCAGCGAGTACTGCTCGATCCATTCCTCGGCGGACGACCACCCCTGGCCCCACGGCACCCTGTGGGACGACGAGGACGTGCGCTCCCATGCCCTGATGTGCGACTCGGTTCACGCCCACGGCTCGCTGGCCGGCCTCGAGCCGTGGTACGGCGGGAACGGCACTTCCAGCCTGGTGAGCCGCGAGACGCCCTTTAGCGTCGAAAGCCTGCCGGTGCACCAGTTCCACCCGATCCAGACCCGGGCCATGGACAAGGCCGACATCCGCGAATTTCGCCGCTGGCACCGCGACGCGGCACTACGCGGCAAGGAGGCGGGCTACGACATCGTCTACGTCTACGCCTCCCACGGCTCCCACGGCTATCTGCCGGGCTATTTCTTGTCGGCCAAAACCAATCGGCGGCTCGACGAATACGGCGGGTCGCTGGAGAACCGCGTGCGCCTGACCCGCGAACTCATCGAGGAGACCAAGGACGCGGTGGGCGATAGCTGCGGCATCGCCGTGCGGTTCTCGACCGACCTCGGGCCCGGCGGGCCGGCCCCCATCGAGCGCGGCGAGCAGCAGGACATGTTCGCCATGCTTGCCGAGTTGCCCGACATCTGGGACATCAACATCTACGACTACAGCTTCGAGGCCGGCACCTCGCGGTTCGTCAAGGAGGCCTGGAACGAGCCCTACTACGATGGCTTCAAGGCCATGACCACCAAGCCCCTGGTCGGGGTCGGGCGCTTTACCTCGCCCGATGCAATGGTCCGCCAGGTCACCCAGGGCCGCCTCGACATGATTGGCGCGGCGCGGCCGTCGATCGCCGACCCGTTCCTGCCGAGGAAGATCGAAGAGGGCCGCCAAGACGACATCCGGGAATGCATCGGCTGCAACATGTGCATCGCCTACGACCGCGCCGGGGCGCCCCTGCGCTGCACGCAGAACCCAACCATGGGCGAGGAATGGCGGCGCGACTGGCATCCCGAGCATATTGCCGCCAAGGGCTCCGACGATCAGGTGCTGGTGGTCGGCGCCGGTCCGGCCGGGCTCGAGGTGGCGCGGGCGCTCGGCCAGCGCGGTTATGGCGTGACCGTGGCCGAGGCGACCGGCAAGCCCGGTGGCCGGGTGACCGCCGAGAGCGCGCTGCCCGGTCTGGCCGAATGGGCCCGGGTGCGCGACTGGCGGCTCCACCAACTTCGCCAGATGGTCAATGTGGAGATGTTCTTCGATAGCCGCCTCGATGCCGATCAGGTGCGCGAATACGGCTTCGCCCATGTCGTGGTCGCCACGGGAAGCCAGTGGCGCGCCGATGGGGTCGGGCGCCGGCACATCGATCCGGTACCCGGTCACGACCGACCCAATGTGTTCACACCCGACGACGTCATGGCCGGCGTCGAGATCCCCGGACCCGTCGTGATGTTCGACGACGACCACGCCTACATGGGCGGCCTGCTCGCCGAGACCCTGGCGTCACGCGGCCTCGAGGTCACCCTGGTTACCCCGGCCGGCGAGGCGTCGTCGTGGACCTACCACACCGTGTCGCGCGAGCGCGTCAACGAGCGCCTCATCGAGGTCGGCGTCACGGTGATAACCAACCATGCCCTCGCCGGTTTCGACGGCGAAGATGTCGAGCTCCGCGCCGTCTACGGCGGGGCCGTCGCACGCCGCCCGGCCGCCGCCCTGGTCATGGTCACCGCCCGCATTCCCGACGACGGCCTCTATTACGACCTGATGGCCGACGAGGCGGCGCTCACGACGGCCGGCATCAAGTCGGTGACCCGTGTCGGCGATTGCCTCGCCCCCGGAACCATCGCCGCCGCGGTCCATTCGGGTCACGCCCATGCCCGCGCCCTCGATGAACCCGACCCTGGTGACGTGCCGTTCAAGCGAGAGCGGCCGGTGGTGTAGGCCGCGCGGGCGGAATGGCCGACTGCGTCCAAGTCACCGACACGACCGGCAATCTCCGCGGCATTTGCCCAAGTTGCGATTTGCTCATACACCGCCGTGTCGACCTCGCCAGGATCGATGCCGTAATTGGCGATCTGGAGGTCACGCTTGAACGCCCAAGGGAGCGCATAAGTATCATGTCACCGGAACCGTCACGATCGGGGTGACAGGAGGGGTGACAAAAAAACCCGCCATCTCGCGTTCGGCCGCAGGATGCCGGCCCGCCTATGGCCGCTTGACGGACCTCGGCCGGCCTATCCGGGAACTGCCGGTGACGATCCCTGGTTCCATGAGCCGGGCCGGTAATGCATTCGGTCTCCGCAATTTGGAACCCGGAGGCGCCGGAAAATGTGGTATCATTGGACCCGTAGTTCCTCGGTCGAACGACAAGGAGAGGAGCGATGCTTGTATCCGAATTGTTGAAAAAGAAAGGCCGCTCGGTGGTTACCGGGTTTCCGGGCACCACCGTCAAAGATGCGGTCGGCCTGTTCAAGGAAAAGAAGATCGGGGCGATCATGATCTGCGAGCCGGGAGGAAAAATCGTCGGCATCTTAACCGAGCGGGACGTCCTCCATAGTCAGGTGGAAATCGGCGCGGCGACCATGGAACTGAAGGTCGAGGAAATCATGTCCCATGTCCATACCTGCAAACCGGACGATGACCTCAAGAGCGTCATGCGCCTGATGACCTTCAAGCATGTCCGCCATACGCCGGTGGTTGTCGAGGGCGAACTGAAAGGGATGATCAGCATCGGCGATATCGTCCGAAGCCAGCTCGACGAAGCCCAGTTGGAAATCGACACCATGCGGGATTACGCCCGCGCCCATTGATCGGGTTCGAATTGCCGGGCGATGGACGTTGCGCGAACCGTTGCCCGCGTCCCGGCACCGCGCCGACCCCCGAGTTAGAGAACACCCTCGGCCAAGAACGGACCTTCGGATATCCGACCTGAAATGTTGTAGGATCGGGTATATTGCCGACGAAGTTCGGTCGGGAAAGCGAAAAAGGCGACGATGAGCATATTCAGCATTGGCGCGATCCTGGTGGGGCTTTCTGCCCTGTTCGGCTACATCAATCATCGCATATTGCGCCTGCCACACACGATCGGGCTGGTGGTGATTGCGCTGGCCGCTTCGCTGTCGATTATCGTATTTGATCTGATCGAGCCCTCCTTTCACATCGCCCAAGGGGTTACGGGCGTGCTTCGGCAGATCGATTTCAATGAGACCCTGATGCACGGGATGCTGAGCTTCCTGCTGTTTGCCGGTGCTTTGCATGCCGATTTCTCCGCCTTCAAGACCCGGCGTCTGACAATCGGCGTGATGGCGGTTATCGGCACCTTGATCTCGACCTTCGTGGTCGGGGCGATGATGTGGTTCCTGTTCGAAATTTTCGAGCTTGGGATCCCCTTTATCTGGGCGTTGGTGTTCGGCGCGTTGATCAGCCCCACCGACCCGGTTGCGGTTCTCAGTCTTTTCAAAACCGTCGAGGTCCCCGATACCCTGCAAGCGAAGATGGCCGGCGAATCCCTGTTCAACGACGGAGTCGGCGTGGTCGTATTCACGGTCGTCGTGGCGATCGCGCTTGCCGGCGGCGAAAATGGCGGCGACATGGGCGCGGCCGACATCGTCAAACTGTTCTTTACCGAAGCGGTCGGCGGCGCGGTCCTCGGCCTGGCCGCCGGATACATCGGTTACCGCGCCATGTACGGGATCGATGAACCGAGCCTCGAGGTCTTGATCACGCTGGCCTTGGTGATGGTCACCTATGCGTTGGCCCTCTCTCTGCATATGAGCGGGCCGATTGCCATGGTCGTCGCCGGCCTGTTCATCGGCAACCGCGGCGTCAAATACGCCATGAGCGAGGAAACCCGTGACTACGTGCTGACGTTCTGGACGCTGATCGACGAGATCCTCAATTCGGTCCTGTTCCTGCTGATCGGCCTGGAAGTGTTGGTCGTCGCTTTGAGCCTCGACCATTTGGGGGTTGCCCTCCTGGCCATCCCCGTGACGCTCCTTGCCCGGACGCTCAGTGTCACCGTCCCCATCGCCATCCTCTCGCGCTGGAGAACCTTCACCAAGGGCGCCGTGCCGGTGTTGATCTGGGGGGGATTGCGCGGCGGGATCGCGGTCGCCCTGGCCTTGTCCCTGCCGGACATTGAATACAAGGC
>CAZWEZ010000144.1:0-5825 GCA_964632795.1 uncultured Thalassospiraceae bacterium | reverse complement strand
ACGGGTTGGCGGCGCACGGGTTGGCGGCGCACGGGTTGGCGGCGCACGGGTTGGCGGCGCACGGGTTGGCCGCGCAGGGGTTGGCCGCGCAGGGGTTGGCCGCGCAGGGGTTGGCCGCGCACGGGTTGGCCTGGTCGTGATAATCCGCCATGCCCGCCCCGGGGGACGCCATCAGCGCCAAGGCGAAAACCGCGGTGGCAATATTAGCCCGCGAGACTCTTGGAAGTTTCATCGGAATTCCTCCTAAGACTAAGGACCGTTTCGTCGCAGGGTCAAAAACGCTTTCGGCACAGAGAAACCGAAACCTGTGCCGTATTATAATCAAGTAATGGGGTTTATTGAGATCAACTCGACTTCAACTTTTTGTGACCCTGATTCGACAAGATTTCGGAGGAACATCGCGCTTCCGTCCGCTATGTTCGCGGGCTGGCGGTTGGCCGCCAATCGGGCTTTTTTGGGGAGCGTGAGGAAATCACCATGCGGCTGTGCGCGTTGTTATTAGCATTGGCGGTCGCGTTGGCGGCCGGCGTCGCCGTCGCCGGAGCGGCTCCCGGAGCGGCCCTGCCCGAGGATTACTGGAGCCAACCGCTCTCACCACAGGGCGAGGCGCCTTCCGAATGGGACGCGATCGAGCGTTCGCTCGACCCCAAGGCTTGCGGCGAATGCCACGCGGACCAATACGAGGAATGGCGCACGTCGCTTCACGCCGGGGCCTTTTCCCCGGGCCTGGTCGGACAGCTCATGATCTCGTTCGCCAACAACCCGGGAAGCTGCATGCAATGCCATGCGCCGCTGGCCGAGCAGAAACAGGCCTTCGAGGAGGCGCTTGGTGCGGGCAAGGCCCACCTGCCCGAGGCCCAGGGCCTGGCGGCGGCCGGCAACTCATGTGCCGGTTGCCATCTGCGCGAAAACCGCCGATTCGGGCCGCCCCAAGTCGAAACCGGAGAGACGGGCCAGAGCGATCCGGACGCTCCCCACGACGGCGTCTTCAGGACCCCGGATTTCGAGAAGTCCGAATTCTGCAACGTCTGTCACCAGTTCCCCCCGTCCTGGGGAGCCGTCAACGGCAAGCCTCTGGAGAACACCTACAACGAATGGAAGGCCAGCCCGCAGGCCGCGAAGGGCATAGACTGCCAGTCCTGCCACATGCCCGAGCGCAAACACCTGTGGCGCGGCATCCACGATCCCGAAATGGTGGCGTCGGGGCTGACCCCGGACTTCCGGGCGGAGGCCGGGAAGGCCCGTTTCACGCTGACCAACACCGGCGTCGGCCACGCCTTTCCCACCTACGTCACCCCGAAGGCGGTGATGCGCGCCGTCGCCCTCGACGAGGCCGGGAACCCCGTACCGGGAACGGAAGTCTCGCAAGTCATCCGGAGGGCCGTCTCGTTTGCCGGCGGGCGCTGGGTCGAATCCTTCGATTCCCGTCTGCTTCCGGGCCGGTCCGCGGTCCTGGAGCTTGAATGGGGCAAGGCCGAACGGGCCCGCATGTGGCTGGACGTGTATCCGGACGACTATTACGACCACCAGGTCTACGACGGTCTCCTCGTCTCCTATCAAGGCGAGGCGAAGCGCCTGATCGCCAGGGCCGACGCCGCTGCCCGCAACGGCCGTTTCCGCCTTTTCGAGACCGAAGTGGCGCGGCCCTAGTGGCCTCGGCTTCGCCCTTCTACCGGCGCCTGTGGGATGGCGCACCGCCGCCCCGGTCCCTCGAGGACCTCTCCCGGTTGCCGCTGACAGAAAAGGCGATGCTCCGCAGGAGCGGATGCCCCATGCGGGCGATCTTGAGGATGGCCATGGTCGTCGACTCCCTCCGGCCGCCTTTCCCCATCATGATTCGGCGCGGCCGGCCGCGAAAGGGGCCTTTCCATCCCCGGACGGATGTGTTAGAAGGCCCCCCTTCGAGGCGATCCGCCACCCACGCAACAAATAATTATTGGATAGAGAATCAGACCGCCGTGCACGTCACCGTCCGCGACAACAACGTCGACCAGGCCCTGAAGGCCCTCAAGAAGAAACTGCAGCGCGAGGGAGTCTTCCGCGAGATGAAGCTCAGGCGGGCCTACGAGAAACCTTCCGAACGCAAGGCCAGGGAAAAGGCGGAAGCCATCCGCCGGGCCCGCAAGCTCGAGCGCAAGCGCCTCGAGCGCGAAGGTTTCTAGCACCGGCCGTCGGCGCCAGCCAACCCACGCCCGAAAACCGTTTTCCGCCCCGCCTCGACATGGGCGGCGATCGCCTTTGAACCAAGCCCGAAATGATTTGATCCGACCTTCGACACATCGCGCGAAGCGTAATCCCTTCTGCTTCTCTGTGTCCTCTGTGTCTTCCTCTTCCTCTGCGTCCTCTGTGTCGAATTACCCGGTTCGTTCAAGCTATCCATTCGAACACCGTGCACAGTATGAACGGGTGATTCGACACAGAGTGCACCGAGAAAGAGGAAGACACAGAGGACACAGAGAAGCAGAGGGGATTGCGCTTCGCGCGACTGTCCCAGTCAAAAAAAGGCGGGGCCCTCGCGGGTCCCGCCGTTTTCGTTCGCCTCGCCGGGCGCCCTAGCTCTTGAGGGCGACGACGATTTCCTCGGTCATCTTCTTGGCGTCGCTGAACAGCATCATGGTCTTGTCTCTGTAGAACAGCTCGTTGCCGAGCCCGGCGTAGCCCGAGGCCAGGGTGCGCTTGACGAACAAGGTGGTGGCGGCCTTCTCGACGTCGAGGATCGGCATCCCGTAGATGTCGCAGGTGGGATCGGTCTTGGCGGCCGGGTTGGTGACGTCGTTGGCGCCGATGACGAAGGCGACGTCGGCGGTGGCGAACTCGTGGTTGATCTCGTCCAACTCGAAGACCTCGTCATAGGGCACGTTGGCCTCGGCCAGCAGGACGTTCATGTGGCCGGGCATGCGGCCGGCCACCGGATGGACGGCGTAGGCCACTTCGACGCCCTCGGCCTTGAGCAGGTCGGCCATCTCGCGCAGCGCGTGCTGGGCCTGGGCCACCGCCATGCCGTAACCGGGGACCACGATGACCTTGTTGGCGTTCTTCATGATGAAGGCAGCGTCTTCGCCGCTGCCCGTCTTGACCGGCCGTTCCTTGGCCCCGTCGGCCGCCGTCGGCGCCGCGACTTCGCCGCCGAAACCGCCGAGCAGGACGTTGAAGATCGAGCGGTTCATCCCCTTGCACATGATGTAGCTGAGGATGGCGCCCGAGGAGCCGACCAGCGCACCGGTGACGACCAGCGCCGGGTTGCCCAGCGTGAAGCCGATGCCGGCCGCCGCCCACCCCGAGTACGAGTTGAGCATCGAGACCACGACCGGCATGTCGGCGCCGCCGATCGGGATGATGATCAGGAAGCCGAGAACGAAGGTCAACCCCGCCAGCGCCCAGAAGGCGAAGTAGGATTCGGTGACGCAGAACCAGACGATCAGGATCACCATGAGCGCCGCCAGGATGGCGTTCAGCGGGTGCTGTCCGGGGAACACCGTCGGGTTGCCGCCGACCAGGCCCTGGAGCTTGGCGAAGGCGACCACCGACCCGGAGAAGGTGATGGCGCCGATGGCCATGCCCAGCGACATCTCGACCAGGCTCGACCAGTGGATCTCGCCAACCGAGCCGAGGCCGTAGGCTTGCGGGTTGTAAAGCGCCGCCGAGGCGACGAACACCGCGGCCAGGCCGACCAGGGAGTGGAAGGCGGCGACCAACTGGGGCAGCGCCGTCATCTTGATCTTCAGCGCCACCACGGTGCCGATGGAGCCGCCGATGAGGACGCCGAGGATGATCATCCAGAAGCTGACCACGGTCGGATCGGCGAGCGCGGTGACCACCGCGATGACCATGCCGGCGACGCCGAAGGCGTTGCCCTTGCGGGCGGTCTCCGGCGAGTTCAGCCCCCTGAGCGCCATGATGAAGCAGATGGCGGCGACCAGGTAGGCGAATCCTGTAAGAGTTACGTTCATTGTGCCGTCCCCCTACTTCTTCTTCTTGAACATGACCAGCATGCGCTGGGTGACGATGAAGCCGCCGAAGATGTTGACCGAGGCCAGGATCACGGCGGCGAAGCCCATGACCTGGGAGAAGTCCATCCCGGCCGGTCCGGCGGCGATCAGGGCGCCGACGATGATCACCGAGGAGATCGCGTTGGTGACGCTCATCAGCGGCGAGTGCAGCGCCGGGGTAACGCTCCACACCACGTAGAAGCCGATGAAGCAGGCCAATACGAAGACCGTGAACAGGAACAGGAACGGGTTGATCCCGGCGGTGGCCTGGACCTGGGTCGTCACGACCTGGGTCGCCTGATTGGCCAGTTCGGCCGCCTGTTGGGCCAGCCCCGCCGCCTGGGTGGCGAGTTGGGAAGCGTTATCGGCTAATTGAGACGGGTCCATGATCAGTTACCCTCCCCTGTCAGCATGGGATGTACCACCTTGCCGTCGCGTGTCAGCAGGGTGCCGGTGATGGTTTCGTCCTCCCAATCGATCTTCAGGGTCTTGTTCTCGGCGTCGATCTGGGGGGTCAGGAAGTTGAGCAGGTTCTTGGCGAACAGCCTGCTGGCGTCCTCGGCTATGCGGCCGGGGACGTTGTCGTGGCCGACGATCTTGACGTTGTACTTCTCGACCACCTTGCCGAGCTTGGACAGCGGACAGTTGCCGCCCGCCTCGACCGCCAGGTCGATGATCACCGCGCCGGGCTTCATGTCCTTGACCATTTCCTCGGTGATCAGGACCGGAGCCGGCTTGCCGGGGATCAGGGCGGTGCAGATGACGATGTCGACCTTCTTGAGGTGCTCGCGGGTGACCTCGGCCTGCTTCTTCTTGAAGTCGTCGCTCATTTCCTTGGCGTAGCCGCCGGCGGTCTCGGCGTCCTTGGTCATCTCGGAGTCGACCTCGACGAACTTGCCGCCCAGGCTCTCCACCTGCTCCTTGACCGCCGGGCGGACGTCGAAGGCGGTGACCACGGCGCCCAGCCGCTTGGCGGTGGCGATGGCCTGCAGCCCGGCGACCCCGACGCCCATGATGAAGACCTTGGCCGGAGGGATGGTGCCGGCCGCCGTCATCATCATCGGGAAGGCGCGGCCGAACTCGTGGGCGGCGTCCAGCACAGACTTGTAGCCGGCCAGGTTGCTCTGGCTGGACAGGATGTCCATCGACTGGGCGCGCGAGATGCGCGGCATCAGCTCCATGGCAAACGCGGTGATGCCGGCCTTGGCGTAGGCCTCCACGTCCTTCCTGTTGGTCAGGGCGCCGATGCTGGCGATCAGGATGGCGTCCTTCTTCATCATTCCCAGTTCGTTCTTGTTCTTGTCGCCGTCGATGATGGGGCGTTGGATCTTGAAGATGATGTCGGCGCTCTTCAGCGCCGTCGCTTCGTCCTTGGCGATCGAAGCGCCGGCTTCCTTGAAGGCGTCGTCGGTTAACGAGGAGGCCATTCCGGCCCCCTTCTCGACGATCACCTCGAACCCGAAGCCGACCAGCTTCTTCACCACGTCGGGAGAGATTGCGACCCGCGTTTCACCGGGGCGGCGCTCCTTGGGTATGGCAATTTTCATGTTAAAATTTCCCTAGCTTTCCGGGTTTATTTGGAAAGTTTCAGTCCGCTTGGATGGTCCTGCCCGATCGGGGGATTACAGTCCGTGAGGACGCGTCAGCCTTTGGTCTATCTCATACCACGCAGAAAAGTTCCGAGGGGGTTATGCTCCTTCCCGCACCGATTCTCAAGCACAACCTTCATCAATCGGCTCCCGGGGCGGCATAATACCAAGGAGCACTGATAATGACCCATGGAGATCGCCTCGGCGTCCCGCCGGGTAGGAGGAAAGCCGCCGGCGATGCGGTGAC
>CAZWEZ010000143.1:0-5850 GCA_964632795.1 uncultured Thalassospiraceae bacterium | reverse complement strand
GCGGCGGCCAGGGCGGCGGCCAGGGCGGCGGCCAGGGCGGCGGCCAGGGCGGCGGTCAGGGCGGCGGGAAAAAGTAATGGGAAATAGGTAAAAAAAAACTGCCAATGAAGGCTGTCACCATTACCCAACTGCTGGGATTTGGACACAAGCTTAAGCGACGGATACCCCATCTCGTTATTTTCGTGGCGGTGGCGGCCTTCTACCTTTGGGGGGGGCTGGACTTCGTCGAATACAAATTGACGGATCTGCGCTTCCAACTGGCCCAGCGCGACGCAAGTGGCGACCTTGTTGTCGTCGAAATCGACCCAACGAGTTTGACTGAGATCGAAGTTTGGCCCTGGCCGCGCGGTCTTTACGCCGTGGCGCTGGATGAACTTTTCGCCGCCGGCGCCCGGAACATCGCTTTAAACGTCGATCTTAGCTCCCCTTCAGTGCCGGACGAAGATCAAATGCTGCAAAGGGCGTTGGCCCGCTCGGATGGCAAAGTCATTCTCCCGTTGTTCAAGCAGTTTTCGAAATCGGCCCAAGACGAGCGCCAGTTGACGCTTTCGCTTCCCATTGCTGAGTTCCGTGAATTTACGCAATTGGCCTTCATCAATATGCAACCTGAGGCCGATGGACTGTTTCGCCGCATGGCCGTGCGCGAAAGTTGGGAAGGGCAGGAGTTTCCGTCGCTGCCCGCTACACTGGCGAACAGCGTCGGAGCCGGGTTCGGTTCGTTCTTCATCGACTACGGCATCCGGCTGTCGTCGATCCCCCGTATTTCTTTTGTTGATATTCTGCTTGGAACTTTCGACGCCGCCGCCGTCGCCGGCAAACAGGTCATCATCGGCGCTACCGCCGTGGAGCTTGGCAACCAGCTGGCGGTCCCTGTTCACCATGTGGTCTCCGGCACGCTGATCCAGGCGATTGCATACGAATCCCTCGCCCAAGGACGGGCGCTGCTGCGGATCGCACCCGCGCCGATCCTCGTCGTGGCGTTCCTGTTGGCGCTGTTTCTCGGACCGTGTTTTGCCGAATGGTCATGGCGGCGTGGCTTGGTCATTGTCCTTCTGATTTCCGCCCTTTCCTGGTCGCTGACGCTTGTGGCGCAAACCTTAACGCCGGTTTTGATCGACACCACGCCGTGGATTCTCTTGATCTTTCTTACTTATGCCTTTGCGTTGGTGCGCCGCATCGATCAGCAGGGATTGCGCCTGATATTCCAAGGCGTCGAAATCCGGCGCAGGGACGAGATGATGCGCAATGTTGTGGAAAACAGCTTAGTCGGTATCATCACCATGGACGACAAGGGGGTCATCGAGTCTATCAATCCCGCTGCTCTAATAATGTTTGCTTGCCCATCCGATGAAACCGTCGGCCGCCACGTGGGTAATTTCTTTTCCGGGTTGAGCGAAGAATGCAAGGACGAAGAACTATTGGATTTCTTCAGGGTTGGCCAGGGTTCACACGAGATGGAAGGGCGGAGCAAGGACGGTCGGATCTTCCCTGTGGAAGCGGAGATCACCGAAATCAAAATAGATGACCGCCGGTCTCTAACCGCCTTCATCCGCGATATCACTCAGCGCAAAAATCAGGAAAAAGAACTCGAGCATCATGCCCTTCATGACCCCTTAACCGATCTTCCCAACCGCACCCTGCTCTTCAACCGTTTGGATCACGCTATCTCCTTCGCCCAGCGCTCTCGCAAACCGCTCGCGCTATTGCTCATCGATCTTGATCGTTTCAAGGTGGTCAATGACACCCTGGGACACCATTTCGGCGACCTCCTGCTGAAACAGGTTGGCTTGCGTCTCCAATCTCAGGTGCGGGAATCGGATACGATTGCGCGACTCGGCGGAGATGAATTCGCGTTGCTGCTTCCGGAGATCGCCGATCTTGAGGCCGCCTGCCGGATATCCGTAAAGATACACGAGGCCATGGAACAGCCGTTTATGCTCAAGGATTTCAAATTCGAGATCAGCGCCAGCATCGGCATCGCCATGTTCCCCGAGCATGGAGACGAGACCACAAAGCTCATTCAAATGGCCGACACGGCGATGTATATGGCCAAAGAAGAACAGTCCGGTTTCGCCATCTACAGCGCCGAAAAGGATCATCACAGCTCCCGCCACCTGACGCTTACCGGCGAATTGCGCCACGCCATCGAGGAGGAGCAACTGGTCCTTCATTACCAACCCAAGGTGAACCTGGGGAGAAACCGGATCAGCGGCGTTGAGGCGCTGGTGCGCTGGCCTCACCCAAAGCACGGATTCCTGCCGCCGGACGAGTTTATCGGACTGGCGGAGCAGACTGGATTAATCAAGCCGCTGACCCTTTGGGTGCTCGATACGGCGGCAGGCCAGTGCGCCAAGTGGCGGAACGATGGTTTCGAGATCGAAGTGGCGGTTAATCTTTCGGCGCGCAGTCTGCAAGACATGAAACTCTCGGAAACCGTAGGCCAACTCATAAGCAAATGGGACTTGTCGGCGGACTGGTTGGTCCTGGAAATTACCGAAAGCGCGATCATGGTCGACCCGGTGTGCGCGATGAAGGTCATCAGATCGCTTGATGAGTGCGGCGTCCGTCTTGCCATTGATGACTTCGGCACCGGCTACTCTTCGCTGGCTTATCTCAAGGATCTGCCGGCGGACGAACTGAAAATCGACAAGAGTTTCGTCCTCACCATGCTTGAAAACGAGAGCAACAAAATGATCGTAGAATCGACCATAGGCCTGGCCCACAACCTGGGACTGACGGTTATTGCCGAAGGGGTTGAAACCGAGGAGGCGTGCCAGCTACTTACCTCCCTCAACTGCGATCTCGGTCAGGGGTATCTGTTCAGCCGCCCGCTATCTATCGAGGATTTAAACAAATGGCTGACGGAATCGCCACGGGGCCTAAGGCCGGATTCCGCCGACAACAAAACTGTGGAGAATGAATTAATAATTTAGGCGGACTGCCACCGTATTGCTCTTGGCGTAGATCACTCAAGCACCGGCTGCCACTTCTCTATCTGCTTTAGGATCTTGGCGATTTGGTCGTCACTCAGGAAGGTCCGAGAAAAATCGCGGTTATGCTCTGCCCCGACCTGACCATTCAGGACTGCCAGCTCAAACCAATAAGATGCTTTTTCGGCGTCCTGTTTTACGCCCTGGCCTTTGAAATACATGACGCCGAGGCTGTTCTGGGCTGACGGGATCCCCTGCCGGGCGGCGCGCAGTAACCAATTCGCCGCCTGGGCGTAGTTTTGGGGAACTCCTTGGCCGCTCTTGTACATCATGCCGAGGTTGCTTTGAGCTTCGGCAAAGCCCTTTTCAGCAGCTTGCCGATACCACTTCGCCGACTCGCTGTAATTCTTGGGCACGCCCTGGCCGTTGTCGTAAAGATGAGCCAGATTAAGTTGCGCTCCACCCAGTCCCTGCTTGGCAGACAAGGTGTACCATTTCGCGGCC
Organism: uncultured Thalassospiraceae bacterium; assembly: GCA_964632795.1. Lineage (GTDB taxonomy): Bacteria > Pseudomonadota > Alphaproteobacteria > Rhodospirillales > 2-02-FULL-58-16 > CAZWEZ01. The sequence goes on along the minus strand of CAZWEZ010000143.1, from coordinate 2,416 downwards.
AACTTGTAGTCTTGAGGTACACCAAGCCCGTTGGCGTAGAGCCAGCCGAGGCTATTCTGGGAGCTGGCGTTCCCCTCGTCTGCAGACGCTATCCAATTTTCGAGGGCGATTGAAAAATCACCGTTTTCATAGGCCTCAAGGCCAGTCGCGAACCGAGCATCGGTAGCAGTACAGGCTGCTAAAGAGAATGCTATTGTTGCTACCGCTAAACCATAAATAGCGTTCACGGGAATTCTCCCCAATTCTATCTAATGTCGGGGCTCGCATTCTATTTTGGCCTGTCTCCAATGATTGGTCTACCCTGAATGTTAGAGTTGGTTGATTGCCTGAGCTGCGCTTGGCGCAAATCAAGCAGGTTGCCGGGATCGCTGGTTCGACGCCAACCACGCCAATTCCACTTTTGCGCGTCGAAGGGCCGAAATACCTTGCCGGTCATCGCCGCCCTCAGTCGGTGCTTCGGTAGTTGGGGGCCTCGCGGGTGATGGTGATGTCGTGGACGTGGCTCTCGCGCAGGCCCGAGGCGGTGATGCGGCGGAAGGTGCATCCCGACTGCATCTCGGCGATGGTCCGCTGGCCGGTATAGCCCATCGCCGAGCGCAGGCCGCCGACCAGCTGGTGGATGACGGTTCCCGCCGGCCCCTTGTAGGGGACCCGGCCCTCGACGCCCTCGGGGACCAGCTTGAGGTCGTTGGCGACCTCCTGCTGGAAGTAGCGGTCGGCCGAGCCCCGGGCCATGGCGCCGATCGAGCCCATGCCGCGGTAGGACTTGAACGACCGCCCCTGGTACAGGAACACCTCGCCGGGGCTTTCGTCGGTGCCCGCGAGCAGGGCGCCGATCATTACCGTGTCGGCGCCCGCGGCGATCGCCTTGGCGATGTCGCCCGAGTACTTGACGCCGCCGTCGGCGATCAGCGGCACGTCGTGGCGGCGGCACGCCTCGCTGACCTCGATGATGGCGGTGAACTGGGGCATGCCGACCCCGGCGACCATCCGCGTGGTGCAGATGGTGCCCGGCCCGATGCCGACCTTGATGGCGTCGGCCCCGGCCTCGATCAGCGCCTCGGCGGCTTCGGGCGTGGCGATGTTGCCGGCCATGATCTGGGTGTAGTTGCTGATCTTCTTGATCCGCGCCACGGCCTCGATGACGCCCCGCGAATGGCCGTGGGCGGTGTCGACGACGATGACGTCGACGCCGGCCTCGGCCAGGGCCTCGGCGCGCGCCGCCCCGGGGTCGCCGACGCCGGTGGCGGCGGCCACCCGGAGGCGTCCCTGCTCGTCCTTGCAGGCGTTGGGGAAGCGCTGCGCCTTCTCGATGTCGGTCACCGTGATCAGGCCGATGCAGCGGAAGTCGTCGTCGACCACCAGCAGCTTCTCGATCCGGTGCTGATGGAGGATGCGCTTGGCCTCGTCGCGCTCGACCCCCTCGCGGACCGTGATCAGGGGAGATTCGGCGGAATGCCGGGTCATCAGCTCGCTGACCGGTTGGGCGGCGTTCTCGGCGAAGCGGACGTCGCGGTTGGTGAGGATGCCGACCAGCCGGTCGCTCCCGCGCTCGACCACCGGGAGGCCCGAGAAGTGGTTGGTGTTCATGATCTCCAGGGCGTCGGACAACACCGCCTCGGGGGGGATGGTGATCGGATCGACGACCATTCCCGATTCGAACTTCTTGACCTGGCGGACCTCGGCCGCCTGGGCTTCGGGCTCCATGTTCTTGTGGATGACGCCGAGGCCCCCGGCCTGGGCCATGGCGATGGCCAGCCCGCTCTCGGTGACCGTGTCCATGGCCGCCGAGACCAGGGGGATGTCCATCGAGATGTCCCGGGTCAGGCGGGTGCGGGTGTCGGTTTCGGCGGGCAGCACGTCGGAGGCGGCGGGGGCCAGCAATACGTCGTCGAACGTCAGCGCCTCTCTGAATTCCATGATGCCACCTCAACTCCGAGTTGGCGGGCAATCATACACAGGAATCCCCGCCTGCCAAGGGGCAAGGGGTCAATTCTCGCGGCGGCCCTTGAAGCCCTGGGCGACGAGGTAGAATTCGGACGAGTCGGGGCGGCTGGCCGGCGGCTTGGCGTGGCGCACCGAGGCGAACATCCGCTTTGCCTCGGCCGCCAGGCCGCTGGCCGCGCCGCCTTGCAGCGCCTTGGCGACCAGGCACCCGCCCGGGGCCAGCACCCGGCAGGCGAGGTCCAGCGCCGCCTCGCACAGGGCGACGATCCGGATGTGGTCGGTGGCCCGGTGGCCGGTCGCCGGGGGCGACATGTCGCTGAGCACGACGTCGGCCGGGCCGCCCAGGGCCGCGGCCAGCAGTTCCGGCGTCGCCGGGTCCAGGACGTCGGCCTTGAGCACCGTCGCCCCGGCCGGCGGCGCCATCTCGGCGAGGTCCACCGCCACCACCCGGCCGCCCCCGCCGCCCGCC
>CAZWEZ010000142.1:0-6107 GCA_964632795.1 uncultured Thalassospiraceae bacterium | reverse complement strand
CGGCTGGCCGAACTGCTCGGCGGCAACGCCGAGGCGCGCCCCCAGCAGGCCGACTACGCGGCCGCCGCGGCGGCCGCCTTCGACCCCCGCGAGCGGATCGGCGAGCCGCGGATGGTGCTGGCCGAGGCCGGCACCGGGGTCGGCAAGACGCTGGGCTACATCGCCCCGGCCAGCCTGTGGGCCGAGAAGAACGAGGGCAGCGTGTGGATCAGCACCTTCACCCGCAACCTGCAACGCCAGCTCGACGCCGAACTCGACCGCCTCTACCCCGACCCCCGGGAGAAGGCCAGGCGGGTGGTGGTCCGCAAGGGCCGGGAGAACTATTTCTGCCTGCTCAATTTCGAGGAGGCGGTCAACCGCCTGGCGGCGGGCGGCGGCGGCGGGGCGGTGGCGCTGGGGCTGACGGCGCGGTGGGCGCTGGCGACCCGGGACGGCGACATGGTGGGCGGCGACTTCCCGGCCTGGCTGACCGACCTGCTGGGCCGCTCCCTGACGGTGGACCTCACCGACACCCGGGGCGAGTGCGTCTATTCGGCCTGCCCCCATTACTTCCGCTGCTTCATCGAGCGTTCGATCCGCCGCGCCCGGCGGGCCCGGTTGGTGGTCGCCAACCACGCCCTGATCATGGTCCAGGCGGCCCACGGCGGCGCCGACAGTGTGCTGCCGACCCGCTACGTGATCGACGAGGGCCACCACCTGTTCGACGCCGCCGACGCCGCCTTCTCGGCCCACCTGTCGGGGCGCGAGACGGCTGAGTTGCGGCGTTGGCTGCTCGGCGCCGAGGAGGGCGGGCGGTCGCGGCGGCGCGGGATCAAGATTCGCATCGGCGACCTGGCCGAGGGCGACGGGGCGCTCACCGAGGCCCTGGAGGGGACCCTGCGGGCGGCCCGCGCCCTGCCCGGGGCCGGCTGGCGCCAGCGGCTGGCCGGCGAGATGCCGGTCGGCGTCGCCGAGGCCTTCCTGAGCATCGTCCGCCGCCAGGTCTACGCGCGGGACCCCGACACCGCATCACCCTACAGCCTGGAGTGCCCGAGCACCCCGCCGGTCGACGGCCTGCTCGAGGCGGCGGGGGCCCTGGAAGAGGCGCTGGGCCGCCTGGAGCGCCCCCTGGCCGCCCTCGTCACGGCGCTTGCCGGGCGTCTCGACGACGACGCCGACGAGCTCGACAGCGCCACCCGGTTGCGCATCGAATCCCTGTGCGGCAGCCTCGAGCGGCGGGGCGTGATACAGGTCCGGGCGTGGCGGGCGATGCTCCGCGACCTGCCCGGCGAGACCCCGGCCGAGTTCGTCGACTGGCTGTCGGTCGAGCGGGCCGGCGGCCGCGATATCGACCTCGGCCTCCACCGCCACTGGGTCGATCCGACCCGACCCTTCGCCGAGGTGGTCGCCGAGCCGGCCCACGGGCTGCTGGTCACCTCGGCGACGCTGCGCGACTGCTCGGGCGAGGACGAGGCCGACTGGGCGGTGGCCGAGGACCGCACCGGGGCCCGCCACCTGGCCGCCGGCGCCGGGCGCGCCGCCGTCCCCTCGCCGTTCGACTACCCCGGACAGACCCGGGTGCTGGTGGTCGGCGACGTCGGGCGCGACGACCCCGACCGGGTCGCCGCCGCCTACCGCGAGCTGTTCCTGGCCGCCGGCGGCGGCGGGCTCGGCCTGTTCACCGCCATCAGCCGCCTCAAGGCGGTCCATGAGCGCATCGCCGGGCCGCTGGAGGAGTCCGGGCTGCGGCTGATGGCCCAGCACGTGGACGCCATGGACACCGGCACCCTGATCGACATCTTCCGGGCCGAGGAGGACTCGTGCCTGCTGGGCACGGACGCGGTGCGCGACGGGGTCGACGTGCCCGGCCGCTCGTTGCGCCTGATCGTCTTCGAGCGGGTGCCGTGGCCGCGCCCGGACCTCCTCCACAAGGCCCGCCGGGAGGTCTACGGCGGGCGCGCCTTCGATGAAATGCTGACCCGCCGCAAGCTGCGCCAGGCTTACGGGCGGCTGGTGCGGAAGGCCGACGACCGGGGCGTCTTCGTGATGCTGGATCGGGCCCTGCCGAGCCGCCTCGTCGGCGCCTTCCCGGACGGCGTCGAGGTGCGGCGCCTGGGCCTCGCCGAGGCGGTGCGCGAGATCAAAGGGTTCCTGGAGGATGGCTTCCATGGGTGATCCGGGCTAGTGTCCCGGAGGAGGCACGATGATCGACCACCATACCGCCTTGATCTACACCATGGTCCTGGTCTCGGCGGCCGACCGGGACATGACCGACAGGGAGATCCGGATGATCGGCGAGATCACCCGCCAGCTTCCGGTGTTCGAGGGCTACGACGACGCCATGCTGCCCGCCGCCACCGCCTCGTGCGCCGAGCTCCTCGATGACGACGACGGGCTGGACAAGGCGCTCGGAATCATCGATTCGGCGCTCCCCGCCAGGCTTCGCGAGACCGCCTACGCGCTGGCCTGCGACATCGCCGCCGCCGACGGCGAGGTCCACCAGGAGGAACTGCGCCTCCTCGAGATGCTGCGCCACCGCCTGGACATCGACCGCTTGGCGGCGGCCGCCATCGAGCGCGGCGCCCGGGCCCGCTTCGCCGTCCTCTAAGGTAAAGGACCATGAGCACGCTCGCCGGAACCACCGTCGGTTTCATCGGCCTCGGCCTGATGGGGCGGCCGATGTGCTCCAATCTGCTGGCGGCCGGGGCGCGGCTGGTGGTGTGCAGCCGCTCGCCGGGGCCGGTCGAGGAGATGGCGGCACGCGGCGCGATCCCGGCGGCAACCCCGCGCGCCGTCGGCGACCGGGCCGATACCGTCATCGTCATGGTCTCTGACACCGCCGCCGTCGAGGCGGTGATCGAGGGCCCCGGCGGCCTGCTCGAGGCGGTCGGCGAGGCCAGCCTGGTGATCGACATGGGGACCACCGCGCTCACCGCCACCCGGCGTCTGGCCGGGGCGGTCGAGGCCCGGGGCGGCGCCTACCTCGACGCCCCGGTGTCGGGCGGCACGGTGGGCGCCGGCGAGGGCGCGCTGACGATCATGGCCGGGGGTTCCGCCGCCGCCGTCGGGCGCGCCAGGCCCCTGTTCGAAGTGCTGGGCAAGCAGACCACCCACGTCGGCGCGACCGGCGCCGGCCAGGTCGCCAAGGCCGCCAACCAGGTGATCGTCGGGCTGACCATCGGCGCCGTCGCCGAGGCGCTGACCCTGGCCCGGGGCGCCGGCGTCGATCCGGCCAAGGTGCGCCAAGCGCTGAAGGGCGGGTTCGCCGATTCGCGAATCCTCGAACTCCACGGCCAACGGATGATCGACGGCGACTTCCGGCCCGGCGGCAAGGCGGTGACCCAGCGCAAGGACCTGGCCCAGGCCCTGGAGCTGGCCGCCGAGCTGGGCCTCGAGCTGCCGGCGACGGGGCTCAACATGGAGCTCTACGACCGCCTGCTCGCCGCCGGCGACGGCGAGCTGGACCACGCCGCCCTGGTCAAGGTCATCGACTCGAAATGATGGTGACATAATATTGGTGACAGTATACTTAATTAACCTTAATTAAGTATACTGTCACCAATATTATGATCTGGCCGAGGCGTCCCGGAAGCTTTGCCCCGGCATCAAGATCATGTACATGTCGGGGTATTCCTTCGACGAGATCGGGCGCGGCGGGGCGACCGTCTCCATGGGTGCAATTTAGATGATGCAGGCCACTAGCCAGGCCACTAGCAGAGCCGATGTCGGGCTGATCGGCCTCGGCGTCATGGGGCGCAACCTGGCCCTCAACCTGCGCGACCACGGGTACGCGGTCGCCGCTTTCGAGCCGTTACGGGGAACCGCGGCCGACCTCGAGGAAATCGTCGCCGGGCTGGTTCCGCCCCGCCGCGTCCTGCTGATGGTCAAGGCCGGAGCGCCGGTGGAAGGCCAGATCGAGGCCCTGGCCCGCATGCTGGAACCGGGCGACATCGTCATCGACGGCGGCAATTCCCATTTCCGCGACACCGAGCGCCGGGCCGCGGAACTGGCCGAGAAGGGCCTTCACCTGCTGGGCGCCGGCATCTCGGGGGGAACCGAGGGGGCGCGCTCGGGGGCCTCGATCATGGTCGGCGGCCCAGGCGAGGCCTTCGCCCGGGCCGAATCCCTGTTGCGCGACATCGCCGCCGTGGCCGACGGCGCCTCCTGCTGCGCCCGCCTCGGGCCCGGCGGCGCCGGACACTTCGTCAAGATGGTCCACAACGGCATCGAATACGCCCTGATGCAGGCCATCTCCGAGGCCTACTGCCTGCTGCGGCGCCTGGGCGGGCTGTCCCCCGGCGAGATGAGCGGACTCTTCGCCGCTTGGAACCGGGGCGACCTGGCCTCGTACCTGATCGAGATCACCGCCGCCATCCTCGCCGAGACCGACGGCGACAGCGACCGGCCGCTGCTCGACGTCGTCGTCGATTCCGCCGGCGAGAAGGGGACCGGCCGCTGGATGGCGGCCACCGCGCTGGAGCTGGGAGTCCCCGCGCCGACCATCATCGCCGCGGTGGCGGCCCGCGCGCTGTCGGCGCGCCGCGACGAGCGGGCCGCTCTCGAAGCCGCCTTCGGCCCCCGGGCCGGGGCCGCTCTCGAAGACCGGGCGGCCCTGGCTGGTGACCTGGAGGACGCCCTGCTGGCCACCTCGATCGCCGCCTTCGCCCAGGGGTTCGCGGTCCTCGATGCGGCCCCCTGGCCCCTGGACAGGACCGTGATCGCCCGCCTCTGGCGCGGCGGCTGCATCATCCGCGCCCGGCTGCTGGAATGGATCGCCGAGGCCCGGGCCGGTCCCCTGCTGGTCGATCCCCGGATCGCCGAAGCGCTCGCCGCCGCCGAAGACGGCTGGCGGCGGACGGTGGCCCTGGCCGCGGGCAACGGGGTGGCGGCGCCGGCCATGGCCTCGGCGCTTGCCTGGTTCGACGGCTTGCGCCAGGGGCGCGGCGGGGCCGAGATGATCCAGGCCCAGCGCCACCGTTTCGGCGGCCACGACTTGGCGCGGACCGAATGACGGTGATCGTCGTCATGGGGGTCAGCGGGGCCGGCAAGACGGCGGTGGGGAACGCCCTGGCCCGGCGGCTCGGCTACGATTTCGTGGAAGGGGACGACTACCACCCGCCAGCCAACCTCGACAAGATGTCCCGGGGCGAGGCGCTGGACGACGACGACCGCCGGGGGTGGCTGGAGGCGCTGGCAGCCGCCATCGGGGACTGGCGGGCCGCCGGGTGCGACGTGGTCCTGTCGTGCTCGGCCCTCAAGCGGTCCTACCGGGAAATGTTGGGTCAAGGCGTGCGTGTGGTCTACCTGCGGGGCGACGAGGAACTGATCCGCCGGCGCCTGGCGGCGCGGCGCGGCCATTTCATGCCCCCCGGCCTGCTGGCCAGCCAGTTGGCGGCCCTCGAGGAACCCACCGACGCCCTCACCATCGACATCACCGAGGATCCGGAGACCCTCGCCGCCGCCCTCGCCGCCAAGCTGGAAGGGTGACCGCCGGCTTCGAGCCTGTGCTCAGCGGGGCCGTTTGCCGCCGCCCAATCCGATGATCCGCCCGGCCTGGGGCGGCCGGGGCAGGCCGGCATGGGCGGCGGCCAGGCGCTCGATTCGTTCCATCGCCGCCGGGGGCATGGCCGTCGAGCGGCGCGCCTCGAGATCGACGTGGACCAGCATCTGTTCCAGGGTCGCCACCGGCGACTCCTCGCCGTTAGCGTCTTGGTTGCGGTACATGCGATGGAACAAGTGCAGGCGCTTGGGGTCGAAGCCGAGGAGCTGGCTGGTGAAGCGCAGGCGGTCGCCCTCGCCGACCTCGCGCAGGTAGGAGACGTGAATCTCGACGATGAACATCGAACGGCGTTCCCGCTCCACGTAGGCGACGCCCAGGCCCAGCCGGTCGAACAGGACGTCGGTGGCGTGGTCGAAGGCAAGCACGTAGTAGGCCACGTTCATGTGGCCGTTGAAGTCGATCCATTGGGGCCTGACGGTCTCGGTATGCAGGGCCAGGGGGGCTTCGGGGAATCGGCTATCGGCGGTGTCCATCGTCGTCTCCTCCGTTGCCGCCAGGATAGCGCCAACCATCATACCAAGGGGCACTGATAATGACCCATAGAGACGGCTTTCCAAGGCTTTCGGAC
>CAZWEZ010000141.1:0-6605 GCA_964632795.1 uncultured Thalassospiraceae bacterium | reverse complement strand
CCGTGCTGTTCGGCCCACCGGGCGTACATCCGTAATAGCATCTCGGCCCAGTCCTGGGCCTCGGTGCCCCCGGCCCCGGCGTGGACCTCGAGGTAGCAGTCGTTGCCGTCGGCCTCGCCCGAGAGCAGGGTCTGGAGCTCGGCCCGGGCGGCTTTCCTGTGGGCGGCCCCGAGCGCCGCCTCGGCCTCGGCGACGATCTCGGCGTCGTCCTCGGCCTCGCCCATCTCGATCAGCTCGACGTTGTCGGTGAGCTCGCGTTCCATGTCGTCGATGGCCTTGATCCCGTTCTCCAGCTCGGTGCGCTGGCGCATCAGGGCCTGGGCGGCGGCCGGGTCGTCCCACAGCTTGGGGTCCTCGGCCCGGGCGTTCAGCTCCTCCAGCCGCTTGTGCGCGCTGTCGTAGTCAAAGATGCCTCCTCAGCAGCTCCAGCGACTGCTTGATGTCGGCGACCTGGGCCTCGGTTTCGGCGCGCATGTGGGTATTCTCCTTGGAATCGCTTTCCCGGACGGGGTTTTACCGGCGGGCTCGGTTCAGTACAACCCCCCTGTCCCGGTGGCCGGGGCGGCGCCGACGCCGGCCGCGGAGCTGTAGCCCTCCAGGACCTCGGCGCGGCCGCTGGGCGCGGTGCCCGGCTTGAAGGCCTCGAGGATGACGTTGGTCTCCCCGGCCCGGGCCAGTTGCCCGGTGCCGGCGTTGACCCGGACCAGGCGGATGCCGGGCGGAATCCGGAACGGGATCGCCGGCTGGCCGGCCAGGGCCTCCTTCATGAAGTCGCGGAAGATCGGCCCGGCCACCGAGGCCCCCTGCTCGCGGCGGCCCAGCGTGCGCGGCTCGTCGAAGCCGGTGAACACGCCCACCGCCAGGTCCGGCGAGAAGCCGATGAACCAGGCGTCGAAGCTCTTGTTGGTGGTCCCGGTCTTGCCGGCCAGCGGCTTGCCGACCGCCTTGATCCGCCGTCCGGTGCCCCGCTGGATCACGCCCTGGAGCAGCGACACCACCTGATAAGCGCTGTCCGGTTCGGTCACTTTCTGGCGGATGTCGGGGACCTCCGGCGGCGTCTGGCCGGTCCAGTACATGGCCCGGCAGTTGGAGCACAGCCGCCCGTCGTGGCGGAACACGGTGCGCCCGTGGCGGTCCTGGATGCGGTCGATCAGGGTCGGGCGGATCCGCTTGCCGCCGTTGACGAACATGGCATAGGCGGTGGTCAGGCGGAGCAGCGTGGTCTCCGCGGCGCCGAGCGCCATCGACAGAATCCGGGGCAGCTCGTCGACCACGCCCAGGCGCTCGGCGTATTCGGCGACCCTCTCGATGCCGATGGTCTGGGCCAGGCGGACGGTCATCAGGTTGCGGGACTTCTCGATCCCCAGGCGCATGGTGCTGGGGCCGTAGAACTTCTTGGTGTAGTTGGCGGGCCGCCACTTGGGCAGTCCCGGCCCCTGGTCGATGACGAACGGGGCATCGAGGATCATGGTCGCCGGGGTGTAGCCCGAATCCAGCGCCGCCAGGTAGACCACCGGCTTGAACGCCGAGCCCGGCTGGCGCATGGCCTGGGTGACCCGGTTGAACTGGCTGCGCGCGTAGTCGTAGCCTCCCTGCATCGCCAGCACCCGTCCGGTATGGGGGTCGATGGCGACCAGCGAGCCCTCGATCTCCGGGATCTGGCGCAGGGCGAAGGTGCCTGAGGGGTAGGGTTTGCCCTCGCCGTCGGCGGCCGCCGGAGCGACGGCGACGACGTCGCCCGGGGCCAGCACGTCGGTCGGCCGGCGGACCTTGGGGCCGACCCTCTGGTCTTTCTTCCACGGCCGCGCCCAGGCCATCTCGGCCAGCGGGATGCGGCCCCGGGCGGCGTCGGCGAAGCCGATCTCGGCGGCCTTGCCCTCGACCTCCAGCACCGCCGCCATCCGCCAGGCGCCGAGCCCCGGGGGGGGCTCCAGCAGCGACAGCTGGAGCCGCCAGTCGGCGCCCGCCTCGAGCCTGGCCAGCGGCCCGCGCCAGCCGTGGCGGCGGTCGTAGTCCTCCAGCCCCCGGCGCAGGATCCGCCGGGCGATCTCCTGAAGGCGCGAATCCAGGGTCGTGCGCACCGACAGCCCGCCCTTGTAGAGCTGGTTCTCGCCGTAGCGTTCGGCCAATTCGCGGCGGACCTCCTCGGCGAAGTAATCGGCCTCGACGAGCTCGATCCGCGAGCGCCGCCGGATCATGATCGGCACGGCGCGGGCCGCCGCCGCCTCCTCGGGCGAGATCGCGCCGTCCTCCACCATCCGCCCGATGACCCAGTCGCGGCGGTCCTTGGCGGCGACGGGATGGGTGTAGGGGTTGTAGTTGTTGGGCGCCTTGGGCAGGGCGGCCAGGAAGGCGGCCTCGGGCAGGGTCAGCTCGTCCATCGACTTGTCGAAGTAGTTGAGCGCCGCCGCCGCCACCCCGAACGAGCCGAAGCCCAGGTAGATCTCGTTGAGATAGAGCTCGAGGATGCGGTCCTTGGCGAAGGCGCGCTCGATGCGGAAGGCCAGGATCGCCTCCTTGATCTTTCGCTCCCACGACACCTCGCTGGTCAACAGGAAGTTCTTGGCCACCTGCTGGGTGATGGTCGAGGCGCCGACCGGCCGGCGGCTGGTGCCCATGTTCCTGAGGTTGGTGATGGCGGCGCGCACGACGCCGACGAAATCGACCCCGGGGTGGCGGTAGAATTTCTTGTCCTCGGCCGACAGGACGGCCTGGACGACCAGGCGCGGCATCGCCCCGATGGGCACGAAGATGCGTTTCTCGATCGCGTACTCGGCCAGCAGCCGGCCGTCGCCGGCATGGACCCGGGTCATCACCGGCGGCTCGTAGTCGGCCAGCTGGCGGTAATCGGGCAGGCCGCGCCCGTAATAATGGAACACGAACAGCACCCCGCCGGCGCCGAGGAAGGCGAGCAGCACCGCGATCCCGAAAAGGGTGACCAGGAACCTCACCATCGGTCCATTATACCCCGTTGCCGATGGTTGGTTGAACTATAGACGGAATGTGGCCGGGATATGGCGAAGGGTTACTTGCGGTAGGCTTCCTCGACGCCGGCGAAGTAGCCCCCGATGGCGCGGACCGTCGCCGCGGCCAGCTTGGCGCGGTAGGTCTTGGTCCGCAGCGCCTTCTCCTCCTTGCGGTTGGACAGGAAGCCCAGCTCGAGGAGGACCGAGGGGACGTCGGGCGACTTGAGCACCGCGAAGCCGGCGAACCGGTGGCTGTTGCGCAGGACCTTGGTTTCCCGTCCCAGTTCCTTGACCAGCCGGGCGGCGAAGCGTACCGACTGGTTCATGGTTTCGCGCTGAGTCAGGTCGATCAGGATGCCGTTGACGTCGGCGGGGTATTCCTCGAAGGCGATGCCCGAGATCAGGTCGGCCTTGTTCTCCTTTTCGGCCAGCGCCGCGGCCTCCTTGTCAGACGCCCGTTCGGACAGGGTGTATACCGAAAGCCCACGGATGTTGCGGTTGCGGATGGCGTCGGCGTGGATCGACAGGAACAGCTCGGCGTTGGCCTCGCGGGCAAACGCGATGCGGTCGCGCAGGCGGATGAAGATGTCGCGGTTGCGCGTCAGCAGCACCTTGTAGCGCCCCGAACGCTCAAGCCGGCTCTTGATCTCGCGGGCCATGGTCAGGGTGATGTGCTTCTCGTAGATGCCGCTGACGCCGATGGTCCCGGGATCGACCCCGCCGTGGCCGGGGTCGATGACGATCAGCCGCGTGATGCCGGCGCGGGTCGGTTTGCGCGGCGGCAGGAAGCGCATCGCCGCCGCCGTCGCCGAGGCCCCGGGCGGCGGTGGCGGCGGCGGTTGGCTGGCCGAGACCCTGAGCCCCGGACCCGTCGATTGCGTGATGAAGGCCTGGCGGCTGGTCTCCACCAGGTCGAGGACCAGCCGGTATCCGCGCGAGCCCCCCGGGGCCATCAGGAACACCTTGTCGATGGCCGAGGGCGCGTTGACGTCGAGCACCACCCGCGAGGTGCCCGGCTTGAACAACCCGTAACGGACCCTTTCCAGCAACCCCTTGCCCGAGGGCAGGGGGCGGGCCGGCAGGCGCCAGCCGACCTCGGGCAGGTCGATGACCACCCGGTAGGGATCGGCCAGGGTGAAGACGTGGTAGCCGACGCGATGGCTGAGGTCGAAGACGAAACGGGTCGTGCCGTCCTTGTAACCGACCCGGAAATCGGTGACCACGGCCTCGGCGGCGGCCGCCGGACCGACCCCGGCCGGGGCCGAAAGCAGCCACGCCAAAGCCGCGAAAACAGCGCCCAGGGGCCGCATAACACGCCACATATTGTGTATCCCAGATCCAGTAATCATAGATATACCGCCAATACGGAACATGCTTCAACGACAATCGGTGCGACAATCGGTGCGACAATCGGAGCCGGGGGCAACAAGAAGATTGTCGAACCAATTCCCTACCGTTATGTTAACGGTACGGTGATTCTCGACCGACCGTTCCAAGCGGCGCCCGGTGTCATGCGGGTGCGGCCTTTCGGTCGGCTGGAATTCCGCTCACAAGAGGATTTTCTCATGCCGGATTTGGCAGCGCGAACGATTTCGACAAACCCCCCGTCGCCGTGGATGGCGGCGGGACCGTTCGCAGGCGCCGCCGGCGGTTCACGAATGCGCACCGACCCGACCCGACGACTCCTGTCGTGGGCGGTGCCTTGGAGTCACGAAATTAATGTCAAGCCAACGAATGCTCATCGATGCCACCCACCCGGAGGAAACCCGGGTGGTGGTTCTCAGCGGAAACCGCCTGGAAGATTTTGATGTCGAGGTAGAGTCCCGCAAGCAACTCAAAGGAAACATCTATCTGGCCAAGGTGATCAGGGTCGAGCCGTCCCTGCAGGCGGCGTTCGTCGATTACGGCGGCAACCGCCACGGTTTCCTGGCCTTCAACGAAATCCACCCCGACTACTTCCAGATCCCGATCTCCGACCTCGAGGCCCTCAAGGCCGAGCAGGACGTCGCCGAGTCGGTCGACGAGGACACCGCCCCCGAGGACAGCGCCGAGGCCGGCGGCGTGGAGACCGTCGGCGGCGACGACAGCGAGGACGTGGAGATCCGCCGGCCGCGGCCGGTCCACCGCCGCTACAAGATCCAGGAGGTCGTCAAGCGCCGCCAGATCCTGCTGGTCCAGGTGGTCAAGGAGGAACGGGGCAACAAGGGGGCGGCGCTGACCACCTTCGTCTCGCTGGCCGGGCGCTACTGCGTCCTGATGCCCAACACGGCGCGCGGCGGGGGCATCTCGCGGAAGATCTCGAGCGGCGCCGACCGCAAGAAGCTGAAGTCCATCCTCGCCGGCCTCGACATCCCCGAGGGCATGGCGGTGATCGTCAGGACCGCGGGCTCCAAGCGCACCAAGTCCGAGATCAAACGCGACTACGAATACCTGTTGCGGCTGTGGGACAGCGTCCGCAAGGTGACCCTGGAATCGTCGGCCCCGACCCTGGTCCACGAAGAGGGCAACCTGATCAAGCGCTCGATCCGCGACATCTACAACAGCGAGATCGGGGAGATCATCGTCGCCGGCGAAGAGGGCTACCGCACCGCCAAGGACTTCATGAGGCTGCTGATCCCGAGCCACGCCAAGCGGGTCCAGCCCTACCGCGACGACTCGGTGCCCCTGATCCGCAGCTTCAAGGTCGAGGAACAACTGGACGCCATGCACAGCCCCACCGTCCAGTTGAAGTCGGGCGGCTACGTGGTCCTCAACCCGACCGAGGCGCTGGTCGCGATCGACGTCAATTCGGGGCGCGCGACGCGCGAACGCAACATCGAGGAGACGGCGCTCAAGACCAACCTCGAGGCCGCCGATGAGATCGCCCGCCAGGTCCGCCTGCGCGACCTGGCCGGCCTCATCGTCATCGATTTCATCGACATGGAGGTGTCGCGCAACAACGCCCAGGTCGAACGCCGGCTCAAGGAGGCGATGCGCAACGACCGCGCCCGCATCCAGTTGGGCCGGATCAGCCCCTTCGGGCTGCTCGAGATGTCCCGCCAGCGGCTGCGTCCGAGCCTCATCGAGACCAGTTCCGAACCCTGTCAGTACTGCGCCGGGACCGGCGTCAGGCGGTCCACCGATTCCTCGGCGCTGTTCGTGCTGCGGGCCATCGAGGAGGAAAGCAACCGCCGGCGCGGCGGTGGGATCGTCGTCCACGTGCCCACCGAGATCGCCCTTTACATCCTCAACCACAAACGCGAGGCGTTGGCCAACATCGAAAGCCGCAGCCGGATTTCGGTCCTGCTGACCGGCGACGACTCCCTGATCCCCCCCAACCACCGCTTCGAGAAGCTCAAGGACGGGGAGGTCAGAAAACCCCTCGCCAAGAAGGCCGAGGCGGAGGAGGAGGAGGAGGCGACCGAGGAACAGCCGCCCAAAGAGGAGGAGGGAGGGAAGCGCCGCCGCCGCTCCCGCCGCCGCCGGCGCAAGCCCGCCGAGGAGGACCGGGCGATCGCCGCCGCCGCCGAAGCCCCCGAGGCCGAGCAACCCACCGCCGCCGCGCCCGCCGAAGCGGCCGAAACTGCCGGCGAGGCCCGCGAGGAGGCCGCGACGACCGGCAAGGAGACCCCCGCCAAGCGCCGCCGGCGCGGCCGCCGG
>CAZWEZ010000140.1:0-6606 GCA_964632795.1 uncultured Thalassospiraceae bacterium | reverse complement strand
GGGCGGGTAGATGTAGGTGTTGCGGACCATGAACTCCTTGAGGATGTCGTTCTGAATGGTGCCGGTGAGCCGCTCGGGGGCCACCCCCTGTTCCTCGGCGGCGACGATGTAGCCGGCCATCACCGGCAGTACGGCGCCGTTCATGGTCATCGACACGCTCATCTCGTCCAACGGGATGCCGTCGAACAGGATCTTCATGTCCTCGACCGTGTCGATCGCCACCCCGGCCTTGCCGACGTCGCCGACCACCCGGGGATGGTCGGAATCGTAGCCCCGGTGGGTGGCCAGATCGAAGGCCACCGACAGGCCCTTCTGGCCGGCGGCCAGGTTGTCGCGGAAGAAGGCGTTGGTCTCCTCGGCGGTCGAGAAGCCGGCGTACTGGCGCACCGTCCACGGCCGGTTGGCGTACATGGTCGCCCATGGTCCGCGCACATACGGCGCCAGGCCGGGCAGGGTGTCGAGGTGTTCGAGCTCCTCCAGGTCCTTAGCGCTATAGAGGGTCTTGATCTCGATCCCCTCGGGCGAGGTCCAGGTCAGCCCGTCCGGCGAGGCGCCATCGAGTTCGTCGCGCGCCGCCTGGCGCCAGTCGTCCAGGTTGGGGCCGCCGGGCTTGGCCATCGAAGGGTCCTCATCGTTGGGGCACGGTGGGGAGTATAGCCAACGGCCACCCCCGGCGGGAGCGCTTTTTGGGGCTGCGAAAGACGGGGTTTGCGGACTGTCGGAACCAATTTCATACTATATTTAGTGTAAGGCTTGCCCACGATCCGCAAATATAGTATTAAATTCGCTACCCCTGGGAAACGAGGCCCGTAACCGGAAAAAGGGAGGCGTCGCTCGCCGGCCGTCGGCAAAGCCAAGCTGCGGGCGGCCTTCGGGCGTCGCGAACAAGGATGTCAGGTGACTGGATTCCGACCCGTATCAGCGTCCTCATGGCCCTCTGGGCCGAGGGCATCACGACCGCCGAAATCGGCCGCCGCCTGGGGGTGACCAAGAACGCGGTGGTCGGCAAGGCCCACCGCCTGGGGCTGCCCCAGCGGCGTCCCTCGGCTCCGCCCAAACCCGTGATCAGCAAGGGGATCGCGCTGGAGGACCTGGGCTTCGGCATGTGCAACTGGCCCGACGGCGAACCAGGGACCGAGAAGTTCGGATTCTGCGGCCGGCCGGTGATCCCCGACAAACCCTACTGCGCCGCCCACTGCGCCCGGGCCTACGTCCCCAACACCCGCGATCGCAAAGCCAAGGCGGCTTAGGTTACCGAGGGGCCTGTGCTCATAAATGACGTCGTAATTCGATGTCAGCTTGCCGCCCCGATGTCCGCCAAGCGCCTGAAAGCAGACCTCAGGCGGAGTTTCCGTCACTTCCGCATATAGCCAAGAGCTGCCGTATAGAGAAAGCTAATGCAAGCAGCAGCTGCCGGGGAACCGGGTCGAGCGACAACTCCGTCGTGGGCGCTACTCGGTTGGCAGGCCAGCAGCTTTCCAGGCTTCCATACCCCCTTCCATGTAGGAGACATTCGTGAAGCCCATTTCTTTGAGAAGCTTGCCGCCTCTGGCGGCATTTTCCCCCGTTTGGCAAGTGACGATAACCTGGCGTGAACGATCTTGAAGCCGAGAATCACGCCACTCTTCTGGCAGCTCTTGGTCCGCCTTTACCGGCAGCATACCGAGCGAGACATTGAGTCCGCGGGCCGCTAGGCCGGTGGACGGTATATCCTCCGCGTCTCGCACATCCACCACCAAGGCATCGGGATTTTGCTCCAGTCGTTGCTGCACCTCAAGAGGACCGACCCCCTCAACCTCAGCCATCGCCTCTTCAGCCATCTGCATAAATGTCTTTGCCATTGTTCTTCTCTCTCCCTTTCACTCGACGATTGAGTGTACGCCCGATGCACCGCCGCAACAACCTTTCGCCCGGATCACCTTCGAGCCGATGGTTTCAAGAGTGCTCAGCCGAACTTTGATCCGCTATGTTTTTCTTGGAGTGAACGGGCCACGAGCAAACCGATGGAAAAGGTTTGGTTTGGGTCAACTGCGGCGGTCGGCACCCCCTCCAGGGTGAGTCCGCAGTCAGAGGTCAAGCTGACGATACCCGGTCGAAATCGGACTCCAACAAGACCTCAAGGTCGCCGGGTTCGCGGTTTCATCGCCGTCCGCTCTCCCTGGGCGGGCCTGTTCTATTCCAGGTGCTTGAACAGGAACTCGCGGCCCGCCTTGACCAGCGGGGTGCCGTCGTAGGCGACGATGTCGGCGGTGGCGTAGGTCTCGGGCCAGTTTTCGGGAAGGTACGATCCGGTGCCGATGACGTCGACCGGCACCTCGGCCGCCGCCATCATCTTGCATTTCTGGACGCTGAAACCCGAGGTGGCGACGATCTTCACCTTGTCGAAGCGGTTTTCGTCCAGCCGTTCGCGCATGTGGTGGATGGCCGCCGCCGAGACCCCGGTGCCGGTCAGGTAGCGGAGCTCGGTTTCGCTGCGGAAGCGGCGCACGGCGTGGGGCACGTGGCGTTCGAGGACGGCGTACGATTCCTGGGGATCGAGGCCCTCGACGAAGCGTCCGCCGTGGGTGTCGATGCGCACGCTGATCCTTCCTGCCGCCGCCATCTCGGGGAACCGCCGGCACACCGCCAGGGCGTCGGTGACTTCCTTGCCGTAGAAGTCGACCAGCGCCGTCAGGTCCTGCTCAGGGAAGGTTTCGACGTACATCTCCGCCGCCCGCAGCGTCGAGCCGGCATAGCCGATCAGCGCGTGGGGCATGGTGCCCAGCCCCCGTTCCTGGCCGAAGTAGTGGGCGGTGGCGTCGTTGGCGTTGCCGATGAAGCCCTTGGCGCCGACCTTCCGCCGGGCCACCTCCGAGCCGACGGCGGCGGCATAGGCCATCAGCTCCGACATCTCGGTTCCGGCGCAGTGGCGGGCGTCCATTGCCATGAAGGTGACCTTGGGCAGCTCCTTGCACATGTTGTAGACGTTGTAGGCGGCGACGCACGACGCCCCCAGCTTCTGCAAATACAGGGTCTCCAGGTCGACCAGGTGAAAGAACGAGCCGGTGATGTAGAGCAGCGGTTCGCCGGCGCCGACCCACTCGCCCTCCTCGTAGTTGAGGTCGATCTTGAACCCGGTGTCCCTGGCCCGCGCCATCTCCTCGAGCCAGGCCACCAACAGGCGCGGCGTGAAGATGACCGGGCGGCGCATGAACACGGCGTAGGTCACGGTCATGTCGCCGAAACGTTCGATGGTTTGCTTGGTCTTGAGGAAATAGCGGTCGGTCCAGCGCGCGACATTTTCGACCGCGGGCTCGATCCTCCCCGGTGGCGCCGATGGCGGCCGCGGCCGGGACTTGCGGGACTTGCGGGACTTGGGGGACATCACGGAGGGGCTTCCCTCGGCTCAGGAGGCGGCGGCGCGCCGGCTTGGCCGCGCCCGCCCTTCCTTGAGGGACTCCGCCAGCAGGAAGGCCAGCTCCAGGGCCTGCTTGGCGTTGAGTCGGGGGTCGCAGTGGGTGTGGTAGCGGTCGCTCAGGTTGGCCTCGGAGATCGCCTGGGCGCCGCCGATGCATTCGGTGACGTCCTGGCCGGTCATCTCGAAATGGACCCCCCCGGCGTGACTCCCCTCGTCGCGGTGAACCGCGAAGAAGGCCCGGACCTCCTCCAGGATGCGGTCGAAATGGCGGGTCTTGAGGCCGTTCGAGCTCTTGACCGTGTTGGCGTGCATGGGGTCCGAAACCCACACCACGTGGCGGCCCTCGCGCCCCACCGCGCGGATCAGCGGGGCCATCAGGCGCGACACCGCCTCGGCCCCCATGCGGACGATCACCGTCAGCCTTCCGGGCTCGTTGGCCGGGTTCAGGACGTCGATCAGGCGGATCATCTCCTCGGGCTCCATGGTCGGCCCGGCCTTGAGGGCCAGCGGGTTGGAGATGCCGCGCAGGAACTCGACATGGGCGCCCTCCAGCGACCGGGTGCGGTCGCCGACCCACAGCAGGTGGGCCGAGGTGTCGTACCAGTCGCCGCTGGTGCTGTCGATGCGGGTCATCGCCTGTTCGTAGTTGAGGAACAGGGCCTCGTGGGAGGTGAAGAAATCGGTCTCGCGGATCTGCGGGGTGGTCTCGCTGGTCAGCCCGCAGGCGGCCATGAAGGCCAGCGCCTCGTCGAGCCGGTTGGCGAGGTCCCGGTAGCGCTCGCCCAGCGGGCTGTCGGCGACGAAGCCCAGGTTCCACTGGTGGACCTTGTGGAGGTCGGCGTAGCCGCCCTGGGCGAAGGCGCGCAGCAGGTTGAGGGTGGCGGCGGACTGGTTGTAGGCCTGGACCAGGCGCTCGGGGTCCGGGGTCCGGGCGGCGGCGGTGAACTCCATGGCGTTGATGCTGTCGCCGCGGTAGCTGGGCAGGGTGACGCCGTCGATGGTCTCGGTGTTCGACGAACGGGGCTTGGCGAACTGGCCGGCCATGCGGCCCAGCTTGATCACCGGGCAGGCGGCGCCGTAGGTCAGGACCACCGCCATCTGCAGCATCACCCGGAAGGTGTCGCGGATGTTGTCGGGGTGGAACTCGGCGAAGCTCTCGGCGCAGTCGCCGCCCTGGAGCAGGAACCCCCGGCCCTCGGCGACGTTGCCCAGCGCCGCCTTGAGGCGGCGCGCCTCGCCGGCGAAGACCAGCGGCGGGAACCGCCTCAGCCGCTCCTCGACCTCGGCCAGCGCCCCCGGATCCGGGTAGTCCGGCATCTGCTCGATCGGCCTGGCCTTCCAGCTATGGGGCGTCCATTTGTCGGCCATCGTGGGCCTCTCGAAGTCCTGCAGTTATCGAAAAAAAAGCCTATACGCCGGTTTCCCGCCGTTTACCAGCGAAAGTACGTTCGAAGAAAGTCCCCAAGAGGCGTTTCTACTCCGCCGCCACCCCATCCCCGGCGACGAGATCGTCGATCATGACGTCGAGAGCCATCGCGAGGGATTTCACCAGCGACAATGACGGCTTCTTGTGGCCGGTCTCGATCTGCGAGAGATAGCCGGCCTTGACCCCGACGATCCCGGCCAGCCGGGCCTGGGTCAAACCCCTGTGCCGGCGCCAGGCCCCGATTGGATTTTCGCCGTCCAACAGGCGCCGGACCATGGCCCACGGCAAGTCCTCGTCTCCTTCCGCCTCCCCGGCGGCCTCGACGTCCATGGCGTCCATGTCCTGTTTCACGAGCCTCCTGTATTCGTCGATGGGAAGCACGGCGAACTCTTCTTCGCCGTTGGAATCGGTCAGGAATTGAACGGGGCTCATCTTCGCAATCTCCTTTGGGAGTAGGCCTGGCCACGCGATTCGATTGCTTTTACCGTAATCGTCTTATCCATGTCGTCACGCATGAAAACCGCACGGAATTTTCTGGCTGGCGAACGGAATTTCAGGCGCAGAAGATCACTTCCCGCGATCGGTTCGATATCGAGGTCGGAATCATCGGGATCGTTTTCCAGCCTATCCAATTCCCTTTTCATCTGCTCGCGGACTTCGGCCGTCTGACCAAGCATGGGCTTCAGCGCCCGTTTCTTGATCGTCAAGTCATACATTGGAGCAGTATATCCAATAAGGATATATTTATCAAGGTAAACTATCTCTTATTGGGAGATAATGGAGGTTGTTCGCTTACTCCGGACCACCCTCCGGCCGGGCCTCGCGCATGGTGACGAATTCCTCGGCCGCCGTCGGGTGGATGCCGACGGTGGCGTCGAAGTGGGCCTTCCTGGCCTTGCACTTCAGGGCGATGGCCAGGCCCTGGACGATCTCCGGAAAGTCGGTGCCAAACATGTCAACTGTGAATATTGTCTCAAGCTCCAGTTTTTTGAAAAATACGGATTAGATGCTTGCTAATATGAGTCTTTGTGAAGAGTTTGAAGTTGTCTGATTTACAAACGAATTTGTCCAATTCTTCTGCATAGTAACTTTTATAAAAAGTGTAAGAATCCCCCCACTTCATTAGCCAGCCGTCATTATAGTGAGTCGAAATCTCCTTGCGTCGATTGTAATACGTCTCGCTTTGAGGGACGTCAATAACCAAATATCCGTTTCTAACTAATATTTGGCAACAGGTATCAAGGATTCTTTTTCGTTTTATCGGCTCCGGAACCGTATGTAGGATTGATATCAAAAAAATTGCATCATAGGTATTCTCAAGCTCACAAAACTGCTGTTCCGACATGAAACGAACATTGTTTCCATGGGGCGCTAATTCTTTAAAGCGGTGAAATTGATTCGTGGTTTCAACAAGATCGATGGTATGAAAATGTTCATTAAGACATTGAAGTTACGAAATCTCCCACATCCATATTCTGCTACAAAGCGAACACCTAATTCATTAAGTATTGGGCTAGACCATCTCACAGAGTAGGCCGAACGTTTCTGAGAGGGAACTGAATTTTCGATTCTAATTCGTGACTTGATCTCCCTCATGTTCAAAACCTGCTATCAACCTGCTGTAAAAACTCAATTTTACTAGAGGCACGGATTTCCTCAATTTGATCCCGCGCGTGTTGGAAACACTTCGGGAGTAATCGTTTTTTTGCTTGAAAAATGTATATAATTAGGGGCTGTCCTAGCTAAGCGACTTGCTTAGGCTAGGATGGCATGATGTACGAGA
>CAZWEZ010000139.1:0-6762 GCA_964632795.1 uncultured Thalassospiraceae bacterium | reverse complement strand
CCTCGGCGTACCGCCGGAGGGCGTCGAAAAGCCTTGACGATGTCACCGCATCGCCTGCGGCTTTCCTCCTACCCGGCGGCACGCCGAGGCGATCTCTATGGGTCATTATCAGTGCCCCTTGGTATCAGTAGCCTGGTGGTCTGCCTCAGCCGTGGATCCGCCTGGCCGGCTTCCGGCCAGCCTTCAGTTGCTTCTTGAACAAAGACCTCTGTTCTTCGATCTCGGTCTGTTCGTGGTCGAAGTAATCCATGATCCGCTCTTCGCCGAGCAGCCTCAACGCCAGATCGGCGTCCAACTTGATGCCGTTGACCTCGACGATCATCTTCTCGCTCTTGTGGGTCATCGCTTTCTCCTTTCCTCGAGCCCGGCGGCGAAGTTTCCGTGCGGCGCGATCAGGCGGATTGCGCTCTCATACCAAGGGGCTTGGGTGGCTCGGCGACGCAGTCAGGCTACAGCGGCCCTCAGGGGGATGGGACTCAATCCCGAATAAAGGGACCACATGGCGGTTCAAGGTGCCTATTTTTTCGGATTCCTCGGAATCCGAATGTCGTGTATCGCCCCGGTTAAACGGGATGTGCTTTCAGATCATGCACCTCTTTTTTTCTGCTTTGTTTGAGAACAGAGTAAAAAAGGAATGGCATGATGATGAAAGACACCACGACCACGGAAAGCGTAGCCATCGTTCCCTCCGCATGTTGCTTCAGGATTCAATATTCTTCCATGACGCAGGCCCGGGCGGAATCCGGAACAAATCCTTAGATTCCTGGGTGGTTTTCACCTACCTATTTCCAGGAATTCAATACTTATTCATTCATCTCAATTATGTGAAGACCCGGATAGGTGTTTTTACCTAATTCCAAGCATATAAGCCTTGTGGATCAGATCGGCCAGGAAAGCGTTTCCATTTTCCTGATAAGGTGTGCGCGGTGGTTTTCGACCGTCCTGCGGCTGATGCCGAGATGGATTGCGATGACCTTCGATGTCTCGCCCTGAACGACCATTTCCATGATTTGGCGCTCTCGCATTGAAAGCCGGTCGAAGAGTTTCCTCGCCTCGGCCTGGCTGCGTTCGCGGATATCCCGCAAGACCAGTTGAAATTGGTTCTCGGCGCCGAAGCCGGTCCTGATGGCGGAGGCCTCGACGACCGCGACGTGATGGTCGTGCGGACGAATCAGTTTGATTTCGATGGGGGGCGACCAGGTATCGGGTTCTTCTTGATTCCGGATGGTGTCGGTCCAGAGGTCTCGGGAATCGGCGTGGATGATCTCCAGGAAGTCGTGTCCGATGATTTCGTCCTTGTGTCGAGCGCCGACGAGAACCAGCATCGCCGCGTTGACAAAGGAAATCAGGTTGTCGTCGATGATCAGGACCGCATCGGCGAGGCGCTCCACGAGATTGCGATACCTCTCCTCGCTCACCCGGAGCATTTCGTCATGGCGCCGTTGTTCGATGACCCGGCCGAGCCTGATCGCGATATCGTCGACCAGCTGTCTTTCTTCCTTGAGAAAGGGCCCCTCTTCCAATTCGGGACGTTCCTCGACGTAGAACACCTCGACGGAGCCCTGGCATGTTCCGTCAAGGGTGATTTCCGCCGCGATCCTCCATTCGGTTTCCCTGAAGTCCGCGGTCGTGTATTCCCGGTCCTCGAAAACGATACGGCCACAGGTTATTTCCGGGTGCTGCCACGATGGGGGCAGGACTTCCGCCACCGCCTGGAGCATCTCCCCCAGGTTGACGTTTCGCCGTTCCGTGATGTCCGAAATGGAATAGAGGCAGGCCAGTTCCTTGACCCGCTCGCGCAGGTCGTGGGTCTGCTTGTGAAGCAGCATTCCGGCCATGCCGGGTTCATCGCTTTTCCGCAAAGGGCTTCTCCATTCCCGTCGTCGCAAGCTTGGCGAAAAGCGTTGATGGCCGGGGTTTCACGGGTGCCCCATCCCGCTAGCCCACGATGCCGAAGCTCAGTGCGATAGTAGCTTGAACGGTGGTTCCAAGGAAGTTCAAAGGAGTTTTTCGGCTTCCGGACCCCTTTCAGCGGGCCATGCTTCGGGCTGTCGCCGGGCGCCGGTCATGACCCTGAAATCGCCCCGCACGCGCAGTACGCCTGCACCGGGAAGGTTCCCATGGCGCGCACCTTGACCGGCGCGGCGTGGAAGACGGCGCCGGTGTCAGGAAGGCTTTCCAGGTTGGTCATGTGCTCGCAGATGGGGATGTCGTGGCCCAGCAGGTGGCTGTGGACCGGGCGGCGGAAGCCCCCTATAGGTGACCATGCCGTGTTCCACCGCATGGCTGAGATCGACCAAGCTTGGCATAATGTTCCTCCGGTCTATTCCTCCCAGTACGCGGTGTTCGAATGGATGGCCTGAACGAACCGGGTAATTCGACACAGAGGACACAGAGGAAGATAAAGCCACGGAGTTACACAGAGAAGCAGAAGGGAATGCGCTTCGCGCCAGCTTAGGACAGGCGTTGATCCAATTCGGCGACGACGGCGCGGGCCGTGGGAACAATCCGGCGCGAAGCGCATTCTCTTTATCTACCTCCGTGTCCTCTGTGGCTTTGTCTTCCTCTGTGTCCTCTGTGTGAAATTACCCCGTTCATACCGTACGCGGTGTTCGAATGGATTGCGCTTGCGCGACTGTCCATTCTTCGACGGCTCCCCCTATCCCTCCTCCGGCATCCAGGGCGGCTTGCGGCGGTCGAAGAAGGCGCCGATTCCCTGTTGCGCCTCTTCGCTTTCCCAGCGCTCGGCCAGTTGTTCGGCGGTCCAGGCCCGGTGGTCCTCATGGGGGGTGCGGGCCAGGCGGCGGCACAGGGACTTGGCGGCGGCCACGGCGCCCGGGGCGCAGTCGAGGAAGCAGGCGATCTCCGCCTCGACGGCGGCGTCCAGGGATTGGGGCGCGACGACTTCGGAGACCAGGCCGTAGCGCTTGGCCTCGGCGGCGTCGAAGGGGCGGGCGTTGAAGAACATGCGGCGCGCCGTGCCCTCGCCGAGGCGGCGCACCACGTAGGGGCCGATGGTCGCCGGGATCAATCCCAGCCTGGCCTCGGTGAGGGCGAACCTGGCGCCCTCGGCGGCGATCACGACGTCGCACACGCTCATCATGCCGATGCCCCCGCCGTAGGCGGCGCCGTGGACCCGGGCGACGGTCGGCTTGGGCAGGCCGTCGAGGGCGTCGAGCATCCGCGCCAGCTCCATCGAGCCGGCCATCTTGCCCGCCCGGTCGAGTTCCATCTGGTCGCGCATCCAGTTGAGGTCGGCGCCGGCGCAGAAGCTCTTGCCCGCCGATTGCAGGACCACCACCCGCACCGCGCCGTCGCCGGCCAGTCCTTCGGCGGCCTCGCGCAACTCGCCGATCATCTCGGCGTCGAGCGCGTTGTGCTTGTCGGGCCGCTCCAGGATCAGCCGCGCCACCCCGCGCTCGTCGGTCTCGAGGCGTATCGTCCGGTACTGGCTCATCGCCGGTCCTCCTTCAATTCCGCCACCAGGCGTTCCGCCGCCCCGAGGCGCTTTACGTCGATCCCGGTTTCGAAGCCCAGCCCGTGCAGCAGGTCGACCACCGCGCCGGTCGCCACGTTGCCCGGCGCCCCCTCGGCGTAGGGGCATCCGCCGAGGCCGCCGACCGCGACGTCGAAGACCCGCAGCCCGGCATTGAGGCTGACCGTTATGTTGTCCAGCGCCCGGCCGCCGGTGTCGTGGTAGTGGCCGGCCAGGCGCCCGGCCGGGGCGATGGCGAGCACGGCGTCGAGCATGGCGCGGACGGTGTCGGGGGTGCCGGCGCCGATGGTGTCGCCGAGCGACACCTCGTAGCAGCCGAGGTCGAACAACGCCGCCGCCACCCCGGCCACGGCTTCCGGCGCCACGGCGCCCTCGTAGGGGCAGGCGAGGGCGCACGACACGTAGCCCCGGACCGCCACCCGGTCGGCCTCGGCGGCCTCGCACAGCGGGCGGAAGCGGTCCAGGCTGTCGGCGATCGAGCAGTTGATGTTCTTTTGGCTGAAGGTCTCCGAGGCCGCCCCGAAGACCGCCACTTCGTCGGCCCGCGCCGCCCGCGCCCGCGCATAGCCCTCGAGGTTTGGCGTCAAGGCGGCGTAGCGGACACCGGGGCGCCGGGTAATGCCGTTCAGCACCTCCTCGGCGTCGGCCATCTGGGGGACCCACTTCGCAGAAACGAAGCTGGTCGCCTCGATGCGCTCGAAGCCGGCCTCCGACAGCAGGTCGATGAGCCGCACCTTGTCCGCTGTCGACACGTTACGCGGCTCGTTCTGCAGGCCGTCGCGCGGCCCGACCTCGAACAGGCGTACCCTGGTGGTCTGTATCATCTAGCCAGGTCCGGGTTGGTTCAATTCACAAGATTAAGTTTTTTACACGGATGAACACGGATGAACACGGATGAAAAAGGAAGAAAACTTCTTTTCTTGTTCATCCGTGTTCATCCGTGTTCATCCGTGTCAGTTTTCCCTGCCCTGGATCAGGTTATTGTTGAAATTCTCAGTAGGACTTGGGCATCGACAACGCCTTCTCGGCGATGAAGCACAGCGCCAGTTGCTGGCTGACCGGGGCCAGATAGGGGATCATCGCCTCGCGCATCATGCGCTCGACGTGGTACTCCCGGGCATAGCCCATCCCGCCGTGGGTGGCGACGGCGGTCCGGCAGGCCTTCATCGCCGCCTCGGCGGCCAGGTACTTGGCGGTGTTGGCCTCGATTGCGCACGACCGTCCGCCGTCGTACAGCGCCGCCGCGCGCAGGCACGTCAGGTAGGCGGCCTCGAGCTCGGCCCACGACACCGCCAGCGGATGCTGGATCGCCTGGTTCTTGCCGATCGGCCGGCCGAACACTTCGCGTTCCCGGGCGTAGGTAGCGGCTCGCTCGAGGGCCGCCCGGCTGAGGCCGATCGCCTCGGCGGCGATCAGGATGCGTTCGGGGTTGAGGCTGTTGAGGATGATCCGGAACCCCTTCCCCTCCTCGCCGATGCGATCCGCGGCGGCGATCTCCAGGTCGTCGATGAAGAGCTCGTTGGAATCGACGCACTTGCGGCCCATCTTGTCGATCTCGCGGACCTCGATTCGGGAGCGGTCCAGCTCGGTGACGAACAGCGTCAGGCCCTCGGTCGGGCGGGCCGGGTCGTAATCGGCGGTCCGCGCCAACAGCATGATCAGCTCGGCGACCTGGGCCGTGGAAATCCAGACCTTGCGCCCGTTGACGATATAGGTGTCGCCGCGGCGCACCGCCCGGGTGGTGATTTTGGTCGTTTCCAGGCCGGCGTTGGGCTCGGTGACGCCGAAACACAGTTTCTTCTCGCCGCCGGCGATGGGGGGCAGCCAACGCCGCTTCTGCTCTTCGTTGGCGAAGGCGACGATGGAGCGGGGGCCGAAGATGTTCATGTGCAGGCTTGAGGCCGCCGACATCCCCCCGCAGGAGGTCTGGGCGACGGTCATCATCATCAGCATCCCCTCGGTGATCCCGAGACCGGCGCCGCCGTATTCCTCGGGGATGGCGATGCCGATCCAGCCGCCGTCGACCATCGCCCGGTAGAATTCCTCGGGGAAGTGGCCGTCGCGATCGCGCTCCAGCCAATAGGTCTCGTCGAATTGCGAGGCGGTTTTTTCGACGGCATCGATGATCGCCTGCTGGTCTTCGCTCAGCTCGAAGTTCATGTGCGAACGTCCTCTTCGGGCACCGGCGATATCATGCCGAGGCCGAGGTCGGTGGTGTTACCTAGTTAAAGCGTTTCGGCTGGGGGCCGAGTTGGTGTTCGTTGTGCTCGGCGGCGAAGACGTGGCCGAACAGGTTGGCCACCGATTGTTTGCCGCTCTGGGTGACCTGGAGATAGCGCAGGCTGTCCTTGATGTAGGGATAGACCGATTCCCAGAAGAAGGTGGGATACCCTTCCGCCAGGTCGGCGGGCGTCTTGTAGCCGAGCTTCTCGGCGGTGCCGGTCTCCACGAACTCGTGGAACAGGCTGTTGATCTTTCTCATGTAGTTGGGGTCGGAAAGCTGGCCGATCAGGTCGGCGGCCCGGACCAGCCCCGGATACTCCTTGGTATCCTGGCGGTCGCTGGCATCGGGGACCGGGAACCGGGTCAACTCGAGGCTGGCGATGATGCGGTCGGCGTCGAGCACCGTCGAGATGTTCCCGAACCGCTCCTTGACGAAGATCTTTCCCCTTTCCACGTGATAGGGGGTGAGGAAGGCGTCGGAGGAGCCGGGCGGCGGGGTCACGGTATCCCCTTTGCCGTTGACCACGAATTCGGAGTCGGTGTCGCCCCGGCAGATGCCGCGCACGTAGCCGATGTCGTGGCACAACAGGGAAACGGTGTAGTGCAGCCAGTCGTCCGGGGAGACGCCGCCGTCCTTGATGTGCTTGCCCCTGAGGATGTCCTGGCCGACCACCGTGACCATGATCGTGTGCTCGACGTCATGGTACAGCGAATCGGTATCGGAGATGCGCTCGAGGGCCATCCGGGCACACCAGGCGATGATGCCGGGATAATTCGGCTCCATGTTGCTGAAGGTCTGCAAATAGCTGTTTTCCAAGCGTTCGACGAATGCGTCGATGACGATTTCCGTTGTGTTGAACACGCCGCCTCTCCACTTCCAAGCACCTCCGGCCAAAGCGGAACCATTGTATCCCAGGCAAGCGGCCTAATACCAAGGTGCATTGATAATGACCCATAGAGATCGCCTCAGCGTCCCGCCGGGTAGGAGGAAAGCCGCCGGCGATGCGGTGCCATCGTCAAGGCTTTCCGACGCCCTCCGGCGG
>CAZWEZ010000138.1:0-6866 GCA_964632795.1 uncultured Thalassospiraceae bacterium | reverse complement strand
CGCCGAGCGGTGGTGGCCGTCGGCGATGTACAGCACCCCGGCGGCGTCAAACGCCGCGCCCAGGCGGCCGATGGCCGCCGGCTCGGCGACCGCCCACAGGGCGTGGACCACGCCGTCGGCGGTCTCCGCCTCCAGCTCCGGCGGCCGCCCGGTCACCTCGGCGACCACCCCGGCGACCTCGGCCAGCGGGCGGTGGGCGGCCATTACCGGTCCGGTCTGGGCGCCCAGCGCCTCGATGTGGCGGACGCGGTCGGTCTCCTTGTCGGGGCGGGTCAGTTCGTGGCGGCGGATGCGTCCGGACTCGTAGGCCTGGATCGAGGCCGCCGCCGCGATCCCGGTCTGGACGTGGCCGCCGTCGCTCAGCCGGTAGACGTAGTAGCACGGCGCCGAATCCCGGCGCAGGACCCCGTCGGCGACCATCCGCCGCAGGGTCCCGGCGGCCCCGGCGTAGGCTTCCGGCGACCGGGGGTCGGCCCCCGGCGGCAGGTCGATCTCGGGCCGCGAGACGTGGAGGAAGCTCCATCGCCGCCCCCGGGCCAGCTCCCGCGCCTCGGCGGCGCTCGGCACGTCGTAGGGCGGGGCGGCGACCTCGGCGGCGAATTCGGGGGCCGGGCGCAGCCCGGCGAAGGGGCGGAACAGGGGCGCCGCGCCGACCGGATTCGCTTGTCCGCCGCTCCCGGTCACGGTGTCAGGCGGCGACCTTGGGCAGGCCGTCGATGGCGGCGGCCAGCGCCGTCTCGTCGTGGGCGTGGTCCTCCAGCCTGCCGTCCAGGTAGTCGGTGTAGGCCTGCATGTCGAAGTGGCCGTGGCCCGACAGGTTGAAGAGGATGGTCCGCGCCGTGCCTTCCGCCTTGCACCGCAGCGCCTCGTCGATCGCCGACTTGATGGCGTGGGTCGTTTCCGGGGCCGGCACCACGCCCTCGGCGCGGGCGAAGGTCAGGCCGGCCTCGAAGCACCCGGTCTGGTGGTGGGCCTCGGCCTCGATCAGGCCGAGTTCCAGGAGGTGGCTGACCAGCGGGCTCATGCCGTGGTAGCGCAGGCCGCCGGCGTGGATGCCCTCGGGCACGAAGGCCGAGCCCAGGGTGTACATCTTGACCAGCGGCGTCAGGTGGCCGGTGTCGCCGAAGTCGTAAGCGAACCTGCCCCGGGTCATGGTCGGACAGGCCGCCGGCTCGACGGCGATCAACCTCAACTCGCCGCCCTGGCGCAGCTTGCGCCCGAGGAACGGGAAGGCCAGCCCGGCGAAGTTGCTGCCCCCGCCGGCGCAGCCGATGATCACGTCGGGCGCGGCGTCGGCCATCTCCATCTGCTCGATCGCCTCCTGGCCGATCACCGTCTGGTGCAGCAGCACGTGGTTGAGCACGCTGCCCAGCGAATACTTGGTGTCGTCGCGCTGGGCCGCCATCTCGACCGCCTCGGAGATGGCGATGCCGAGGCTGCCGTTGGAGTCCGGATCGGCATCGAGTATGGCTCGTCCCGAGGCCGTCTCGTCGCTGGGGCTGGCCACGCAGCGGGCGCCGTAGGTCTCCATCAGGGCGCGGCGGTAGGGCTTCTGGTCGTAGCTGATCTTGACCATGTAGACGTCGACCTGGAGGTCGAACAGGGCGCCGGCGAAGGCCAGCGCCGAGCCCCACTGGCCGGCCCCGGTCTCGGTGGTCAGGCGTTTGGTGCCTTCGGCCTTGTTGTAGAAGGCCTGGGCGACCGCGGTGTTGGGCTTGTGGCTGCCGGCCGGGCTGACGCCTTCGTACTTGTAGAAGATGCGGGCCGGGGTATCGAGCGCGCGTTCCAGGCGTCGCGCCCGGTACAGCGGCGAGGGCCGCCACAGCCGGTAGACCTCGCGCACCGGCTCGGGGATCTCGATCTCGCGTTCGACGCTCACCTCCTGTCCGATCAGGGCCATCGGGAACAGCGGCGCCAGGTCGTCGGGGCCGATCGGCTGGCCGGTCCCGGGGTGCAGCACCGGGGCCATGGGCTCGGGCAGGTCGGCGGCGATGTTGTACCAGCACCGCGGGATGCGGTCCTCGGGCAGGAAATACTTGGTGACGTCGTCCATGGTCGGCCTCTTCCGTTGATGGTGTGGTTGGCGATTTCCGGTATTTGTAGCCCGCCGTCGCGGAAAATTCCATACGCCAATAAAAGAGCGCCGCCCACGGGGGGGCGGCGCGTCCTTCATCGAGGGCGACGGGCGGATCAGCCCTGGTCGACGCGCAGGGCGATGAAGCGCAGCCCCGCCTGGCCCTCGATCAGCAGCAGCACGGACTTGCGGTCCGATTGGCGGGCTTCCTCGATCTTGGCCGCGATCTCGGCCGGATCGTCGACCTCTTCCTGGCTGACCTCGACGATGATGTCGCCGGGGCGGATGCCCTTTTCGGCCGCCGCGCCGTTGTCGGCGACCCGGGTCACCACCACCCCCTTGGCCTCCTTGGGGAGGCTGAACTTCTCGCGCACCCCGGGGGTCAGGCGCGACAGGGTCAGGCCCAGGGCCTCGAAGGTGCGCTCGGAGCCCCCGGGCTTGCCGGTGGTGCGGGCCGCCACCTGGGTCTCGTCCTCGTCCAGCCGGTCGATGGTCACGCTGACCCGTCTCTCGGCGCTGTCGCGCCACAGCACCACCTCGACCTCCTTGCCGACCTCGGTCTCGGCGACGATGCGCGGCAGCCGGCGCATCTCGGTGACGCTCTTGCCGTCGAACTCGAGGATCACGTCGCCGGAGCGGATCTCCGCCTTTTCGGCCGGTCCGCCGGGAATGATGTTGGCCACCAGGGCGCCCATCCGCTTTTCCATTCCCAGGGATTCGGCGATTTCCTCGGTCACCGACTGGATCTGGACGCCGAGCCAGCCCCGGCGCATCTCGCCGTACTCGATCAACTGGCGGATCACCGGCCGGGCGGTCGAGGAGGGGATCGCGAAGCCGATGCCGACGCTGCCCCCCGACGGCGAGAAGATGGCGGTGTTGATGCCGATCACCCGTCCCTCGAGGTTGAACATGGGGCCGCCCGAATTGCCGCGGTTGATCGAGGCGTCGGTCTGGATGAAGTCGTCGTAGGGACCGGAGTTGATGTCGCGGTGCCGGGCCGAGATGATGCCGGCGGTGACCGTGCCGCCGAGCGCGAAGGGGTTGCCGATGGCGATCACCCAGTCGCCGACCCGGGCGGTGTCGGAATCCCCGAACTCCACCATCGGCAACGTCCGGTCGGTCTTGATGTCGAGAACCGCGATGTCGGTCTTGACGTCGCGGCCCACCAGTTCGGCCTTGATCCTGGAGTTGTCCTGGAGGATGACGGTGATCTCGTCGGCGTCGGCGATGACGTGGTTGTTGGTGATCACGTAGCGCTTCGAGTCATAATCGATGATGAACCCCGAACCCAGCGAGGTGGCCTTGCGCTGGGGCTGTTGGGGGGGGGCGTTCTTGTCGAAGAACTCCTTGAAGAATTCCTCGAAGGGCGAGCCGGGGGGAAACTGGGGCAGTTCCGGTCCGCTGCGGCCCTCGATGACCTGGGTGGTGGAGATGTTGACCACCGCGGGCAGCAGTTCGGCCGCCAGGTCGGCGAAGCTGTCCGGGAACGTCTTGGCCTGGGCGGCGGCCGTCGCGACCATCACCGCCAGGGCCAGCAGCCCGGCGACCGGCCACGCGAGGGGGGTGGTCCGCCAGGGCGCCGGGCGGGCCCGCGCCCCGGGGACGGTCTCGTTGGATGGGTGAGTCACGACTGGGTTCTCCATGGGGGGAAAATATCGACCGATCATGCCATTGGCTTCAAAACCCTACCGATTTAATGACCAACCCGTTTCCTTTCAAGGGCCGGCGCCAATGGCGGGTGTCGGCCGAGCATATGGGGCATGATTTTGGCCGAACTATGGCGAATACCAAGGAGCGATGATCACGCGGATTTGAACGGGCTCCTTCAGGCCGTCCCCTGGCGTCGGCACAGGATGACGCGGCGGACCACCTCGGCGTTCATGACCACGGCGATGACGCCCAGCGTAAGCAGCGGCAGGTTGAAAAAGGCGCCGAGGAAGATGATCAAAATCCGGACGTCCCGGCCCAGCCTGAGATAGGTCACGCCGGGGAATTTCCTGGCCATCAGCCCGTCGTACTTGTCGGCCGTGTAGCTGTTCATGAACGTCCCGGCGAGCGCCGCGAAGCCAACCACGAGAGGCAGGTGCGCACCGCTCGAGGCGAATACGTGCCACGTCAGGCCGAACAGCAGGAAGGCGTCGGCGTAACGGTCGAGCACGGCGTCGAACCAGCCGCCGAATTCGCTCTGGGAGTACTTCAGCCGGGCGATTTCGCCGTCGCATCCGTCGACGATCGAGGCCAGTTGGGCGAGCATGCCGCCGGCGGCCAGGGCCGGGTAGCCGCCGAGCGCGAACATCCCCGCGGCGACGCACGACAGCCCCCACGAAAACAGGGAGATCTGGTTCGGGGTCACCGGGGTGCGCACCAAGTGGCGGCTCAGCCATCGGGAGACCGGCCGGTTGAGAAGGCGCGACACCGGCCCGTCGCGGGTCTTTCCGCCCGCTTCGCGGATCAGCCGCCGCTCGGCCTCGCGCAGGGTCCCGGGCGTGTCCACGTCGATCCACGGCATTCCGGTCACCTCAACGGCTCTCAACCGTCCTTCCCGCGCCAGTTCCCTTAGCCCGTCGGAAAGCTCGTGCTTGCCCTTCGCCGCCGCCCGTTCGAGCCCCTCGAACAGGCCGGACGTGCACAGCATGACCCCGGTGTCGGCCGCATCCCATTCGTCAAGGGTTTTGCCGATTTCCTCGATGCGGCCATCGGCGATCCTCACCCGGGTGACGTCGTCGAGATCGAATATGCCGCCCTTGTTGCGGTCCACGGCGAGGCGGATTTCGCCCGGCGCCGGCGGTCTGGCGGCAAGTGTTGGCGCGAAACCGGGATCGAAAAGATGGTCGGCCATGACCAGGAAGAAGGGGGTATCGCCGAGGCGGTCCTTGGCCGCGAGGGCGCTGGCCCCGTTGCCCCGTTCCCAGCCCTCGGCCTCGACGAATTCGACCGTCACGCCGCGACGCCGCGCGACATCGGAAAAGTGTTCCCGGATCGTCTCGGCCTGGTGGCCGAGGACCACGAGAAACCGCCGGATGTCGGCGGCCTGCAACGCGCAGACGACCCGTTCGGCAAGGGTCAGTCCAAGCACCTTGGTCAGGGGCTTCGGCGCGTTGGTTTCCCGATGAAGCCGTAGTCCCAGGCCGGCGGCGAGGATCACCGCCACCTCCGGCGCCGCGTTTTCCCCGTCAATGTTCTTCATTGCCCAAGCGTTCCATGATTTCGCCGCCCAACTTCCGGCGCCCTGCGGCGTCCGAATATATGGGGCACGATTCTGGCAGAACTGTGGCGGCGGACGCCGATCACGCGGATTCGAACGGGCTCCTTCAGGCCGTCCCCTGGCGCCTGCACAGGACGATGCGGCGGACCACCTCGGCGTTCATGACCACGGCGATGACGCCCAGCGTAAGCAGCGGCAGGTTGAAAAAGGCGCCGAGGAAGATGATCAAAATCCGGACGTCCCGGCCCAGCCTGAGATAGGTCACGCCGGGGAATTTCCTGGCCATCAGCCCGTCGTACTTGTCGGCCGTGTAGCTGTTCATGAACGTCCCGGCGAGCGCCGCGAAGCCAACCACGAGAGGCAGGTGCGCACCGCTCGAGGCGAATACGTGCCACGTCAGGCCGAACAGCAGGAAGGCGTCGGCGTAACGGTCGAGCACGGCGTCGAACCAGCCGCCGAAATCGGTCTGCGACAGTTTCAGCCGCGCCACCTCGCCGTCGCAGCCGTCGACGATCATCGCCACCTGGGCGATCACCCCGCCGGCGGCCAGGGCCGGATAACCGCCGGCGGCGAACAACCCCGCGGCGAGGCAGGACAGCCCCCATGAAAACAGGGAGATCTGGTTCGGGGTCAGCGGGGTGCGCACCAGCAGGCGGCTCAGCCGGCCCGAAAGCGGCCGGTTGAGGTGGCGCAGCACCGGGCCGTCGGTGATCTTGCCCCCGCAATCGCGCAGCAGCCGGCGTTCGCCCTCGCCCACCGCCGCCGGGCCGTCGACGCGGAGCCACTGTCGTCCGGACACCTCGACGGCGCCGGCGCGGCCCTCCCGCGCCAGTTCGCCGAGGCCGTCGGAAAGACCGTGCCGGCCTTCGGCGGCGGCCCGTTCCAGGCCCTCGAAGAGGCCGCTCGTACACAGCATGACGCCGGTTCCGGCGGCATCCCAGTCGGCAAGGCCCTTGCCGATTCCCGCGATGCGTCCGTCGTCGATCCGCACCCGGGTGACGTCGTCGAGATCGAGGATGCCGTCCGTGTCGTGGTCCACGGCCAGGCATACTTCGCCCGGCGCCGGCGGTTTGGCGGCAAGTGTTGGCGCCAAACCGGGATCGAAAAGATGGTCGGTCATGACCACCAGGAAGGGCGCCTCGCCGGTGCGGCCCTTGGCGGCGAGGGCGCTGGCTCCGCTGCCGAGCTGCCAGTCCGCGGCCTCGACGAATTCGATCGTCACGCCGCGACGCAGGGCGATATCGGAAAAGTGCGCCCCGACCCTTTCGCCCTGGTGGCCAAGGACGGCGAGGAAGCGGCGGACGCCGGCGTCCAGCAACGTGCAGACGGCGCGTTCGGCAAGGGTCAGGCCGAGCACCTTGACCAGGGGGGGCGGGGTGGTGTCCTCCGGGCCCGAACCCGATCCCGCTCCGGCGGCCAGGATCACCGCCGCCTCGGGGGCCGTGGCCTCGGTCTCAGCCGCCGCCATCGGCCAGGCGCTCGACGATTCGGTCGCACAACTCTCGGCTCGCCGCGGCGACCAGCGAGCCGCCGTCGGTCAGGCCGCCGGCCGCCGGCAGCGGCCCGCCGTCGGGCCCGGCGATGCAG
>CAZWEZ010000137.1:0-6908 GCA_964632795.1 uncultured Thalassospiraceae bacterium | reverse complement strand
ACCTGCGCAAGTACAAGACGATGCCGATGGGCGAGCTGCTCAACCGCTCCATCAACGAGACCCTGTCGCGCACCGTCATAACCAGCCTGACCACGCTGCTGGCGTTGCTCGCCCTGTACATCCTCGGCGGCGAGGTGATCCGGGGCTTCAGCTTCGCCATGATCTGGGGGGTGATCATCGGCACCTATTCCTCGATCAGCCTGGCGGTGCCGCTGCTGCTCTACATGAACGTCAGCCGCCGCGGCGCCGTGGCCACGGAGGCGGCGGACAAACAGACCCCCTGAACCGGCGCGCCTTTCCGCCATGACCCCATCGGACACCGCCCCCCCGCCCTTCGAGACGACCAGGTTGGCCCCCGGCCGCCAATTCATCGAGGGCTACGGCGAGGGGCGGTTCCGGATCGCCGGCCGGGTTCATTCCGGCTCGGTCCTGGTGTTCCCCGGGCACACCGTCCCCTGGCCGGTGCGCGAAGCGGCGGAGATCACCGCCCAGTCCCTGTCCGCGGCGACGGCCGGCGAGCCTCGCCCCGAGATCCTGGTGG
Organism: uncultured Thalassospiraceae bacterium; assembly: GCA_964632795.1. GTDB lineage: Bacteria > Pseudomonadota > Alphaproteobacteria > Rhodospirillales > 2-02-FULL-58-16 > CAZWEZ01. The sequence goes on along the minus strand of CAZWEZ010000137.1, from coordinate 6,367 downwards.
TCGGCTGCGGCCCCCGCTTCGAAGCGCCGCCCGAGGGCCTGCGCCAGGCCCTGCGCCAGGCCGGGGTGACACTCGAATGGATGGGCACCGGGGCGGCGTGCCGGACCTTCAACGTCCTCCTCGCCGATGTCCGCTCCGTCGCCGCAGCCCTGATCGCGGTGGAATAGGCGCCCTTCGCTCAGATCATCCGCCAACTGCCGTCAGGCTGTTGACAGGCGGTGCCATAGGCGGACTGTTGGCTGCCGTCGACGGTGATCGTGGTCTGGTATTCGCGGCAATAGGCGCCGGTGGCGGTTTGGGTCCCCTCGCGGGTCGGGGTGATGGCGCCGGAGTTGCCGCTGTCGGGGTTGCTCCAGGTCACGGTCTCGCCGAGCCGGGTGTCGTGGGCCCGGTTCTGCGCCCGTTCGGCATAGAGTTGGTCGGCGCGGTCCAGGGACTCGCCGATGGAGCCGCCGATCAGGGCGCCGCCCAGGGCACCGATCGCCACCGCCGCCAGTTGGCCCTTGCCGCCGCCGACCTTGGAACCGGCCCAGCCACCGAGGCCGGCGCCGAGCAGGGTCCCGGCGACCTGTTTTCGGTTGCCGTCGGTGACGCACCCGGCGACCAGGAGAGCGGCCAACAGGGCCGTCGCAAGGCGCATGGTGAACGGTTTGGTGTCGGTCATGACGGAACCTCCTTGGCATGTTCCCGCCGTCGGCGGCGGGCGGGACAATAAGATTCGATAGTGTATGTATATATGCAATCATATATGATGTCAAGAGTGAATACAGAATTGCTTGCAAAATCGAATCGGATTCGCCATGATCGCGGTCTTCGGCGGACGCTCCGACCGCCTCGGGGAAGGGGGCCATGGCTCTCGAGTACAACCACGACCAACGCCGGGAATACCTCGAGATGACCGACCGTATCGGCGCCGGGTGGCTGGAGGTCTTCCAGGGCAACACGGATTTCTATTCGGCCGTCTACTGGGACCTGCTGACCGGCATCTGGCGGCGGGACGGCCCGGTGCGCAAGACCGATGCCCTCAATTCCATGACCGCCATCCGCAGCCCCCACACCGCCGGCAAGTACGTCGAGGCGGCATTGGCCCAGGGGCTGCTGGTCGAGGAGGACAACCCTGAGGACGCCCGCTCGAAGCTGCTCGGGCTGTCCCCGGAGATGAAGGACAAGCTGGACGCCTTCTTCGACCTGGCGGTCGGCGAACTGCGTAAGTCCAAACGCCGGGTCGACGGCATGGAATCTTAAACCGGGGACCTCACAGCTCGGTGTACTTGCGGGAGTTGCCGCGGGCTTTGTCGGGGGGATATTTGGCGGAGTTATCCTCGATCTTGCGCGCCGCCGCCTCGGCGAGGTCGATCCCGGCCTTCTCGCAGATCATCAGCAGGTAGAGCAGGACGTCGGCCGATTCCTCGGCCAGGCGGCGGCGGAAGTCCGAATCCCCGGCGGCCAGCGCCTCGACCTCGCGGTCGTCCTTCCACTGGGCCAGCTCGAGGAGTTCGGCGGCCTCCAGGTTGAGCGACACCAGCAGGTTCTTGAGGCCGTGGAAGCGTCCCCAGTCCCGGTCCTCGCGGAAGGCGACCAGGCGTTCGGTGAGTTCGGCAAGGCTGTTCGGCATGGCGGTCCCCCGACGGGCGATGAAGCTCTATTAGGCCCCAACCGGGCGCCGACCTCAACCGCCGAGAAGCCCTCCGGGACCTCGGCCAAGGAGTTTGACAGTACAGCCGAGCCCATATATGTCTGATCTCGCCCACCACAGAGGGATCGTTCGATGCCGACCTTCGTCAACACCGAAAAATGCGACGGCTGCAAGGGCGGCGAGCTGACCGCCTGCATGCACATCTGCCCCAACAATCTGATGGTCCTCGACACCGAGCGCATGAAGGCCTTCAACCAGGAGCCGGACCAGTGCTGGGAGTGCCAGTCCTGCGTCAAGGCCTGCCCCAAACAGGCCATCGAGGTGCGCTCCTACGCCGACTTCGTGCCCATGGGCGGCGCCGTCATCCCGTTGCGGACCGACGACGCCATCATGTGGACCATCAAGTTCCGGGACGGCGAGATCAAGCGCTTCAAGTTCCCGATCCGGACCACCCCGGTGGGCTCCATCGACCCCTACGCCGGCAAGCCCGAGCCCGGCGACATCGCCAGCAACAACCTGTTCACCGAGCCGGGCAAGAACCTGCCGACCATCGAATGAACCGGCCGGCCGTCTGATTAGGGAGGAAAGATTCGATGTCCGAGGGAACATTCGGCAACCCTGAAATCGTCGAGATCGAGACCGACGTCCTGATCGTCGGCGGCGGCATGGCCGCCTGCGGGGCCGCCTTCGAGGCCCGCCGCTGGGCCGGCGACAAGGTCAGGATCACGCTTGTCGACAAGGCGGCGATGGACCGCTCGGGGGCCGTCGCCCAGGGGCTGTCGGCGATCAACACCTACCTCGGCGACAACACCCCGGAGGACTACTGCCGGATGGTGTCCAACGACCTGATGGGCATCACCCGCGACGATCTGGTGTTCGACGTCGGGCGCCACGTCGACGGCACCGTCCACCTGTTCGAGGAATGGGGGCTGCCGATCTGGAAGGACGACGCCACCAAGGGGGTGCCCCTGGCCGAGGGCGGCAAGCCGGTGCGCTCGGGCAAGTGGCAGATCATGATCAACGGCGAGAGCTACAAGACCATCGTCGCCGAGGCGGCCAAGAAGGCGCTCGGGATGGACAACATTTACGAGCGGGTGTTCATCGTCAAACTGCTGCTCGACGCCAACCAGGAAAACCGCATCGCCGGCGCCGTCGGCTTCTCGGTGCGCGAGAACAAGCTTTACGTGTTCCGGGCCAAGGCCGTCCTCATCGCCTGCGGCGGCGCGGTCAACGTGTTCCGTCCGCGCTCCACCGGCGAGGGCATGGGCCGAACCTGGTATCCGGTGTGGAACGCCGGCTCCACCTACGCCATGGCGGCCGAGGTGGGGGCCGAGATGACGATGATGGAGAACCGCTTCGTCCCGGCCCGGTTCAAGGACGGCTACGGCCCGGTGGGGGCCTGGTTCCTGCTGTTCAAGGCCAAGGCGCTCAACGCCTACGGCGAGGACTACATGGTCCGCAACAAGGACATGCTCGGCGACTACCCGCCCTACGGCCAGTCGGCGGTGATTCCGACCTGCCTGCGCAACCACCTGATGCTGAAGGAGATGAAGGACGGCCGCGGCCCCATCTTCATGGACACCCCGAGCGCCATGAAGGCGTTGTCCGAGACCATGACCCCCAAGCAGATCAAGCATCTCGAGGCCGAGGCCTGGGAAGACTTCCTCGACATGACCATCGGCCAGGCCAGCGTCTGGGCGGGGATGAACATCCGCCCCGAGGAAACCGTGTCGGAGCTGATCACCAGCGAACCCTACCTGCTGGGCTCCCATTCGGGGTGCTGCGGCATCTGGACCTCGGGCCCCGAGGACATGAACTCGCCCCCGGAGTGGCGCTGGGGCTACAACCGGATGACCACGGTCGAGGGCCTGTTCACCGCCGGCGACGGGGTCGGCGCCTCGGGCCACAAGTTCTCCTCGGGCTCCCATACCGAGGGCCGCATCGCCGCCAAGAGCATGGTCCGCTTCGCCCTCGAGCACATGGATTTCCACCCCCAGTTCAAGAGCGAGGTCAAGGACATCACCGACGAGATCTACCGGCCGGTGCGCAACTACTTCAAGCACCGGGAGATGACCACCGACGAGGACATCAACCCGTCCTACATCCTGCCCAGGATGTTCCAGCTGCGCCTCCAGAAGGCGATGGACGAATACGTGGCCGGGGTCTCGACCTTCTACACCACCAACGCCAAGATGCTGGAGATGGGCCTCGATTTGCTGGAGATGCTCAAGGAGGACAGTGTCGACATGCGGGCCAAGGACCTCCACGAGCTGATGCGGGCGTGGGAGAACTACCACCGCCTGCGCACCGCCGAGGCCCACCTGCGCCACATCCTGTTCCGCGAGGAGACCCGCTATCCCGGCTTCTTCTACCGCGCCGACTTCCCCAACCTGGACAATGACAACTGGAAGTGCTTCGTCAATTCGAGGATAGACCCGGAGACCGGCGAGTGGAAGCTGTTCAAGCGCCAGCACGTCGACCTGGTCGACAAGGGTTAGGAAGGGGCGTCCCAGGCCGTTGGGGAAACGCCATGGCCGAGGGAGGGAGGCAGACCCCCGAGACCGCGGGCCCGGTGGTTCCGGCGCGGCTCCGGGACGGCGACCAATTTGCCTTTTCGTGCCACCGGGGCATCGCCTGCTGGAACGAGTGCTGCCGCGACGCCGAGATCACCCTGACCCCGGCCGACATCCTGCGTCTGCGCCGGCGTTTCGCAATGGCGGCCGGGGAGTTCGTGGAACGCTACGCCGTGGCCGCCTACTGGGAGCGGGCGCCGATGCCGGTGGCCAGGCTGAGGATGCGGGGCGGCGGGAGCCGTGGCGAATGCCCTTTCGTCACCGACCGGGGCTGCCGGGTCTACGAGGACCGGCCGGTGTCGTGCCGCTACTATCCGCTGGGCCTGGCCAGCATCAAGATGTCCGAGGCCGCCGGCAAGGAGGATTTCTGCTTCCTGGTCAGGGAGGACCACTGCCGCGGCCACGACCGGACCAAGCGCCAGACGGTGGCCGAATTCCGGGCCGAACAGGGGACCGGGGACTACGACCGCGTCAATCGCGGCTGGATCGACATCCTCATGAAGTCGGCCTCGTGGGCCTCGCTCGGCGGGCCCTTCGGAGAGGACCCGGAGGTCCGCGTCAAGCAGATGTTCTACATGATCTCCACCGACGTCGACTCGTTCCGCCGTTTCGTCCTCGAGACCCGGTTCCTGGACAGCTACGAGGTCGATCCGCGGACCCGGGAGGCGATCGGCAGCGACGACGAAGCCCTCCTGCGGCTGGGCTTCGAATGGATGAAGAACGTGCTGTTCAACGAACCCACCGTCACCGTCAAGGAATCCGTGCTGGGCAAGGCGGCGGCCGGCGATCGGGGGAAGGCAACGTCGGACACGGACTAAGAAAAACCATCGAATCAAGCAGATAATATATTAGAATCAATTTAATAAAAATTTGAAAGAAAGCTTATCCCGCTGGTTCCGATGTATCTAGATGTGGGGGCATGCGCTGGTGATGGTTTCCGGCGCAACTGTATGATTTTATTGGTGTTCTACGGTCATCCGCGCCAAGGTCAAGCCGCGGCGACCCCCAGATATTGTGAGAGCCGGAAGCAAGGGGATATGACTTCTTGTAATTTTGGAATCATTGCGCTAATAATTTTAATAATAACACTTCGGGGGGGTGTTTCGTTGGCTTTTCAAGTCTCCAGGAACCTGTACCGTGCAACCCTTATCCGTGGGATGGCGCATCCCGGTGGAAAGGGCGGCGGTCGCCTTCACCTTGTCCTTACTAAGCAAGTTCTTTTCCTTTCTGTTTTTTTTCCGGTCCTGACGATCGAATAGCCATAGCCCGCCTGGAATTTTCCGGGCGCTTTTTTTTGGGGGAAGCGACGAAAAAACAATAAGAACCTATCTAAGAGATCGTTACGGAATTGGCGAGCGTGGCGCATTGAGGCTGTTTTGGACGGGGGGTCCGATTCCAGTGTTTATTAGACAGAGGCTTTCCCTTTTCTCAACCGGGAATATACCTCTTATCTCCTTTTTTGCGGCGGCGGAAAGGCTTTGCGTCTTTCCTCCCTTGACCGAGAGTTCGAAACACCTGGGCAAAACCAGAGCGGCACCTGAAGTCCCCTCCTGATCGGAGAGGGACCGCTGCCTCGTGATCTATCCCGCGGAACGGCCGCGGGACTTATCGAAGGAGAAAAATCTGATGGTTTACACGAAGAAGCATCCGGCTCTTTTGATCATGGGCGTTATCTTGATTGCAATCGCCTTTTTGGCCGATTCCGGCGCCATGAGCGGATTGATCGGATATCTGCACAATAAGAAGTATGTCGGCGAAATGATCGGCATGGGATACGCCTTTGGCGCCGTCGGCCTCTTCATCGGCGCCTGGCACATGTGGGGCACGCACACGGAAGGCAACGCCGACTATTACCTGTCGACGATCGCCGGCGCCATTTTCATCCTTGTGGTGGCGATGACCGTACGCTGGTACGTCGCCCCATTCATCGCCGTAATGAGCAAAGCCATGGGCCCCGTGATGGGCGCCAAATACCTGCATCAGGTGCTCGGCCTCAACTACGTGGTCCTGGGCATCCTCGCCGGCATCGTCATCGTCAATGTGTTCCGGATTCCTGAATGGGCCGAAAACGGCGTGCGCCTGTCGCGTCTGGGTCTGAAAACGGGCGTCATCCTGTTGGGCACGCTCTACAGCCTCGGCGAGCTGGCATCGCTCGGCA
>CAZWEZ010000136.1:0-7231 GCA_964632795.1 uncultured Thalassospiraceae bacterium | reverse complement strand
ATACCAAGGTGCACCAAAGCACCGCGACGCCGTCCCCGGCAAGGCCCGCCTTGGCGAAAGTGGGTGCAAATCGAGCCGCCGACCCTTACATTCCCCGGCCATGACCGGGAACCCGAAAAAAACCAGGGACGACTGGCTGGCCCAGGCCAAGGTGCTGTCCGAGGCCCTGCCGTACATGCGCCGCTATTCGGGGACGACCTTCGTCGTCAAGTACGGCGGCCATGCGATGGGCGACGACGAGCTGGCGCGCCTGTTCGCCCGCGACGTGGTGCTGCTGCGCCAGGTCGGCGCCAACCCGGTGGTGGTCCACGGCGGCGGACCGCAGATCGGCAATATGCTGGAGCGGCTCAAGATCCAGAGCAGGTTCGTCGACGGCCTCAGGGTCACCGACCGCGAGACCGTGGACGTGGTCGAGATGGTGCTGTCGGGCTCGATCAACAAGCGGATCGTCACCAACATCAACGAGGCCGGCGGTTTCGCCATCGGCCTGTCGGGCAAGGACGGCGGCCTGATCCGCGCGGTCAAGCTCCGCCGCGCCAGCCGTGATCCCGATTCCAACATCGAACGGGTCCTCGACCTGGGGCTGGTCGGCGAGCCCGACCGGATCAACCCCCACGTACTGGAGTTGTTCGCGGAGTCCGACATCACCCCGGTGATCGCCCCGATCGGCGTCGGCCCCGAAGGCGAGACCCTGAACATCAACGCCGACACGGTGGCCGGGGCGGTGGCCTCGGCGGTGTCGGCCAAGCGCCTGCTGATGCTGACCGACGTCGAGGGGGTGCTGGACGGCGACGGCGCCCTGATCCCCGAACTGACGGCCACCCAGGCCCGCCAACTGATCGCCGAGGGCATCGTCGAGGGCGGCATGCTGCCCAAGATCGAGACCTGCCTGGCCGCCCTCGCCGGGGGCGTCGAGGGCGCCGTGATCATCGACGGCCGGGTGCCCCACGCGGTGCTGCTGGAACTGTTCACCGAACACGGCGCCGGCACCCTGATCCTGCCGGACTGACCCCCTCCCGGAACGGCTGTCGATACGGGCGCCGTCAATCGAGGCCGGCGGGCGTCGCCGGCCCGCAGCCGGGTATGCGCGTTTTCACCCATGGTCCCTTTCCCTTCCGCCAGCTATGAGTGTTGGCCTCCCGACGAGGCTCCGGACAAGCGCCGGAGCGGCCCCCTCACGGGGATTTGACGCGGCCGCCGGGGGCGGATATGAAGGGCCGGTCCATCCCTTCCGGCAACCAGCGAAAAGGAAGACCGACATGGCCGCCAACAAGAAGATCCTGCTCCTGTCCGGCGACGGCATCGGCACCGAGGTCATGGCCGAGGTCCGCCGAGTCACCGAGTGGATGGACGGCCGGAGTTCGGTCGCCTTCGACATCACCGAGGGGCTGGTCGGCGGCGCCGCCATCGACGCCCAGGGGACGCCGCTGTCGGACCAGACGATGGCCGACGCGCTGGCCGCCGACGCCATCCTGCTGGGCGCCGTCGGCGGCCCCAAGTGGGACAACCTGCCCTTCGACCAGAAACCCGAACGCGGCTTGCTGCGCCTGCGCAAGGAGATGGACCTGTTCGCCAACCTGCGCCCGGCGGTCGCCTTCGACGCCCTGGCCGAGGCCTCGACCCTCAAGCTGGAGGTGGTCGAGGGGCTGGACATCATGATCGTGCGCGAGCTCACCGGGGGCGCCTATTTCGGCACCCCGCGCGGCATCGAGGAGCTGCCCGACGGCACCCGGCGCGGCGTCAACACCCAGGTCTACACCACACCCGAGATCGAGCGGGTCGCCCGGGTCGCCTTCGAACTGGCCGCCAAGCGGTCCAACAAGGTGTGCTCGGTGGACAAGGCCAACGTCATGGAAAGCGGCCAGTTGTGGCGCGAGGAGGTGCAGAAGATCCACGACGCCAAGTTCCCCAAGGTCGAGCTGAGCCACATGTACGCCGACAACTGCGCCATGCAGTTGGTCCGCGACCCGCGGCAGTTCGACGTCATCGTCACCGACAACCTGTTCGGCGATCTGCTGTCCGACGAGGCGGCGATGCTGACCGGCTCGCTGGGCATGCTGCCCTCGGCCTCGCTGGGCGCCGCCGATGCCAGCGGACGGCGCCGCGCCCTCTACGAGCCGGTCCACGGCAGCGCGCCCGACATCGCCGGCAAGGACATGGCCAACCCGCTGGCCATGATCCTCAGCCTGGCGATGATGCTGCGCTACTCGTTCGGCATGACCGAGGACGCCGACCACATCGAGACCTCGATCAAGAAAGTGCTCGCCGGCGGCCTGCGCACGGCCGACATCATGCAGCCCGGCAAGGCCAAGGTATCGACCTCGGTGATGGGCGAGGCGGTGGTCCGCGAACTCGACAAGCGGCCAAGATAGGGTATCCATTGAATTCCAAGGCCGGGCGCGCTATTGCTGGGCGGCGTTGGAGGACACGAGGACGACCATGAGTGCGATCATGTCACGTAGCGTCGGTTTCGCCGCCCGGGCCGTTGGGGCTTGGCGGACGGCGGTGGCGTGCGCCACCACCACCACCCGCGCCAAGACCAAAACCGGAGCCTGACGCGGGCCGGACGCTGGTTGCCTGAATGACCACGGCCCGCGGCAGCACCCGCGGGCCTTTTTGTTTTAGTCGGAGTACCAAACGATGGGTTACAAAGTCGCGGTGGTGGGCGCCACCGGCAACGTCGGGCGCGAGATGCTGTCGACGCTGGCCGAGCGCGAGTTCCCGGCCGACGAGGTGGTGGCGCTGGCCTCGGAACGCTCGGTCGGCAAGGAGGTCTCCTTCGGCGAGGACAAAGTCCTCAAGGTCCTCGACCTGGCCACCTACGATTTCGCCGGCACCGACATCGTGCTGTCCTCGCCCGGCGCCAAGGTGTCGGCGGTGCACAGCCCGCGGGCCGCCGCCGCCGGGGCGGTGGTCATCGACAACACCTCCAAGTTCCGCATGGAGCCGGACGTCCCGCTGGTGGTGCCCGAGGTCAACCCCGAGGCCATCGCCGGCTACACCAAGCGCTCCATCATCGCCAACCCCAACTGCTCGACCATCCAGATGGTGGTGGCGCTCAAGCCGCTCCACGACCTGGCGCCGATCAAGCGGGTCGTGGTCGCCACCTACCAATCGACCTCGGGCGCCGGCAAGGAGGCCATGGACGAACTGTTCGACCAGACCCGGGGCATCTACGCCAACGAGACGTTCCACAAGTACCAGAAGAAGTTCACCAAGCAGATCGCCTTCAACGTCATTCCCCACATCGACGTCTTCATGGACGACGGCTCGACCAAGGAGGAATGGAAGATGGCGGTCGAGACCAACAAGATCCTGGGCCCCGACATCAAGGTCACCGCCACCTGCGTTCGATGCGCGGTGTTCGTCGGCCACGCCGAGGCGATCAACGTCGAGTTCGCCCGCCCCCTCGACGAGGACGCGGCGCGCGCCGCCCTCAAGGCGGCGCCGGGGATCGTCGTCGTCGATCACCGCGAAGACGAGGGTTACGTAACGCCCACCGAGTGCACCGGCGAGGACCCGGTCTACGTCAGCCGCATCCGCAAGGACCCGACCGTCGCCAACGGGCTCAACATGTGGGTGGTGGCCGACAACCTGCGCAAGGGGGCGGCGCTGAATGCCGTGCAGATCGCCGAGGAACTGATCCGCTCCTACATGAGCCAGGACTCTAGGTAGATGCGGTTTCGGCGTCGGCGCCCGTCTGACGGGCGCCGGCGGGCTCCGGGTCGTTCTTGACGGGGCGCTTGGCGCGCCGGTCGGAAAACGTGATCTTGACGTTCTTGCGCCGCCGGTCGGGACCGAAATAGCTTTTCGCCCGGACGAAGGGGCGGGGCCTCTCGATGACCTCCTGGATGCGGCTGAACAGGGTCTTGACCGAGATCGGCTTGATCACGAATTCGTTGATTCCGGCGTCGCGGGCGGCGACGATGCGGCTCTGTTCCGCATGGCCCGACAGCATGATGATCGGCAGGAAGGGGTTGGGGCTGTCGTCGTCGGTGCGCACCATCTGCGTGAACTCCAGCCCGTCCAGGGGCTGCATCTCCCAATCGACGATGGCGATGTCGGGCACGAAGGTCTGCATGATCTTGAGGGCGGCGGCGCCGTCGGTCGCTTCCTTGATCAACTTGACGTCGAGCGCCCCCAGCACCCGGCGGACGATGATGCGCATGAAAGCGTTGTCGTCGACCACCAGGAACTTGATGTTCTCCAGGTACTTTTCCGCCATCTCCAGCCGCCTCGAAGGCCTTCGGTATATGGGCTATTGCCGGACCTCTTAGGACAAAATGTTGAAAAAATCGTTACTATCCTAACGAATCCGTCGGGCGGTGAACGGTTTTCGGGGGTTTGTGATCTCTTCCTGGGCGGCGATCAGCGGCAGCTCCCGCGCCCCGGTCCCGGCGGCGGCCTCGATCAGCCCATGGACCGAGGAGACCGCGTATGCCAGGGCCTCGGCGACCTCCCGGCCTTCGAGACGGTGGCCCAGGAACAGCGCGCTCAGGGCGTCGCCCGCTCCCTTGGCCGCCGTTTCCAGGCGCGGCGTGACGACCACCCAGGCCCCCTCCGCGGACCGTGCCAGGGTGGCGATGGCGGCCGAATCGCCGTCGGGCGCCGGCAGCGAGGAGGCGATCACCACCCCGGGGCCCAGGGCGGCCACCGCCTCGGCGGCGGCCAGGGCGCCGGCGAAGTCGTCCACCGCGACCCCGGCCAGCCACCCCAGTTCGAAGGCGTTGGGGGTGACGACGTCGGCCACCGGCACGGCGGCGGTGGCGAGGACCCCGGCCACCTCGCGGGGCACGTAGAGGCCCTCGGCAACGTCGCCGATCACCGGGTCGCAGCAGTAGAGGGCGTCGCCGTTGGCGGCCCGCACCGCCGCCACCGCCGCCACCACCCGGCGGCCGATCTCCGGGGTCCCGAGATAGCCGCTGAGCACCGCCCGGCAGCGGGCGAAGGCGCCCCGCTCGCCGATCCCGGCGATGATCCCGGCGACCTCCTCGGCATCGGCCACCGCCCCGCGCCGGCTTCCGTAGCCCGGGTGGTTGGAGAAGCGGACCGTGTTCACCGGCCACACCTCGAGGCCCAGCCGCTGGAGGCAGAACACGGCCGCCGAGTTGCCGACATGGCCGTAGGCCACCGAGGAGTTGATCGACAAGACGGCCATGGGGGGCGGAATCTCCGATGGCTTGCGTTGGCGCCATGACATTGCCACATAGCGAAGGGAATTAGTAGTTTTCGGCCCGCGGAGAACAGACCATGCCAGACAACGTCCGCCCCCGCCGCGCGGTCGCCCTGGGCGAGGTCATCCAAGAGATGGAAGCATAATTTGTGGTTGCCGTTACTGCGAAATACAAAATTTCGTGGTAGTCGCAATATATTGTTGTAACGCCCAAGGGATTCAACTAAAGAAAGGGGCGTCAGGAACGCGGATCCTGGGAAACCCACGATACACGCCGCCGAAACGGCGCTCCTGACGCCCCTTGGAGCCGGCCAGGCTCCGCGCACGGGGAAGCGCTTTCGCGTTCCACCACCCTGTCCCGAGGACGATCCCTGGGCGGAGAGCGCCCCCGGATCCGGGTAGCCGCAGCGCCGGCCAGTCCCCACCAGGGAGAGTCGACCGAACCGCGAAGGGGTCGCTCCGCACGGATGCGAGGCTCCCCGCCGGCACCCGGTCGGGGCCTCAGTGGACCAAAATCCCCATCGGCCATTCCCGGCTGCCCGCCCCGTGGCTTGGCCGGCGCCCGAAGGCGCTGCCTTCACCCCGGGTCGACTCCTTCTCGCGGGCACGCCGGAATTCCGAGGAACTCATGGATGCGCGCAAGAATTCGTCGATTCGACGCTTTCACATGCGTCGGACATGTTGGAAACAATAATGGGCGTTTTCAATAAAAAAATTGCCGAATAATGTATTTTTCTGTGTATAAATTACCAATATTTGCACAATCGACCCACAAGTTATCCACACTACCATGCACAATGACCTGGAAGATCAAGAAAAACCAATGCCGTATGCGGGAGAAAGTCGGCGCCCGACATTGACTCGGGCCGGCCCCGCGGTTACAAAATCCGACACGGTCACCCATATGTTCCCGTATTCCAGCACCTTTCGAGGCTGAGCCCATGGCAACAGATAACCGGCCGTTGTCGCCCCATCTCCAAGTCTACAAATTCCAGCTGACGATGTTCGTTTCCGTCCTCCAGCGCATCACCGGCGGCTTCCTGGCGCTGGGCCTGCTGGTCTTCGCCTACTGGCTGGGCGCCGCCGCCTACGGGCCCGAGGCCTATGCCCGGGCGCAGGCGGTGTTGGGATCGTGGATCGGCTATCTGGCCATCTTCGGCTTTTCGGTGGCCCTTTATTTCCACGTCTGCAACGCCATCCGCCACCTGTTCTGGGACATCGGTTGGGGCTACGAGAACCCCCAGGTCAAGGCCTCGACGGCCGCCGTGATCGCCGGCACGGTGGTGTTGACGGCACTGTCCTGGATCGTCGGACTGGCAATATAGGGGAATGACGATGTCGATGCGCAGTCCACTCGGCCACGCCCGCGCCATGGGCTCGACCAGGAGCGGCACCGAGGACTGGTACCTGGAGCGCCTGCAGGCGGTGGCGCTGGTGCCGCTGGTGGTGTGGTTCGTGATCTCGGTGATCGGCGGCCTGGGCGCCGACCATGCGTCGCTGCAGGCGTGGATGGCGGCGCCGGGCAACATGGCGTTGATGATCCTGCTGGTCGGCACCCTGTTCTGGCACGCCCAACTGGCGCTCTCGGTGGTCATCCACGACTACGTCCACAACCGGACGGCCGAGACCGTCAGCCTGATCGCGGTCAAGTTCGCCTGCATCCTGCTCGGCGTGTTCCTGATCGTCGCCGTCCTCAAGATCGGCCTCGGAGGCTAGTGCCCTGGATCAGACATATGGTACCCATACGACGGCTCTCCGAGTTCACCCGGCCAGGCGCGTGGCGCGCCGTGATGGCGGCCCATCACAAGCGCCTCGCAACGCCGCCGGTGAACTCGGAGAGCCGCCCCCTGGGGGTTCCGGGGGACACCCCCGCTCCCCCGGATGGTCGCCTTTCCCGCTTCCTCGGGGGCCGCGGGGGCGCCCCCCGCATATTAAATCGGGGGGACACCCCCCGGTGGCCCCCCGGGGCGTCAGGCACGCTTGGGGATGTGCCGGCATCGCCAGCGCGCGCCTTCCTGCCGAGGAAGCGGGAAAGGCGATCGTATGGGTACCATATGT
>CAZWEZ010000135.1:0-7657 GCA_964632795.1 uncultured Thalassospiraceae bacterium | reverse complement strand
AAGGGGGGTCAATATTGGACGCCGATAGGGGGTCAAAGTTCGAAGCCGATTGACAAAATGAATATCTGGCGCGAGAACCGGAAGCAGCTGAAATGGGGGTGAATAGGACGTGACTTGATGATGATTTTCTCACCAAAGGCACGTTCTCTCGGGCCGCAGGATAGCTTACCGAGGGTCCTCACATGATCTCGGACCGGTTTGCCGCTGACGGTGGCATTCAATTGTTGGTGTTCATCCTTCGTCTACCAAGTGGATTGCGAAGTCTCGCAAGATGATAGAAACCCAGCTCAAAGGCCAGAAAAAATCAACCCGACAAATGTTGAGGGCGAAGCGTTCACGCTCCGCCTGACCGCCGGACTGATAATGCTTGTGGGGGCCACGGCCTACGCAGCGACGCAGGTGGCCGATCTTCAGAATGGTGTGATGATAATGGTGGCCGGCCTTGGAGGCATGTACATGGCCATGAATATTGGGGCTAATGACGTGGCAAACCTGGTCAAAACCGTCGGAACCGAGATCACCGAAATCGACCGGCTGCGGGCGTACCCAGTGGTCCTGTCCTCGGCCATCACGGTCATAGTTGCGTCCACATTGGCGCTACCGGTCAGCTCGACGCACATCGCGCTCGGGGCGATAATCGGCGTTGGATTTCTGCGGGAACACTTGCTATACGAGGCCGAGAGGGTCAGGATCATCCGAGAATTCTTCAACGACAAAACGAAGCCAAAATTGTTCGACAGCGCGAAGGCGGAGATGGCATAGCGATACTCCAATATGGAAAGAGCGCTCAAAGAACCGCTGTCTGAACAGGAGCATCGCCGTTACTTCGAGCTCACGCAGAGAGCTGAAACAGCCTTGAAAACCTGGCAGCGCAAGAAACTGGTCAGGCGATCCTATTTGTGCACGATTGTTGCGGCTTGGCTGGTCACGGTGCCGGCAACGGCAGCGATTTCGGCTCTGCTTTATCTCGCCATAAATGGGATCCCTTTTGTAGGAAACGCTCTATGAAAATCAAAATCAGACTGTCGTCCTTTAGTCCCGGTCGTGTCCGCCTTCGTTTTGAACCGGGGCACGAAGCAGACCTAAGTGTACAGCCCTTACTTGAAATTCCCACGATTCACGAACTTACCTTCAAAAAGTTCACGGGGTCGCTGTTGATCCTCTACGACGCTGGGCGGATTAATCTAAAGGAACTAATCAAAAATATAGAGAATAAATTCCCAGATTGGAGTATTGAGACGCCGTCCGAATGGGAATTCGATAAGGAGTATCCTCGTGATCTGGTTCTCGGCCGGTTTTTTTACTACATGGACCGGCTCGATCGGGAAATCCACAGACAAACCTCGGGTAACCTCGACCTAAAAACGACCCTAATCCTGATCTATTTGGCCTGGGGAACGTTGGAATTTCTGCGCAAGCCTTTGCGTCCCAAATGGTATGACATTATCAAAGAAGCGACGGGGATATTGCGGGATTATCAACGGATCTATGAGGTCTGAAATCCTGGCTTGAATCGCGGAAACGTGGCTAGCAGCGGCAATGAGCGCTTGTGCTGGACTTCCCAGACGAACTCCGTCGGGTTCGCTTTGAACCGATACATCCTGGTTTCCCTACGGTTGCTTCAAGGAGACTTGGACATGGCATTCGGCGACACGTCGCGTGAGGCGGCGCCCCATAATCCCCTCGACGTCATCGAGCGCATCGTAAACGCCAACGAATGGACGTTCGACCGTCGCAACGACCAGGAGATGGCGGTCCAGGTTCCGGGACGGTGGTGCGATTACAGCCTCTATTTCGCCTGGACCGCGGACGTCAACGCCATGCATTTCACCTGCGCCTTCGACATGCGGGCTCCGGCCGACCGGCAGTCCTCGAGTCAGCCCCTTGCTTCGGCGAGGGGCTGATTCGTTCCGGTGACCGTTCCGAAATCGTGAAGTTCGTAAGAGGCTCGCCCCGATTCGACGGGAAAAGTGGTACCAGAAAACAGGCCGACAGAGATATTGCCGCATTGGGACCGGATAATCCGGGACCGGACGGTCTCCCGGGACCGCTTGGGGAATACCGATCCGGGCTAAGGCCCCGAAAACACGGAGGTATTCGGCAGATACGCTGAAAGTAAGTAAAACACTGTAATAACAATAGGGTAGTTGGCGGATGGGGTGGGAGAATGCGCCACACCCAAACAAAGTGGCTGAATTCCGGGGTTTCTAGCCCCCTCTGGCAACTGCCAGTGTACCAGTCCGGTGTACCAGAGGGAAGCCCTTTGCAAGGCGCGATATGCCGAAAAAAACCTTCCTATTTCAGCTATAATCGATGTCATCAGGGCCAAGGATAATACGACCCGCCAACTGGGCATCATATCTATCTGCCTCATACGTGCTTGAACGCGCAGCACGATCGGGGTCACGTTTCATTTGATCGTCTATGATACCTCGTTGCCTTTCTGAGAGAGCTTTCAATGATCTTTGAATTGTGTTGGCCCCTTCCATAATAAATTCCGAAACGAAGCCTGGAGCAGTAATTGTTTTTCCCCCGATAACACCTCCTTTGAAATCTAACTTGGTTCCTTTGAAGTCTTTCGGTCTACTGCAATGAACTAACCCAAGAAATAGGAAGGCAGGCAATTTAACATAAACATAAGTATCAACTCCATTTGATAAAATTCTAAAATCGGATGACCGCATTAAATAGGTATTAATATTTTGAGGAAATGGACCGCTAATATCTACGACATAATCGAATGGAAATGCGTGTTGTTCATAAGGGCCTGGGTTTTCTAGTTCCCCGAGCAAGCATTTTCGCCAAATTTCAGCGGCATCATCGGTTGCCCCCCAATCATCAATGAATTTATGGGGAATATCATGGACCCTATGAAACACGAGGACCCGCCATACCAAAGAAGTAGCAAATAGGGGAAGCCAGGGTCCGTACTGAATAATGTTCTTCTTTTTTTCAAGGACCGGACGGAAGGCTTTTTTGGCAAACGATCTCTCCCACTTGCTAATATGGGTTTCACATTCTCTGCAATGCAGGTAATCCCAAGGCCCGCTTTGCTCTCTCTTGTTAGGTATCTCTGCCGTCCGCAAATGACCTGTTGCGGATGAATTGCGGAGATAACGCGTCACAAATTGAGGAATGATGTGACTTCCGACGCGTTTTTTAACCTTGCCACAAAGTAGGCATGCACCACGTCTATCTTGGCGGCGAGGCGAGTATCTATTCTTCTTTATCATGATGCCCCGTCTCAACTATATCAGCTATTATACGGTTTTCGACTACCGACGCGGGCAAAAACATTATGGCCCTATGTCGCTGCTAGTTCGCGGCTGATCTCCTCGAAGGCCCGCCGCTCGAAGTAGGATAGGCCGTTCTCGACAACGGCGTCCTCCAGGCCCAACCGGGGCTTGATCCGGACAGAGGGCTTGAGAAGGTACAGGGGTGTCAGCCCCAGGCCATCCCGCCGGAAGATCAAGAGGTTTCCCCGCCGGGACCGCGCCACGAACGTGTTGTCCCAGTCCCGCGCCCGTCGCCGGAGCGGCACACCCCGGCTGTCCATTGCGGCGGGCAGGGGGATGGTCAGGTATCGTGACCGGCGCGGGCGGACGGTACCACCTGTCTCGTGGATCGTCATGTTGCCGGTGGAAATTTGGCCTTCGACGGTTTCCAGGCGGACCGCGGTAGCTTGGGCCTTACCATAAATGTCTTTTGGCGAATGCGTGTCCTGACCCGGACTTGAGGTAACGCTCAAAAGCGGTCGCCTTGCGCTCGTCCGAAAATGCAACATATGTCACCAATCGCCAAGGTACGAACTTCGATGTGTGAGGGGATTGTCCGGCGTTGTGATCGGCGAGCCGTCGTTTCAAATCAGATGTAAGACCTACGTAGCGTTGCCCGACAACCCTGCGGCTTTCCAAGAGGTAAATGTAATGCACGCGTTAAGCCCTCCTTCGCTAAAGCTACGGAGGGCATCCTGCTTCGCTTCCGACGTTGGCGCAAATCCTGCGAAGCGCGGAGCGCGAAGCAGGATGGCGGATGGGGTGGGATTCGAACCCACGATACGGTCCCCCGTATACTCCCTTAGCAGGGGAGCGCCTTCAGCCACTCGGCCACCCATCCCCAGACGGCGGCGGCGGAGCGGCCGCCGGTCATGGTCATCCTGCTTTCTACTGAGCGCCGGGACTGCTGTCAATCAGGCCGGCTCGGCGATGTTGTAGGAAACGATGCACCCGGTCAGCCGCATGAGTTCCCGGGCCGTCGTCGGGAACACGCAGCGGGGGTGGCCGGCCGCCGCGTAAATAGTCTCGAAGCGCTTGAGGCTGACGTCCATCACCGTCGGTAGCGGGTGGCCGAGGCCGATCGGCGGAACCCCGCCGATGGCGAACCCGGTGGCCCCGCGCACCTCGCCGGCGTTGGGACGCCGGACCAGGCCCTCGAGGTCGAGGACGCGGGGCAGGTTCTCCTCCTTGCACCGGTGGTCGCCGGCGACCAGCACCATCACGAAGCGGTTGCCGATGACGAAGACCAGCGACTTGACGATCGACCCCAGTTCGGCGCCGAGCGCCGCCGCGGCGTCCTGGGCCGAGCGCGCCGTTTCCTCGAGCTCGATCACGGTGTCGTCGTACCCGGCGTCGAACAGCGCCTTGCGCACCTTCATCACCGAGTCGTTTTCCATCAGGCTCATCGAGGGGCCTCCCATTCCCTTCCAGCATAGGGCAAACCGCGGGCCGGGCAAACCGCGGCGACGCAACCAGGAATAATACCAAGGGGCACTGGTATTATCGGCGTTTTTCCAGGTACTGCTGGTGATAGTCCTCGGCCGGATGGAATGTCCCGGCGGCGACGATCTCGGTCACGATGTCCCTGGCGTAACGGCCCGATATCCTCTTCACCGACGCCCTGGCCGCCGATTCCTGCTCGACGTCGTGGCAGAACACCGCCGAGCGGTACTGGTTGCCGACGTCCGGACCCTGGCGTTCGCGGGTCGTCGGGTCGTGAATGTCCCAGAACACCGTCAGAAGGTCGCGGTAGGAAACCCGCGACGGATCGTAGACCACCCGCACCGCCTCGGCGTGCCCGGTGCGCCCGGTGCAGACCTCCCGGTAGGTCGGCTCGCCCACCGTCCCCCCGGTGTAGCCCGCCGTCGTCTCGACCACCCCCTCGAGCCGGCGGAAGGCCGCCTCGACGCCCCAGAAACAGCCCGCCGCGAAGGTCGCTACCCGGTTCATCATGATTACTCCTGGTCTGAACGATACCGGATATGTGGGATCGAAGCCGGCTATTCCAAGGCCCCCCCGGCGGGGGCGGAGGAGACTTGACAGCGGGCCGCCCGATAGCCTTTGCTGACACCTACGCAACCGTCGATAACGGAGGGAAAGATCGCCATGACCACCGTCCCCTCGGCCGCCTTCAAGACCCGCGTGCGCAACGATGCCCTCGGCGGACCCAACCCGTTCGAGTGGAAGGACCTGACCACCGATGACGTCTTCAAGGGCAAGCGTGTCGTCCTGTTCTCGCTGCCCGGGGCCTTCACCCCGACCTGCTCGACCAGCCACCTGCCGCGCTACGAGGAGCTGTACGACGACTTCAAGGGGCTGGGCGTGGACTCGGTGGTCTGCCTGTCGGTCAACGACGCCTTCGTGATGTACCAGTGGGGCCAGGCCCAGGGCGCCGAGAAGGTGTTCCTGCTGCCCGACGGCAACGGCGAGTTCACCCGCAAGATGGGGATGCTGGTCGACAAGTCCAACCTCGGCTTCGGGATGCGCAGCTGGCGCTATTCCATGTACGTGGTCGACGGCGAGATCGAAAAGATGTTCGTCGAGGCCGACTACCAGGACAACTGCCCCACCGATCCCTTCGAGGTCTCCGGCGCCGACACCATGCTGGCCTACCTCAAGGGCTAGACGGCCGCCGGCTCATACCAAAGGTCATTGATAATGACCCATAGAGATCGTGCCTGCGTCCCGTCGGGCAGGAAGGAAGCCGAAGGCGATGCGGCGCATCGTCGAGGCTTTCTGACGCCCTCCGACGGGGCGCAGGCGCGACCGGAACGGCGGCTTTCCAAGGCTTTCGGACGTCGTCAAGCCCGGCTTACGATGCCCCGCATCGCCGCGCCGCGCTTTCCTGGCCGAAAACCTTGGAAAGCCGTCTCTATGGGTCACTATCAATGACCTTTGGTATCAAGGCACGATCGGGCGGCGGGCCTTGAAGGCGGCGCTGATGGTCCCCTCGTCCAGGTAGTCCAGTTCGCCGCCCACCGGCACCCCGTGGGCCAGGCCCGAGACCGTGACCCCGGTGCCAGCCAGGCGCTCGGCGATGTAGTGGGCGGTGGTCTGGCCGTCGACGGTGGCGCTGGTCGCCAGGATCACCTCCTTGACCCCGCCGCCGCCGACCCGTCCGACCAGCTCCGGAATGTCGAGGTCCTCGGGGCCGACGCCGTCGAGCGCCGAAAGAACCCCGCCCAGCACGTGGTAGTGGCCCCTGAACGCTCCCGAGCGTTCCAGCGCCCACAGGTCGGCGACGTCCTCGACCACGCAGATCAGCGAGGCGTCGCGCCGGACGTCGGCGCACACGGCGCAGGGATCGTCGGTGTCCAGGTTGCCGCACCGCGAGCAGGTGCGGATGGTGTCCAGGGCATCGGCCATGACCCCGGCCAGCGGCGCCAGCAGGGTATCGCGGTGGCGGATCAGGTGCAGCACGGCGCGCCGCGCCGAGCGGGGGCCCAATCCCGGCAGCCGGCCGAGAAGCTGGATCAAGCGGTCGATGTCGGAAATCGTCATGGCTAGTGGACGGTGGCGGCCGTCAGAACGGCAGCTTGAGGCCCGGGGGCAGTTGCAGGCCGCCGGTGAGTTCGGACATCTTGTCGGCGACGCTGGCCTCGACCTTGGACCTGGCGTCGTTGATCGCGGCGACCAGCAGGTCCTCCAGCATCTCGATGTCCTCGGCGGTGGCCAGCGAGGGGTCGATCCTGACCTTGCGGGCCTCGGACTTGCCCGACAGGGTCACCTCGACCATGCCTCCGCCCGAGGCCCCGGTGACCTCGACCGAGCCCAGTTGTTCCTGCAACTCGGCCATCTTGGCCTGCATCTCCTGGGCCTGCTTCATCATCTCCCCGAGGTTCTTCATGGTCCGCTTTCCTCCTTGTCCGATTCCGGCCCGGGGCCGACCGGGCGCACGTCCTCGACGGTGGCCCCGGGGAAGGTCTCCATCACCGCCTTGACCAACGGGTGGTTGGCGGCCTCGGTCCGCGAGGCGGCGGACCGGGCCTCTTCCTGCTGGTGCAGGGTGGTCTCGCCCGGGCGGTCGTTGGAGACGGTGACCACCCAGTGCCGCGCCGTGGCCTGGTTGAGGAACCGGCTGAGCCGGTGGGCGAGGTCGGAGTTCGCGTGGTCGCCGGGGCGGAACTCGATGCGTCCCGGTTCGAAGGCGACCAGGTGCAGGTCGCCGATCAGGTTGGCGTGCAGGATGCCTTCGCGTCGCCGGGCGGCCAGCTCGACCACCTCCTGGAAGGTGGCCGGGTCGGGCGGTTGTTCCTCGGCCTCGGCCGTCGGTTCGGGGTCGGGAGCCGGGGCCGCCTCGGCCCGGGCCGGGGCGGCGGCCGGGGCCGGCGGTTCGCCGCCCAGCGCCTTGATCGCCTTGGCCGGCGGTTCGCTGCCCAGCG
>CAZWEZ010000134.1:0-7787 GCA_964632795.1 uncultured Thalassospiraceae bacterium | reverse complement strand
GTGCCGCCGCGAGGTGGCGGTGCTGGCGGTCGGCGAGGCCTCGGCGCGGGCCGCTACCGAGGCCGGCTTCGCCACCGTCGAGCCGGCGGGCGGCGACGTCGAGGCCCTGGCCCGGCTGGTCGTCGGGCGGCTGGACCCGGCCGCCGGGGCGCTGTGCCACGCCGCCGGGGACACGATCGCCGGGGACCTGGGGAGAATGCTGGGCCGGGCCGGCTTCGACTACCGCCGCCAGGTGCTCTACCGGGCCCGCCGGGCGCGGCGCCTGTCCCCCGCCGCGGTGCGGGCCATAAAGAAGGGACCGCTGGACGGGGTGGTGCTGTATTCGCCGCGGACCGCCGCCACCTTCGTCGAGCTGGTCCGCAAGGCGCGCCTGGTCAGGGCCTGCAAGGGACTCACCGCGTGGTGCCTGAGCCCGGCGGTTGGCGAAGCGGCCGCCGACATCGCCTGGGGCGGGGTGCGCGTCGCGGCGCGGCCCGAGCAGGCGGCGATGGTCGAGAACATAGCCGCCCGGCCGGCAAGTGCCCCATCAAATTGATCGAATATGGTCGGAAAATGCTCTAGTCTGACGGTTCGACATCCGGCCCGGGATCTCGGCGGCGTGTCGTCCAGTCATGAGAGGTGACGCCATGAGCAAGCAGCCCAAGACCGGGAAACCCGAACACGAAAAAGAACAAGGGATCGACGAGGCGGGCACCGCCAAGCCGGCGAAAGCCGGGGACGACGGCGCCGACGCCCCCCAAGAGTTGACGCCGCGGCCGCCGTCGAAGGCGGGCACCGGTCTTCTCGCCCTGCTGTGGGTGGTGGTGGTGCTGGGCGTGCTTGGCGGTACCGGTTACGCCACCTGGCCGATCTGGTCGCCCTACCTCACCGCCTATATTCCGACCCTCGACAAGGAACCCCCGCGGGATCCGCGGGTGGCCGGGGTCAGCGACCGGGTCAAGGCCCTGGAGACCCAGGCCGAAACCCGCCGGCGCGACATCGAGGCGATCAAGGACCTGGAAGCCGAACGGGCCCGGTTCTCCAAGCACCTGGGCGTCCTGATCGAACGGGTCGAGACCCTGGAGGACGCCCTCGGGTCGGTCCGCGAGATGATCGAGGCGACGACCCTGCCGTCCGACGCCGCGGTGACCAACGAATCCCTGCAACGGCTGTCCGAACGCCTGGCGCGCCTCGAAGAGGACCGCTCCGCGTCCTCCGAAGACAGCGACCGGCTCGAGCTGATTGCTGACGAAAGAAGGAAACTGTCGACCGAAGTCAGCAAGATCATCGGCCGGCTGGCAACCCTGGAGAAGGCCAGGACCAAGCCCGTGGGAACCGCCGGCGGGGCCAAGGTGGCGCTCCTGGCGGTCGGCCAGTTGCGCGAGGCGCTGCGGGTTTCGTCCCCCTTCACCGACGAGCTCCAGGCCCTGAGGAAGGTGGCCGGCAGCGACCAGGGGATGATGAAGGCGCTGGACGTTCTCGAACCCTACGCCGCCACCGGCACCCCCACCCTGGCCTCGTTGCGCGCCGGTTTCGAAAGCGTCGCCGGAATGATCGTCGGCGCCGCCCGGACCCTGGAGGGCGAGGGCTGGATGGCGAGGACCGTCAACCGCCTGTCCTCGCTGGTCACCGTGCGGCGCGTCGATGAGGCGCCCGATGATCATTCCCCCGATGCCGTCGTCGCCCGCGCCGAGACGAGCCTCAAGGCCGGCGACCTGATGGCCGCCGTCAAGACCCTGGAGGGGTTGAGCGGGGCGCCGGGCGAGGCGGCGGCGCCGTGGATCGAGGGCGCCCGGGCGCGGCTGGCCGCGGAACGGGCGATGGCGACCCTGCACGTGATCGCCGTTTCCCTGTTGTCGCCGGGCGACGGGTGAACGGCATGCTGCGGGCGCTTGGTTTCCTGGTCGTCCTCGGCCTGCTGGTCGCCCTCGCGGTGTGGATGGCCGACCACCCGGGTTCGGCGTCCCTCGACTGGCAGGGCTACCGGGTCGAGACCTCGTTCGTCCTGCTGCTGGGCGCCATCGCCGCCCTCGCCGTGGCGACGGCCCTGCTCTACCGGTTGTGGCTGTTCATCCGCCGGGTCCCGGGGCAACTCGTCCGCGCCCACCGCGAGGGCCGCCGGCGCAAGGGGTACCTGGCCCTGACCCGGGGCATGGTGGCGGTCGCCGCCGGCGACGCCGATGAGGCCGGGCGCCAGGTCAAGCGCGCCGAGGTGCTGCTCAACGACCCGCCGTTGACCATGCTGCTGTCGGCCCAGGCGGCGCAACTGGCCGGCGACGAGCAGGCCGCCGGCAGGTTCTTCACCGCCATGCTGGAGCGCCCCGAGACCGAGTTCCTCGGCCTGCGCGGGCTGCTCACCCAGGCGATCAAGCGCGACGACGGCGAGGAGGCCCTCGGGTTGGCCCGCCGCGCCTACCACCGCCAACCGGCGAGCACCTGGGTGGCGTCGAGCCTGTTCGACCTCCAGATCCGGGCCGGCCAGTGGGCCGAGGCCCTGGACACCCTGACCAACTCGGCGCGCAAGGACCGAGTCACCCCCGCCGACAGCCAGCGCCGCAAGGCCGTCCTCAGGTACCAGGTGGCCCTCGAGGCGGCGGCCCGGGGCGAGGACGCCGAGGCCCTGAGATCGTTGCGCAAGGCCCACGAGTTGGACCCCGCCCTGGTCCCGGCGGCGCTGGAGCTGGCCTGCCGGCTGGTCGATGCCGGCAAGGAGCGCAAGGCGATATCGGCGATCGAGAAGGTGTGGGGCCGCTCCCCCCATCCCGGCCTGGTCGAGACCTATTGCCGGGCCCGCCGGGCCGCCGACCCCCTGGCCCGGATGCAGGCCGTCCAACAGCTGATCGCGGCCAACCCCGGCCATACCGAAAGCCACATCGCCGCCGCCGCCGCCGCCCTCGAGGCCAAGCTGTGGGGCGAGGCTGGGAAATACCTCGAGACGGTGGCCGGCGACGGGGCGCCGGGGCGCGTGTGCCGGCTGATGGCGCGGCTGGAAGAGGCCGGGCGCGACAACCCGGCGGGCGCGCGCGAATGGCTGATCCGGGCCTCGATGGCCGAAGCCGATCCGGCATGGGTGTGCGGACACTGCGGCCACGTCAGCGCCCGGTGGAGCGCCCTGTGCGCCAAGTGCGCGGAGTTCGACACCCTGGCCTGGGGCACCCCGCCGGGGCTCGTCGCCGTCCTCGACCAGCGCCCGGAGAGCGCCCAGCCGGCGGCGCTCGGCGGCGCCGAGGCCGTTGACGCGAACCACCCCGCGCAGTAAGTAAGGAACGCCCTCATTGCCGCCTTAGCTCAGTTGGTAGAGCATGGCATTCGTAATGCCAGGGTCGCAAGTTCGAGTCTTGCAGGCGGCACCATATTTTCAAGGGGTCGGGCAATGATGTCCGCCCCTTTCTTTTCCTCCCTGGTGGCCAATCAGATCCTATGTCCGAACGCCGTCCCATCGGAATCCTCCGAGTTCATGAAAACGACGAGCCGGAATACACCTTATACCAAGGTGCACTGACAACCTGTCCAACAATGTCGGACCACCTCAGGATCGAATGGCCCGGCCCGTGAGCGGAGGATAGCCTTGTCGGCCTCGACGATGTCCTTGCCCCGGGCGGCGTCCCGGACGGGCGGCTATCGCGGCATCCCGTGGATGCTGCTGACCATGTTCCTGTTCGTAAGCCTGGATTCGATCGCCAAGTACCTGATCGAGGACTACTCGGTGATCCAGGTGGTGTGGGGCCGCTACACGTTCCACATGGTGTTCCTGCTGCTTCTCCTGCGCCACCGGCTGCCCAAGGTGCTGGCGACCCGGCGGCTGGGCATCCAGCTCTTCCGGTCCCTGCTCCTGCTGGTCACCACCGCCCTGTTCTTCCTTGGCCTGCGCTACGTTCCCCTGGCTGAGGCCAGCGCGATCATGTTCGTCGGCCCGATTATCGTCACCGTCCTGTCGGTGCCGATGCTGCGCGAGGCCGTCGGACCGCACCGTTGGGTCGGGGTGATGGTCGGCTTCGCCGGCGCCCTGATCATCCTCCGCCCGGGCACCGAGACGATGAAGCTCGGCGCCCTGCTGCCGTTGAGCGCCGCCTTCACGTTTGCCCTCTACCAGATCACCACCCGCATGCTGAGCCATACCGACCGGCCGTTGACCACCCTGGTCTACACGGCGCTGGTGGGGATGGCGGCGACCGGCGCCGCGGCGCCGTTCTTCTGGACTCCCCCCGATGCGACGGCGTGGGGCCTGATGTTCCTGATGGGGCTTCTCGGCGGGGTCGGGCATTTCACACTGATCAAGGCCTTCGAGGCCAGCGAGGCGACCACCGTGACGCCGTTCGGCTATACCACCCTGATCTGGGCGACCCTGTTCGGGATCGTCGTCTTCGGCGAATACCCCGACGCCTGGACCCTGGCCGGGGCCGCCGTCATCATCGCCAGCGGCCTCTACATCTTCCACCGCGAACGCCTTCGCGGGGGCACCTGAGGGGGCCCCGCTAAGGGCCTTCTCGGGGTGCCGGCGCCCCCCCCACCAGCGCCGCCCAAAATCGCGCTGTGTGCTTGCCCTATTGCTTACTCAGTAAATCAAAGAGCTATGCCGCTACACCTAACCCATTGATTTAGTTGGTAGCGGGAGAGGGACTCGAACCCCCGACACGCGGATTATGATTCCGCTGCTCTAACCAACTGAGCTACCCCGCCGTGGGACCCGCCGTATACGTCCGAATGCGAAGGGGAGTCAAGGGGACAGCGGCGCCTGTTGACCCCCTCAGCGGGCGAGCCGGCGGCGGGCCTTGGAGAAGGCCTCGGTGATCTGCTCGGGGGTCAACTGTTCATTCAGGGTCCGGCGGTAGTCGTCGAGCCCCGCCAGGCCGCCGGCGGCGGCCATCTCCAGCCACATCAGGGCTTGCGCCGGGTCCTTGTCGACGCCGAGCCCGCGGGCGTACAGCAGGCTCAGGTTGAGGCGCGCCTGGGCGATGCCGGCGTCGCTGGCGGCCTCGTAGAGGCGCGCCGCCCGGGCCGGGTCGGCGGCGACCCCCTGGCCGCGCTCGTACATCAGGGCCAGGTTGTAGCTGGCCTGGGCCGAGCCGCCTTGGCCCGCCAACGCGTACCACCGGGCGGCTTCGGCCGGGTCGGGCTCGACCCCCGTCCCGTGGTGGTACATCAGGGCCAGCTTGAGTTGCGCCTGGAGGTGGCCCTGCTGGGCCGCCATGCCGTACCAGAAGACGGCGGCCGCCGGGTCGGGATCGCTGCGCTGGCCGGTCTCCAGAAGCAGGGCGAGGGCGAACTGGGCGTGGGCGTTGCCGGCCTCGGCGGCGCGCTGGTACCAGCTCATGGCCTGGCCGTAGTTCTCGGGTACCGGGATTTCGTCGGCGGCGGCGGCCGGGATCCAGGGCCCCAGCCCCGCGCACATCCCCACCACCGCGGCAAACCGTCTCATCGACGCCTCCAGGACAGGCGAATCCGGGGCAAAGTGTAAACCTAGTGTCCCCAAAAGCCAAAGGAACAATATATAGTCACTCGGCCTTCGACGGACGACTATATATATACGGATCGTCCCGGTTACTAGATGGTGCCGACCCGACCTCCTGGGGGCGGGGGTACGATCTGCGTGCCGACCGGCACCACCGGCACCGCCTGGGGAGCCGGCGCCGGGTCCTCCTCCAGGCTCTTGCGGATGGCTTCGATCGAGAAACCGCTGCCGGCGTCTTCGCCCGGGGCCGGGGCAGCGGCCGGGGCCGGCGCGGCCTCGGCGGGGGCGGGGCCGTAGTAGTTGACCATCCGCCGCGAATCGCGGTGGTTGGGAGTCTCGAAGCACTGGACCTCGCCGATGGTCTGGTAGCAATAGACCGGCTGGTAGTCGAAGACCGTTTTTTCGTATTCCGAGACATAGCCGCAGGCCCCGAGCAGGACCGTCGCCGCCAGCGGCATCAATGACTTGCGCATTTTTTTTCATCTCCCGTTCCAGGTCGCGGGCGCCGAGTCCCGCCGACTCTCATCAACCGGGACGCAAGATGGGGGCCAACCTGTCCCGGGCCACGCCCGGGCCGCCAAAGGCCAGCGATTCCAATGGTTTGAGGGATCAGGCGTTGACGTCGACCACGGTCCGGCCGCGCACCTGGCCGTGGAGAATCTTGCCGCCCACCCCGGCAACCTCGGCCAGCGGGACCACGGATGTGATGCCCTCCAGCGCCTCGGCGGGCAGTTCCCGGGCCAGCCGCCGCCAGGCGATCCGCCGCCGCTCGATGGGACAGGTGTTGGAGTCGATGCCCAGCAGGTTGACGCCGCGGATCAGGAAGGGGATCAGCGAGGAGGTGAAATGGGGACCGGCGGCGAGCCCCACCGCGGCGCAGCTTCCCCAGTAGTAGAGCGAGGCCAGGACGTTGCCGAGCGTCGTCCCGCCGACGTTGTCGATCGCCCCCGCCCACCGTTGGGTGGCCATCAGGTCCTTGGCCTCGCCCTCCAGCTCGGCCCGCTCGACGATGGTTCGCGCCCCCAGGGAGCGCAGGTAGTCGTGGGTCTCGGGGCGTCCCGTCGAGGCGGCGACCCGGTAGCCGTTGGCGGCCAGCAGGGCCACCGCGATGCTGCCCACCCCGCCGGCGGCGCCGGTGACCAGCACCTCGCCCTGGTTGCCGGGCGTCAGCCCGTGCTCCTCCAGCGCCATCAGCGAGATCATCGCCGTGAAGCCGGCGGTGCCGTGGGCCGAGGCCTGCTCGAGGGTCATGCCGTCGGGCAGCGCGACCAGCCATTCGGAGCGGACCCGGGCCCGGGTGGCGTAGCCGCCCCAATGGATCTCGCCGACCCGCCAGCCGCTTAGGATGACCTTGTCGCCGGGCGCGAAGTCCGGCGATTCGGAGGCCGCCACGGTGCCCGAAAAGTCGCACCCCGGGACGTGGGGATAGGTTTTGACCATCCGCCCCTGGCCGTTGAGGATCATGCCGTCCTTGTAGTTGATCGACGAATAGGCGACCTCGACGGTAACCTCGAAGTCGGGCAGCAGGCTGTCGTCCAGGGTCCGGATCGACGTCGTCATGGCGTCGCCGTCCTGGTCCAGGACGAGGGCGGTGAAGGAGGTCGGTCGAATCACGTGTTCTGTCCTTTCGGCGAGGGGTCGCGGCCCGGGGTCACGGCGTGGCGGCATTGTCGGCGCCGACGGGCGCCGGGTCAATCGCCGGGAAGCCGCTGGCGGGGGACGTTGCGGAACGGCAGCCGGGCGACATCCAGCATCGCCGGGCCCGGGGTGTCGGCCTCGACGATGGCCGCCATCAGGTCCCCGAAGGCGGCCCGGAAGTGGTTCTTGGCCTTGGCGCACAGCAGCCCCAGGCGGCCGACCTCGATGCCGTGCAGCTCGAAGTAGGCGGGGTCGTTGGGCCCCTGGCACGACGTGGTGACGACGATCCGGATGCCGGCCACCTCGAGCACCGCCGTCGGGCCGAGGTCGACGGCCAGGTTGCGTTCCATGGGGCCGCGGTTGACGAACCGGCCGTCGGTCAGCCCGCGGACGGTGGCCTCGGCCTCGACCGGGTCGCCGAAATCGGCCGACAGCCGGCCGCCCAGCCGGCAGCCGAGGACGGCGCCCTCCCCGGCCCCGTGGGCCCGAACGACCAGCTCCGGATCATGAAGGAAGGCGAACGCGGTGGCCACCGGCGGCCGCTTGCGGAGCACCGCGGCGAGCAGGCCGGTGGTGTCGCCGATGCCGCCCGACAGCGGGTTGTCGGCGGGCTCCAGCACCGCCACCGGGGCGCCGCCGGCGGCGGCCAGCGCGGTCTCGATGGCGGCCTCGGGACCGGGCAGGGCGACCACGAACTCGCGGCGCCGGCGGCCCAGGA
>CAZWEZ010000133.1:0-7841 GCA_964632795.1 uncultured Thalassospiraceae bacterium | reverse complement strand
GCCGGCCGCCATCTCGCCCAGGGTGCTGACCCGGGAAATATGGGCGAGTTCCCTCTGCAGCTCGCTCATTTTCTCCTCGTTATGCTTGCGCTCGGTGATATCCACGTAGATTCCGCCGATGAACCGGATCTCGCGGGCGCTGTCGAAGATCGGAAACTTGGTCGTCAGCAGTATCCTCTCGCCCTCGGGCGTGGGGCAGGTTTCCTCGACAAAGCTCGCCTGTCCGGAGCGGATCACCTCCCGTTCGTGTTCCATGGTCGATCTGGCGAATTCCCGGGGAAAGACGTCGTCGGACGTCCTGCCGATGATCTCGTCACTGGTCAGCCCGGACAATTCCTCGATTTTCCGGTTGACCAGGAAATAGCGGCCCGCGGCGTCCTTGAGGGAAATCGCGGTGGGTGAATTTTCGATGATCGCGCGAAGCCGTTCCTCGCTTTCCTCTATCAGCCGGATCATCGGGTTGCTGACGGCGAAGAACAGGAACGTTCCCACGGCGATGACCAGGACGGCGATGACGGCGACGATGCCCCCGGCCCTGAGGAAAGGCGCCCGGATTTCATCCATGTCGATCTTGACCACGATGCCCAGGTCGAGGGCGGGGATCGGCTCGTAGGCGGCCAGCACCTCCACGCCGCGATAGTCGAGCCCGACCATCGTCCCCGAATGGCCCATCAAGGCGTGACGCATCGGCTCGGCGATATTCGAATCCCAGGCCACCGGTCTCGGCTCATCGAGGTCGTCGTGGCGGAGGGCGAGGATGTAGACGATCCGCTCGCCCTGGCGACGGGCCAGCGTGAACTCGCCGCTCCTGCCGAAGCCATGGTAGTGCTTGCGGGCGTCCTTGAGTTGTTCGAGGGTGTCCTCGTATGCCTCGGCGGGGGTATGCCTTTTCCTTTCGTAGACTTCTTCCATTTCATGGCGGGCCAGGGCCTCGATCAGATACCTTTGGCTTTGCGCGGAGACGACCAGACGCGCCCGTTCGGCATGGATCGCGGTGTCGTAGAGAACCCCGATCGCGGCCCCGCCGATGGTCACCGCGACCACGGCCATGACCAGGATCAGGACGATGATCCGCTGTCGTCCGCCCACTGGCTTGCCCCCTGCCCCAAGCGAAGAAATCGGCCTCGAGAACCGATCAACGTTAACAATATCGTCGGCGGGGATCGAATCAAAGTTCGCTTCCGGTCCGTTGACCGGCCGGGGCGCCTTGACGGCCGGCTACGGCGCTCAGGGTGCGGATGGCGGCGCACGCCGCGCCGTAGCCGTTGTCGATGTTGCACACCACCACCCCCGGGGCGCACGACGCCAAGCACGCCGCCAGCGCGGTCTCGCCGCCGCGTGCCGCGCCGTAGCCGGTCGAGGTCGGCACCGCGATCAGCACCCCGGCGACCAGTCCGCCGAGGACGCTCGCCAGGGCGGCGTCCATGCCGGCCACGGCGATGACCACCGGGTGGCGCCCGATCTCCTCGATGCGTTCCATCAGCCGCCACAGCCCCGCCACCCCGACGTCGGAGACGGCGGTCGATCCGACGGCGTTGAAGGTCAGGGTCCTGACCGCCTCGCCGGCCGCCGGGGCGTCCGAGGCCCCGGCGCTGACCACCGCCACCTGGGGCGCCGGCGCCTCGGGGGGCGAAAAGCGGTAGAACCCGGTTCGCGAGACCCCGTCGTGGTCGATCCGCCGACGGTGGTCCCCGGACAGCGCCGCCAGCGTCGCCGCCTCCAGGCGCGTCAGCAGGCAGGGTTCCCCCTGGTCGTCGAAAGCCTCGAGGATGGCGTCGATCTGGGCCGCCGTCTTGCCGGCGCACAGGACCGCCTCGCCGAAGCCGAGCCGGCGGCGGCGCTCGAAGTCGAGCCGGATGCCGCCGCTCATGTCCCCTTCTCCCCGACGAAGGCGCTTCCCCGGCGGTAGGGGGCGATGGCGATGGCGGTTCCCGCGGTCTCCGGCACCGCGGTCCGCGCTTGGGCGATCAGCCGGCGCCGCGTATCGGGGGCAAGGGCGCCGACGGTCTCGGGGTCGAGTTCGATGACCAGGCCGCTGCCGCGGATCCGGCAGCGCACGGTCTTGGGCTCGAGCGCGTGGTGGAACCAGGCCTCCATCCGCTCGACCAGCGACAGGTCCCGGGGTTCGATCCGGATCCCGGTCTCGATCCGGCTGGCCAGGCACGGCGAGGCCGGCAGGGCGGCGATCTCGGGCAACCCCAGCCGGACCGCCAGGGCGCGGACGTCCGGTTTGGCGAACCCCGCCTCGACGAAGGGATGGCGGACGGAATGCTCGGCCGCCGCCGCCAGCCCCGGGCGGAAGTCCCCGAGGTCGTCGCGGTTGGTCCCCGACAGGATCACGTCCCCGGACATCGCGCCCAGGGTCGCATAAAGGTTCGACTTGCAGAAGAAGCAGCGGTCGAGGGGATTGGCCCGGTAGCGCTCGTCGGCGAACTCCCCGGCATCGACCACCTCCAGCCGCCAGCCCTCTTCGCGGGCCCGCTCGCGCACCCGCTCCGTGGCCGCCCGGGGCACCGCCGGCGACACCGCATGGACCATCCCGACGCCCCGCGACCCGAGGTGCCTCCGGGCGAAGCTGGCGAGGGTCATGGAATCGACGCCGCCCGATACCGCGATAGTCGCCGTCCCGCAGTCCCTCAGGGTTTCCGCCAGCCGTTCCGAGAGGGCGGAAAGCGAATCACCGGTCATCGCGGAGCTTCTCCTCCATGGCCTCGGCTTCGGCTTCACGGCGTACCCCGTCCCTGGCCGAGGCGCTCTTGAGCTCGGCCAGGTCGTCGATCCCGGCCTTGGCGGTGAGCCCCGACGGGCGGTGGGCCAGCTTGACCTCGACGCCACCCGCCCGGCGCCCCTCACGATGGACGACGGTGCGCGCCTGGCGGGCGCGGCGCAGCCCCAGCGTCGTGGTCTCGTTCAGGATCTCGGTCGCTACCCGCTCCGCGGCGTCCGGCTCGGCCAGGACCTGGAGCGCCGTCGCCAGGCGCCCCTTCTTGCCGTACACCGGCCACTGGCAGACATCGATGACGCCGGCGGTCCGGCGCAGGTGCTCGACGGCCACCGCCAGGTCCTCGGCCGTCTGGTCGTCGATCTCGCAACGCAGCACCTCCACCTCGTCGCCGCCCGCCACGGTTTCCCCGGCGGCGGCGTACAGGGTGGCCCGCAACACGTTGCTGCGCCCGGCCAGCCGGCGGGTCCCGAACCCGAAGCCGGCGCCGAGCAGGCGGCGGCAGGCGGGATCGGCGGCCTGCGTCGCATCGAGGTAGCGGAGGATGGCGGCGCCCGTCGGGGTCACCCGCTCGCCGTCCTCGCCGTCGTCGAACAGCGTGTAGCCGGCGAGGAGTTCGATGACGGCGGGCGCCGGGACCGGCAGCACCCCGTGCGCGGTCCGCACCTGGCCGCGGCCCCTGGGGATCGGCCCGACCGACCACCGGCAGGTTCCGAGGGCGGCGGTAATGGCCGCCGCGGCGAGGATGTCGAGGATCGAATCGACGGCCCCGACCTCGTGGAACGTCACCTCCTCGGCGGTCGTCCCGTGGACCTTCGCCTCGGCCCCGGCGAGCAGGGAGAAAATGCCGATGGCGGCCCGGCGGACACCCGCGGCGAGGTCCGCCGCTTCCAGCCGCCGGCGGATCTCCGGCCACCGGCGGCCGTCGCCATGGCCGTGCTCGAGGCCCTCGACGGTGAACCGGGTCCCCGCCAACGTCCCGTCGTCATGGGGTCCCCACGACGGACGGATCCCTTGGGGCAGGTCCATCGCCTCGAAGGCCGCCTCGCAGGGGCGCCGCAGACCGGGCCGGGCGTCGAGAAGGGCGGCCGAGAACATGTCGCCGGCAATGCCGCCGACGGCGTCCAGGTGGACGGCGGAAACCCTGTCCTCTGTCTGTCCCGTCATCGCGTCCCGTCCTCTGCTTTTCGCCCGGAGCGAACCTCTAAATATGTGAATTAGGGGTTGCGGCTCAGGCCGTGGGCTTCCAGGTCGGCCAGGTAGTGGTTCCAGATCTCGTCCTGGCGGACGCCGAAATCATACAGCGTGTCCCACGAGAAGAGGCCCGAATCATGGAGGTCGTCGAAGCGGATCTTGATCGCGTAGTTGCCGACCTGCTCGATCGACATGATGCCGACATGGCGCCGCCCGGCGACCACCTGCTTCTGGCTCGGCTGGTGGCCCTGGACCTCGGCCGAGGGGCTTTCGACGCGCAGCAACTCGGCCGGCAGGCGGAAGGTCCGGCCGTCCTCGAAATCGATCTCGAGCACCTTTTCCTCGCTCTTGAGGCGGATTTCGAGGGGCCGGTGGGCGGGCTCGAAACCCGTGCTCACGGCGCGGTTTCCGAATCGTCGTCGAGCGAGCGGGCCTCCTCGGCCAGCATGATCGGGATGCCGTCGCGGATCGGGTAGGCGAGCTGGGCACGGTCGCTGATCAGCTCCTGGGCCTCGGCGTCGTAGCGCAACGGGCCCTTGGTCAGGGGGCAGACCAGGATTTCGAGAAGTTTCGGATCGACCTTGGGCTGGTTCATCGCTTTCTCCTCGGGCGCGGGATAATACCAAAGGTCATTATCAATGACCTTTGGTATCAATGGGCGGCGAGGTGGGAGGCGCCGCCGTCCTCGTGGACCGCCATTTCCATCAACGCGGTCAGCAAGGCGCTGCGCTCGGCGAGGCCGGGGCATTCCAGCAGGGCCTGTTTCTCGCGGGGCTCGAACGGACAAACCATGGCCAGGGAATTGACCAGGGCCTCGTCCGGGGCGTCGTCGATGGCCGCCCAGTCGGCGTCGATATCCCGGAGGTCGAAGTAGGCGCGCAGGACCTCGATCAGCCGCGGACGGTCGGTGGCGGCGCCGGGGTCCTCTTCCAGATCGCCGAGGAAGGACTCGTAGCCGGCGGCGGCCCGGCGGTATCCTCGCGCCGTTTCCATTTCGATACCGTAACTGAAACGGCTGATCCCGACCAGGGTGATCATGTACCGGCCGTCGTCGGTCTCGGCGAACGAGATGATGCGCCCCGAGCAGCCGACCTCGTAGACCGCGGCGGTGTCGCTGAGAGGGTCCGATTGCGGCTCGATGGGCTGGATCAGGCCGATCATCCGTCCGCTGCCCAGCGAATCCTCGATCATGTTCAGGTAACGGGGCTCGAAGATGTTGAGCGGCAGATGGCCGCGCGGCAGCAGAAGAACCCCCGACAGCGGGAAGATGGGGAGAACTTCCGGCAGGTTCTCGGGGGCCGCGCCGTGGACGCGCCCGCTCATGAGAACAGGATCGAGGACAGTTGGCGCCGCGCCGAGACGGTCAGCGGATCGGCCGGGCCCAGGGCGTCGAAGACCTTGACCAGTTGCTTGCGGGCCGCCTCGTCGTTCCACGTCCGGTCGCGGCGGACCAGCTCCACCAAGTGCTCGACGGCCGCCTCGTTGCGCCCGGCGGCGTAGTGGGCGGTGGCCAGGTCGAAACGGGCCTGGTGGTCGTCGGGGTCGCGTTCCAGGCGGCTCGTGAGCTCGTCGGCGTCCCCGGCGCCGCTGCTCTGCTCGGCCAGTTCCAGGGCCGAGACGGCGGCCGCCACCGCGGGCGCCTTGGCCACGTCGTCGGCCAGGCGGTCGACGAAGGTCTTGGCGGCCTCGATGTCGCCGCCGGCGATCAGGCAGCGGATCATGCCGGCGGTGGCCCCGGCGTGGGACGGATCCTGGCCCAGGATTTTCCCGTAGGCGGCGGCGGCGGCCTCGACGTCGCCGGCCCCCAGCGCCGCCTCGGCGCCCTCCAGGGCCTGCTCCAGCGGCGTCGCCTTGCCCTTGGTCAGGCGGTCGATGAACTGGCGGAGCTGGCTTTCGGACTGGGCGCCGACGAAGCCGTCCACCGGCTGACCGTCGCGGAAGGCGTAGACGGTGGGGATGGACTGGATGCGCAACTGCATGGCCAGGTCCTGGTTGTCGTCGATGTTGATCTTGACCAGCCGCACCAGGCCGGCGGTCTGGCGGACCAGCTTCTCGATCGCCGGCCCGAGCGTCTTGCAGGGTTCGCACCATGGCGCCCAGAAATCGACGATCACCGGGACCACGGCCGAAGCGGCGATGACGTCGGCCTCGAAGTTGGCGGTGTCGCTGTTCTTCACCGCATCGGACGGGGCGGCGCCGGGGGGATCTCCCGCCGGGGGAGGGGCATTGGGGTCGAGAATGATTTCCATGGTCACATTACCATCGGCTGGGGCACGGTCGGTGCAACATAAATGGCCGTTTCCGGGCGCTGGCGCAAGTGAACAGCGCTTAGAGCCTGTTTGGGAAGTTGATCACGGGTTGCGCCGCGTTTTCAAGGCCTTGGGCTAGGAAGGCGCCGCGCCGCGATGCTGGCGCATCGCAAGCGGTGGCTGACGACGTCCCAAGGCCTTGAAAACGCGGCCCTTCGGGTTGGCCTGGGAAGTGCGATTGCCGCGTCGCGAATGCTTGACGATGTACCCGGCATCGCCGGCGCATCCGCTCCTAACACTCGCACTTCCCAGGCCAACGCAACCCATGACCAACTTCCCAAACAGGCTCTTAAAGGTCGACGATCCTCGGCCGATGTCCGCACGAGGCGATGAAAGCCAACAGATCGTCGGGCGTGATGGCCGTGGTCCGGGTGTTGGTCAGCGGATGGTAGTTGAGGGGCTTCTTGTCCATCATCTTGCGATCCAGCACCACCTTCACCCGGACCTCGGTATCGTTGATCAGGGCCAACGGGGTGACGCCCCCGGGCTCGACGCCCAGCACCGCCATCAGAAGGTCCGGCTTGGCGAACGACAGATGGGACGAATCGATGCGCCGGCGCAAATCCTTCATCTCGATCTGGCGGTTCTCCAGGGCGACCACCAGCCACAGGACGCCCTTCTTGTCCTTGAGGAACAGGTTCTTGCAGTGGCCGCCGGGTAGGTTGCCGCGCAACCGCCGGCTCTCCTCGACCGTGAACACCGGCGGATGGTCGTGGGTGGTGGTTTCGATGCCGAGCTCGGCGAGGCGTTGAAACAGGTCGTCCGGGGTCGCGGGCATGGCGGCGACCATACCAGAGCCGCCCCCCCAGTCAATCGACCATCCGAGCCACAAGGGCCTTGCAAAGCATGGCCCAAGGCGTATCATCCGCCCCCCCGCGCCGCCGCCGCGGCGCCACCACGAGACGCGGGCGTAGCTCAGGGGTAGAGCGCAACCTTGCCAAGGTTGAAGTCGTGGGTTCGAATCCCATCGCCCGCTCCAGTTTTTTCAAGGGGTTGGTCGAGGCGGGCCGATCCCTTTTTCATTCCGGCAATCAAATAGCGATCAGTTGGGATAGGCTGATCGGAGTTGGATATGGCTGTCGCGCGCACCTCTCGGCCCACAAACACCGTGCTAGAGGAGTCGATCGGCGCCGACGGCCATTCGGTGGTTCACGCAGGTGCCAGCTCTTCAAGTATCGCCTTCATGCTGGAAGAGGGCGTCGATAACCGGGCAATCGGGAACGTCCCGACCGTCACAGCCGGCGACGATAGTCGCCAGCGTGCCCTCCAGCCGCTGCAGGTCGGTAATTTTGGCTTGCACTTTCCCCAAGTGCCCGGTGGTGAGGTCAAGCACATCGGCGCACGTATAGTCCCCACGATCCACGAGGCTCAGTAACCCGCGCAGTTCTTCGATACTAAAACCAAGCTCACGACCGCGCAGGATGAAGCCCAGTCGCCGCCGGTGCCCCTCGTCGTAGATGCGATACCCAGCCGCCGTCCGCGGCGGATCGGGCATCAGGTGTATCTTCTCGTAGTAGCGGATCGTCTCGATATTGCAGCCGGACTGCCTCGCCAATTCTCCCCGGGTCATCTTCCCTCGCGGATAAGTGATAGGGACACTCAAAAAAAACCTTGAG
>CAZWEZ010000132.1:0-7957 GCA_964632795.1 uncultured Thalassospiraceae bacterium | reverse complement strand
TGCCGAAGCATCGTCAAGGGGGTTCGACGCCCCGAGAAGCCGGGGAATGGGACCCCTCGGGGGAGCGGGGGTGTCCCCCGGAGCCCCCAGGGGGCGGCTTCCCGAGCTCACCGGATGCGTTGCCCGACGCTTGTGATGCTCCGGCATCACGGCGCAACGAGCGCCTTTCCGGGTGAACTCGGGAAGCCGTCGTATGGGTACCATATGTTAGATTCTATCCACTAGTGACCGGGATCGGACATTGGAAAAAAAGTTCCTCTTCGATAGCGACTTCGATGAAACCGACGCCCCCCCCAAGGAGGTCGAAGAGGAGATCGTCGCCGTCGAGGAGGAGGAGGTCGAGGAGGCCGCCCCCACCTTCAGCGAAGAGGACCTCGCCGAGGCGCGCCAGGAGGGCTTCGCCGCCGGCAAGAAGGAGGGCATCGGCGAGTCCGCCGACGCCGTCGAACACCAGGTCATGGAGTCGCTGGCCAAATTGGCGGACATCATGAACCAGGTCTTCTCGATCCAGGAGAAGGCCAACGACGCGATGTCCCGGAACGCCGTCGCGGTCGCGGTTTCGATCGCCGGCAAGGCGTTCCCCGAACTGGCCCGCCTCAACGCCCTGGGCGAGGTCGAAGGCATGGTCGCATCGGTCATGGAGAGGGTCGTCAAGCAGCCCCGGCTGGTGATCGCCGTCGATGAGAAGCTGCATCGCCCCCTGGCTGAACGGATCGATGCCGTGATCGCCAAAAGCGACTATGAAGGCAAGGTCGAGCTGGCCCTCGACGCAGAACTGGCGTTCGGCGACTGCCGGATCGAGTGGGACGACGGCGGCGCCGAGAGGAACGTGGCCGAGATCTGGCGGGACATCGACGACATCGTCAGGCGCAATCTCGGCGTCGGCGCCGAGGGCGCCGAACCGCCCCCGCCTCGGGACGACGACGGCGAGGCGGACGGAGCGGGCGAGGCGAAACAGGACGGTCCGGACGATCCCCAGGATCAGCCCGTAACCACAGGAGGCGACGATGGCTGAAGAAGACGTTTTCGACGATGCCGCCGACGATGCCGATTCCGGGGCAAAGAACCTAGAACTGCCGGATATCGACGATGACCCCCCCCCAGCCGAGGAACAACCCGACGCCGAACCGCCGACCGGCAGCCAGATCGCCGCGGCCGTGGATCTGCCCCGCTCTCCGGCCCAGGACCTGGAGGCGGTCTACGACATCCCGGTCCAGGTCTCCGCCGTCCTCGGCAAGTCGTCGATGCAGGTCAACCAGCTTCTCAAGCTGGGCCGCGGGGCGGTGGTCGAGCTCGACCGCAAGGTCGGCGAGGCGATCGACATCTACGTCAACGACCGCCTGGTCGCCCGCGGCGAGGTGGTGGTGGTCGAGGATCGCCTCGGGGTGACGATGACCGAAATCATCAAGACCGAACAGGGTTGAGGTCCAGCCGATGGCGGAAAACGGCGCTGATATTCAGGTCGAGACCGCCAGGTCGGCGATGGACATGGCGACGATCATCGGTCTGATCGGCGGTTTCGGGCTGATCACGGCGGCGATCGTGATGGGCGGCACCCCGGAATCGTTCATCAACCCGCCCGCGGTGCTGATCGTGCTGGGCGGCACCCTTTCGGTCACCACCATGTGTTTCTCGCTGTCGGAGATGGCCCACACCGGCCGCGTCGTCATGAAGACCATCTTCCACGGCACCCGCGATCCCTCGGATGCCGCCATCCAGGTCCTGCGGATCGCCGAGATGGCCCGCCGCCAGGGGGTCCTGTCGCTGCAGAACATCCACGACTCCCTGGACGAGGAACCGTTCCTCCACAAGGGGGTGGGGATGGTCGTCGACGGCACCCCGGGCGAGGAGGTGGAGGCCATCCTGCGCCGCGACATCTCGGCCACCGTCCAGCGCCACGTCAAGAGCACGGGCGTGTTGCGCAAGGCGGCCGAGTTCGCCCCGGCGATGGGCCTGATCGGGACCCTGATCGGCCTCGTCCAGATGCTCTCCAACCTCGACGACCCGTCGACCATCGGCCCGGCGATGGCGGTGGCGCTGCTGACCACCTTCTACGGGGCGGTGCTCGCCAACATGGTGTTCATGCCCCTGGCCGCCAAGCTGGAGCGCAACTCGTCCGAGGAGACGTTGATCAACAACATCTACCTGATGGGTGCCGCCTCCATCGGCCGCCAGGAGAATCCACGCCGGCTCGAGATGCTTCTCAACAGCGTCCTGCCGCCGTCCAACCGCGTGCGTTATTTCGATTAGGGCCCCCCAGGGGAGTTCCGGAACATGCGTCTACTCATCATCGGCAGTCTCGAAGGCCAGGTCGGCAGCGCCAGCAAGATAGCCATGTCGCGCGGGGCCACGGTGACCCAGGCCGACAGCATCGCCAGCGGCCTCGGCTTCCTGCGCTCCGGAAAGGGCGCCGATCTGGTGATGATCGACGTCAAGCTGGACGTCGCCGCCCTGATCCAGGGCCTCAAGTCCGAGCGCATCAGCGTGCCGGTGGTGGCGTGCGGAATCGGCAGCGACACCCCCGCCGCGGTGCGCGCCATCAAGGCCGGGGCCAAGGAGTACATCCCCCTGCCGCCCAACACCGACCTCATCGCCGCCGTCCTGACCGCGGTCTCCGAGGACAGCCGCACCCTGGTCCACAAGGACCGGCGCATGGCCGATCTGCTCGAGATGGCCGACAAGGTGGCCCCCAGCGACGCCAACATCCTGATCACCGGCGATTCCGGCACCGGCAAGGAGCTGCTGGTCCATTACCTGCACGACAAGAGCCGCCGCGCCTCGGGGCGCTTGGTCGCCGTCAACTGCGCGGCGATCCCCGAGACGCTGCTCGAATCCGAACTCTTCGGCCACGAGAAGGGGGCCTTCACCGGCGCCGTGGCGCGGCGCATCGGCAAGTTCGAGGAGGCCGACCGGGGGACCCTGCTGCTGGACGAGATCAGCGAGATGGACTTCCACCTCCAGGCCAAGCTGCTGCGCGTGGTCCAGGAGCGCGAGATCGATCGCCTCGGCGGCACCCGGCCGGTCAAGATCGACGTCCGCATCATCGCCACCACCAACCGCGACCTCGAGGAGGAGGTCAGGAAGGGGACCTTCCGCGAAGACCTCTTCTTCCGCCTCAACGTGGTCAACCTCAGGATCCCGAAGCTGCGCGAACGGCCCGACGACATCGAGGTCCTGGCCGAGCACTTCATCAAGAAGTACGCCGAGGCCAACCAGGTCGAGCCGCTGCCCCTGGCCCCGGAAGTCAGGCGGATGCTGATCGACCATCCCTGGCCCGGCAACGTGCGCGAGCTCGAGAACACCGTGCATAGGGCGGTGATCCTCTCCACCGGCTCGCGGATCGAACTCGAGGCGGTGACCCTCGGCGGCCGGATGTCGGCCTCCCCCCAGGGGGCGGCCGACGGCGAAGGCGGCGAGGGGCGCGGCCACACCGGAATGGTCGGACGGACCGTTTCCGAGGTCGAGCGGGACCTCATCATCGACACCCTGCACCACTGCCTGGGCAACCGGACCCATGCCGCGACCATCCTCGGCATCTCGATCCGCACCCTGCGCAACAAGCTGAAGCAGTACAACGAGCAGGGGTTCGCGGTGCCGGTCCCCGGCGACGGCGAGCGGCCGACGGCCTAGTGCACTGGCTCATGCATATGATGCACATACGACGACCTTCCGAGCTCATCCGGCCAGGCGCGCGGCGCGCCGTGATGCTGGCCCATCACAAGCACCGCGCAACGCCGCCGGGGGGCTCGGAAGGCCGCCCCCTGGGGGTTCCGGGGGACACCCCCGCTCCCCCGGAGGGTCGCCTTTCCCGCTTCCTCGGGGCGTCGGGCACGCTTGCCGATGTGCACGCATCGCCGGCGCGCGCCCTCCTGCCGAGGAAGCGGGAAAGGCGATCGTATGTGCATCATATGCATGAGCCAGTGCACTAGTGGATAGAATCCGACATGGCTGAAGCAACCCCGACCCCGGCAAAGACCCCGGCAGGCGTCAAGTTCGGCGACCTGATGGCGAGCGTCGCCAAGCGCGGCGACATCGCCCTGGCGCTCGGGGTCGCCACCATCCTGGTGGTGCTGATCCTGCCCATGCCCAAGTGGTTGCTCGACATCAGCCTGGCCTTCTCGATCACGTTTTCGGTGCTGATCCTGATGACCGCCCTGTTCGTCGAAAGGCCGCTCCAGTTCAACGCCTTCCCCACCGTGCTGTTGCTGGCGACCCTGGTCCGCCTCGCCCTCAACCTGGCCTCGACGCGCCTCATCCTGGCCCACGGCCACGAGGGGCCGGCGGCCGCCGGGCGGGTCATCGAGGCCTTCAGCAGCTTCATCATGAGCGGCAACTTCGTGATCGGCATCATCGTCTTCGGGATCCTGGTGATCATCAACTTCATCGTCATCACCAAGGGTTCGGGGCGCATCGCCGAGGTCTCGGCGCGGTTCACGCTGGACGCCATGCCGGGCAAGCAGATGGCGATCGACGCCGACCTCTCGACGGGGCTGATCGACGAGGACACGGCGCGCTCCAGGCGCAGGGAACTGGAGGACGAAAGCAGCTTCTTCGGGGCCATGGACGGAGCCTCCAAGTTCGTCCGCGGCGACGCCATCGCCGGCCTGCTGATCACCTTCATCAACATCATCGGGGGCATCATCATCGGCGTCGCCCAGATGGACCTGACCTTCGCCGAGGCCGCCGACAGTTATACCCGGCTGACCGTCGGCGACGGCCTGGTGACCCAGATCCCGGCCCTCATCGTGTCCACCGCCGCCGGCCTGATGGTGACCAAGGCCGGGGTCCGCGAAGCCACCGACAAGGCCCTGTTCGGGCAGTTGGGCGGCCAGCCCCGGGCGATGGGCATGTGTTCCTTCCTGCTCGGCTCGCTGGCCCTGCTGCCGGGAATCCCGATGTTGCCGTTCATCACCCTGTCGGCGATCACCGGCGGCATCGCCTGGTACGTCAACCGCGACCTCAAGCGCGATCAGGAGGTCGCGCGCCGACGGATCGAAGAGGCGGAAGTGGAACCGGCGCCGACCGCCGAGGAGCCGATCTCGATCGCGCTCAGGATCGACTACCTGCGCCTCGAGCTCGGCTACGGCCTGCTGACCCTGATCAACGCGCCGCGCGAGGGCCAGCGCCTGACCGACCAGATCAAGGCCCTGCGCCGCCAGATGGCAATCGACGTCGGCTTCGTGATGCCCTCGGTCAGGATCCAGGACAACATGCAGCTGCCCGCCAACACCTATGTCATCCGGGTCAAGGAGATCGAGGCCGGGCGCGGCGACCTCAGGCCGTCGATGATGCTGGTCATGGACCCCCGCGGCGAGGACATCACCCTGCCCGGGGAGAAGACCAGCGAGCCGACCTTCGGCCTGCCCGCCATGTGGATCGAGGACACCAACCGCGAGGAGGCCCTGTTCCGCGGCTACACCGTGGTCGATCCGGCGACCGTGATCACCACCCACATCACCGAGGTGATCAAGGACAACATGGCCGAGCTGCT
Organism: uncultured Thalassospiraceae bacterium; assembly: GCA_964632795.1. Taxonomy (GTDB): domain Bacteria; phylum Pseudomonadota; class Alphaproteobacteria; order Rhodospirillales; family 2-02-FULL-58-16; genus CAZWEZ01. Next base: position 2,466 of record CAZWEZ010000132.1, on the reverse strand, counting down.
GTCCTACGCCGAATCCCAGAAGCTGCTCGACGACCTGGAGAAGGAGCACCAGAAGCTGATCGCCGACATGATCCCCAACCAGATCTCGATCGGCGGCGTCCAGCGGGTGCTCCAGAACCTGCTCGCCGAGCGGGTCTCGATCCGCGACCTGCCGACCATCCTCGAGGGCATCTCGGAGGCTTGCGGCCATACCCGCAACGTGATCATGATCACCGAACACGTGCGGGCCCGCCTGTCCCGCCAGATCAGCGACATGAACACCGGCGAACAGGAATTCATCGCCATGATCACCCTGTCGCCGGAATGGGAGCAGACGTTCGCCGAATCCCTGGTCGGCACCGACGACGACCGCCAGCTGTCGATGGCCCCGAGCCGCCTGCAGGAGTTCATCACCGCCCTGCGCAACGCCTTCGAGCGCCAGGCCATGATGGGCGAGACCCCGGTCCTGCTGACCAGCCCGTCGATCCGCCCCTACGTGCGCTCGATCGTCGAACGGTTCCGGCCGATGACCATGGTCATGTCGCAGAACGAAGTCCACCCCAAGGCCCGCATCAAGACCGTGGGCCAGGTATAAAGACGGCCCCGACGCCATGCGCCTCAAGACCTTCAACGCCCCGACCCTGGCCGAGGCCTTGGCAGTGGTGCGCACCGAGATGGGCGAGGACGCCATCATCGTCTCCACCCAGCGCGTCACGGACGGCGGCGGCACCCGGGTCACGGCGGCCCTCGAGGAGGCGGACTTCGACGGCGCCCTGGACAGGGAGCGCCACGACGGCGATCCCCTCGACGTCGCCGAGACCATCCGCCAGGCGCTGGCCTATCACGGCACCCCGCCGCGGCTGGCCGAGCGCCTGGTCCAGATCGCCGGGGCGCTGGCGGCCGAGGACCCGACGCTGGCCTTCGCCGGGGCGGTCGACGCCGGCTTCGCCTTCTCGCCGCTGTCCGACCTCGGGGCGGGCGAGGCGATCATGCTGGTCGGCCCGCCCGGCTCGGGCAAGACCATCACCACCGCCAAGCTGGCGGCCCGCGCCACCCTGGACGAACTGTCCGTCGAGGTGATCACCACCGACACCCAGCGCGCCGGCGGGATCGAGCAGTTGGAGGCCTTCACCCGCATCCTCGGCCTCGAGCTCGAGACCCCCGACACCGTGGCCGCCCTGGGCGAGGCGGTGGCCGCCGTCGCCGGCCGCCGCCGGGTGCTGATCGACACCCAGGGGACCAACCCCTTCAGCGAAGCCGAAATGGACCACCTGGAGCAGTTGATCCGGGCGGCGCGCGGCGAACCGGTGCTGGTCATGGCGGCCGGCGGCGACGCCATGGAAGCGGCCGACATCGCCGCCTCCTTCGCCACCATCGGCGTCGGCCGGCTGCTGGTCACCCGCCTCGACATGGCCCGCCGGCTGGGCGCCATCCTGGCCGCCGCCGACGCCGCCCGGCTGACCTTCTGCGAGGTCAGCATCACGCCGCACATCGCCGACGGGCTGAGCCCGATCAACCCGGTGTCGCTGGCCCGCCTGATCATGCCCCACACGCTCGAAACCGACACCACCGCCCACGTCAGCAAGGTAGCATCATGAGCTCTCCATCCACTTCCGTCCCCAGCCCGGCGACCCGTTCGAGGGGACGCAACCTACTCGCCGTCGCCTCCGGCAAGGGCGGCGTCGGCAAGACCTGGTTCGCCATCACCCTGGCCCACTCGCTGGCCAACAAGGGGGCCCGGGTGCTGCTGTTCGACGGCGACCTGGGGCTGGCCAACCTGGACATCCAACTGGGGCTGATGCCCAAGCACGACCTGGGCAGCGTGATCGCCGGCCGCTTGACCCTCAATCAGGCGGTGATCCCCTTCGAGGAAGGCCGCTTCGACATCATCGCCGGCCGTTCGGGCTCGGGCGGACTGGCCAACATCGCCTCCAGCCGCCTCCAGATCCTGGGCGACGACCTGATCCTGCTGGCGGCGGCCTACGACAACGTGGTCCTCGACATGGGCGCCGGGGTCGAGCACACGGTGCGTCGGCTGACCCACAACGTCGGCACCTGCGTGGTGCTGGCGACCGACGAGCCGACCTCGCTGACCGACGCCTACGCCTTCATCAAGGTCACCCACATGGAGCGCCCGGGGATCGACCTCAGGATCGTCGTCAACATGGCCAACTCCAACCGCGAGGGCGAGCGCACCTACAACACCCTGCTCAAGGCCTGCGAGGGGTTCCTCAAGATCTCGCCGCCCCTGCTCGGGGTGGTCCGCCGCGACGCCAAGGTCAGCGAGGCGATCCGCTCCCAGACCTCGATCCTGACCCGATCCCCCAACAGCGAGGCGGCCAGCGACGTCGATACCATCGCCGCCAAGCTGGTCCAGTAGTGGTCTGGATCAGACATATGGTACCCATACGATCGCCTTTCCCACTTCCTCGGGGCGTCAGGCGCGCTTGGGGATGTGCCGGCATCGCCGGCGCGCGCCTTCCTGCC
>CAZWEZ010000131.1:0-8123 GCA_964632795.1 uncultured Thalassospiraceae bacterium | reverse complement strand
GGGCCCGAGGCCGAACGGCTGGCCGGCAAGCCGGTGGTCGCCTTCGCCGGCATCGGCCGCCCGGAGAAGTTCTTCGACACCCTGGAGGCCGTCGGCTGCCGGCTCCAGGCGCGCCACGCCTTCCCCGACCATCACCCCTATTCCGCTTCCGAGATCGAGGCCCTCCTCGGTCAGGCCGCCGCCGCCGGGGCGCTGGCGGTGACCACCGCCAAGGACGCCGTGCGCCTGCCGCCGGGGAGCGGGGCCGGCATCGAGGTGTTGACCATCGACCTCGAATGGGAGGATTCGGCCCTGCTCGACGACATCCTCGCCCGCCTGGTGCCCGATGGCCGCTGAACGGACCGCCGCGCCCGCCCGCCGCCGGTGGCGGCTGATCCACCCCTTCCAGGCGGCGCTGGCCTATCTCGCCTTCGCGGTGATCGGACTGATCCCGCTGGACGCCGCCTCGGCGCTGGGCGGCCGGCTGGGCCGCGCCCTCGGGCCCCGCCTCAAGGTCTCCGAGCGGGCGCGGAGCAACCTGGGTGCCGCCTTTCCCGAGATGTCCGGCGAGCGGATCGAGGCCGTGGTGCGCGGGATGTGGGACAACCTGGGGCGGACCGTCTTCGAGTTCCCCCACCTCGACCACCTGCGCTTCGACGGCGAGGAGCCCCACATCCAGGTGGTCGGCGCCGAGCACATCGTCGCCCTGCGCGACGACGGCCGCCCGGGCATCTTCTTTTCCGCCCACATGGCCAACTGGGAGGTCGCCCCGCTCTGCGCCGTGCGCCACGGGCTGTCCATCGACCTCATCTACCGGGCGCCCAACAACCCGTGGATGGAGCGGCTGTTCGGCCGCCGCCACCGCGGCCTCGGCGAACTGATCGCCAAGGGCGCCCCGGGGGCACGCCGGGCGCTGGCCCAGTTGAAGAAGGGCAGCCACCTGGGGATGCTGGTCGACCAGAAGATGAACGACGGCATCGCGGTGCCGTTCTTCGGCCGCGACGCCATGACCGCCCCGGCGCTGGCCCTGTTCGCCCTCAAGTTCGACCTGCCGGTGGTTCCCGCGCGGATCGAGCGGCTGGGCGGCGCCCGCTTCCGGATCACCTACTTTCCACCCCTCGAGCTGGCCCGCAGCGGCGACCGCGAGGCCGACGTCGCGGCGATCATGGCCGAGGTCAACGGGCTCATCGAATCATGGGTCCGCGAGCGCCCAGAACAATGGCTGTGGCTGCACAACCGCTGGCCCGACTGACTGTTCATGAATGGTGACTGAGATAAATGGTGACTGTGAGATAAATGGTGACTGTATATAGTTTTTTTGGCGGCGGGTTAACCGCCGCCAAAAAAACTATATACAGTCACCATTTATCTCAGTCACCATTCATGAACAGTCAGTCCACCAGCAGGGCCGGGTCGAGGCGGGTCGAGAACAGGCTGACCCCCCAGTGGAGGTGGGGGCCGGTGGCCCGGCCCGACGATCCGACGCGGCCGATGGGCGCCCCCTTGGCGACCGTCTGGCCGTCGGCGGCCAGGATCTCGCCGAGGTGGGCGTAGACCGAGGTCAGGCCGTGGCCGTGGTCGATCATCAGCGTCCGGCCGGTGAAGAACATGTCCTCGTGGACCAGGACCACGACGCCGGCGGCGGCGGCGCCCACCGGGGTCCCGCGCGGGGCCGCGATGTCGAGCCCGGAATGGGGCTGGCGGGGTTCGCCGTTGAGGATGCGCCGGCTGCCGAAGACCCCCGACACCGTTCCCCGCAGCGGCCAGACGAAACCGGAGGCGAAGCCAGTGCGCGCCGAATCCCGCGCCCTCGCCCCGGCGATCAGGGCGCCGTCGGCGCGGATGCGTTCCAGGTCCTCGGCCGACGGGGTGACTTTCCTCTCCGCCAGGCCGTCGATCCGTTGTTCGGGATAGTTCCGCCTTGCCACCTCGATGGTCCGGGGCTCGCCGCCGTCCACCCGGACCACCACCGAGGGCGGCGCGTCGCGGCCAAAGCCGATCAGGAAGACGCCGTCGGGCGAGACCCTGACCGGGTCGCCGTCCACGGTGACCTCGGCCCCAAGCTCGGTCCGCCCGACGACCAGTCCCCCCTGGGTGAAGGCGCCTTCGAGGACCAGCTCGCCGGCCGCCGCCGGCAACGCCAGGAGCAGCCCCGCCGCCAGGCCCCACGTAATACCAAGCCTCACAGAAGCCTACCCTGGTCGTCGTCGCCCGGCGGCGGTTTGGGGCGGGACCTCTTGGCGCCCTTGACGGTGGCCGCCGCCTCGCCGTCGTGGAAGGAGATGGTGACGTCCATCCCCGGGGACAGGGCGGCGGCGGACAACAGGGGAATGTCCCCGTCGTCGCGGACCAGGGCGAAGCCCCGGTCCAGCACCCGCTCGTACGAGCAGCTCTCGAGCAGCGCCGCGCCCTGGGCCAGCCGCCAGCGGACGTCCCTCAAAAGGGCCTTCATGGCCCCCGCCAGGGCCCGGGTCTCCGCCGCCAGCAGGCTTTCGCCGTGGGCGATCGTGCGGCGCGGATCGGGGATCCGGGCGACCACTTCGCCGAGCGCGTTGCGTAGCCGCTCGACCCGTTCGTCGAGACGCTGGGCGGCGTCCTCGATCATCCTGCGCAGGTTGGGCAGGCCGCGCGACAGGTCGCGGACCCGGGTCCGGCGCTCGCCCAGCAGGCGGTTGACGGCGCCGGCCAGGCGGGCGCCGTCGTCCACCACCTGGGCCAGCAGCTCCAGGCGCACCGGCACCGCCATCTCGGCCGCCGCGCTGGGGGTCGGCGCCCGGCGGTCGGCGGCGAAGTCGACCAGCGTGGTGTCGGTCTCGTGGCCGACCGCCGAGATCACCGGGATCGCGCTGTCGGCCACCGCCCGGACCACGATTTCCTCGTTGAACGCCCACAGGTCCTCCAGCGAGCCCCCGCCGCGGGCGACGATCAGCACCTCGGGACGGGACACCGGGCCGCCGGGCTGCAAGGCGTTGAAGCCGGCGATCGCCGCCGCCACCTGTTCGGCGGCGCCCTTGCCCTGGACCAGCACCGGCCACAGCAGCACCCGGCGCCCGAAGCGGTCGCCCAGGCGGTGCAGGATGTCGCGGATCACCGCCCCGGTCGGCGAGGTGACGACGCCGATAACCTCGGGCAGGAAGGGGATCGGCCGCTTGCGGTCGTCGTCGAACAGGCCCTCTTCGGCCAGTTTGCGCCGGCGCTCCTCAAGCATCTTGAGCAGCGCCCCCTCGCCGGCCAGCTCCATGCGCTCGACCACGATCTGGTACTTGGAGCGCCCGGCATAGGTGGTCAGGCGGCCGCTGGCCACCACCTCCATGCCGTCCTCGGGTTGCAGCCCCAGGCGGCCGGCGGTGCCCCGCCAGCAGACCCCGTCGAGCACCGCCTCGGCGTCCTTGAGGGCGAAGTAGAGGTGGCCGGAGGCGGCCCGCTTGAAGCCGGTGATCTCGCCGCGCACGCGGACGAATCCGAACCGCTCCTCGACCGCCTGCTTGAGCGCCCTGGAAAGCTCGGCGACGCCGAGCACGGGGACGTTATGGCCGCTAAGGCCGGAGGGTGGATTGTCAATCATTTCCATCGGGGTTAATGATACTACACGGCCACGCAAGATAAAGGACGGGAGCGCCGGTGATGAGGGTTCTGGTGGTTGGATCGGGCGGCCGCGAGCACGCCCTGTGCTGGGCCATCGCCAAGTCGCCGCGCTGCAACCGCCTGTACTGCGCGCCCGGCAACGCCGGCATCGCCGCCATCGCCGAGTGCGTCGAGATCGTCGCCGAGGACATCGCCGGGCTGGTCTCGTTCGCCACCCGGAACAAAGTCAGCTTCGTCGTCGTCGGCCCCGAGGCGCCGCTGGTCGCGGGCCTGGTCGACCGCCTGGAGAAGGCCGGGATCAAGGCCTTCGGGCCCACCGCCAAGGCCGCCGTGCTGGAGGGCTCCAAGGGCTACATGAAGGACCTGTGCGCCCGCTACGGCATCCCGAGCGCCCCCTACGACCGCTTCGACGAACCCGACGCCGCCAAGGAATACATCCTGCGCACCGGCGCCCCGCTGGTGGTCAAGGCCGACGGCCTGGCCGCCGGCAAGGGGGTGATCCTGTGCCACAACGAGAACGAGGCCTACGCCGCCATCGACCACATCATGACCGAGCGCGCCTTCGGCGGCGCCGGCGCCGAGGTGGTGATCGAGGAGTTCCTGAGCGGCGAGGAGGCCAGCTTCCTGGCCCTGGTCGACGGCACCCGGGCGCTGCCGCTGGTCTCGGCCCAGGACCACAAGGCGGCCTACGACGGCGACGAAGGCCCCAACACCGGGGGCATGGGAGCCTACGCCCCGGCCCCGGTGGTCACCGAGGAGATGGCGGCGACGATCATGGAGCGCATCATCGAGCCGACCATCGCGGGCATGGCCGCCGACGGCCGCCCCTACAAGGGGGTGCTGTACGCCGGGCTGATGATCGGCGAGGACGGGCCCAAGGTGCTGGAGTTCAACGTCCGCTTCGGCGACCCCGAATGCCAGCCCCAGATGATGGGCCTCGAATCGGACCTGTTGGAGGCCCTGGTGGCCTGCGCCGAGGGGCGGCTGGACACGGTCGAGCTGGAATGGCGCCCGGGCGTCACGCTGGTCGTGGTGATGGCCGCCAAGGGCTATCCCGGCCACTACGACAAGGGCACCGAGATCCGGGGTCTCGAGGCGGCGGCGGGCGTCGACGGGGTAGTCGTCTTCCACGCCGGGACCAGGGCCGATGGCGACCACGTGCTGGCCGCCGGCGGCCGGGTGCTGGGCATCACCGCCCACGCGCCGACGGTGGCCGAGGCCCGCAAGAAGGCATACCAGGCGGTCGACCTGATCGACTGGCCCGACGGCTTCTGCCGCCGCGACATCGGCTGGCGGGCGATCGACAGGTAATACCAGCGGTCCCTGTTCCCGACCCCGACATTTTTCGACTGTTTTTTGCCCCGCATCGCAAATGCGCTAGACTGTGTCCATGACACAGCCATCGCGATTGCTGCCCGAGGGAGTAACCGCCGCCCGCATCGTCGAGATCGCCCGCCGGCACGGCGCGCATAACGTTCGCCTGTTCGGATCGCGAGCGCATGGGACGGCAACCGCCGACAGCGACCTCGATCTGCTCGTCGATTTCGAGAGCGGACGCGATCTTTTCGACCTCGTCGGCCTCAAGCAGGACCTTGAAGCGCAAACCGGCCTCCACGTAGACGTTCTGACAGAACGCGCCCTGTCCCCCTACATGCGTGATGACGTCATCCGGGGAGCGGTGCCGCTGTGACCGGCGATGCGCTTTATCTCCGCCACATCGCCGGGCCGGTGATAAAAAACAAGAAGATATTGAACCACAGAGAACACAGAGTTCACAGAGGAAGGCACAGAGGAGAAGAAATTATTTAATAAAATATTTTTTCTTCTTCTCTTTCTTCTCTGTGCCTTCCTCTGTGAACTCTGTGTTCTCTGTGGTTCAGTAATGCTTGCTGAGGTTCAATAATCTTTGTTTATTCAATGAGAAAGCGCATGCCGTTTCCGACATGCGCTTTTTGCGATTCCACGGGAAACCCGGGTCAGCGGGAATAGAACTCGATCACCAGGTTGGGTTCCATCTGCACCGGGTAGGGGACGTCGGCCAGTTTGGGGGCGCGGGTGAAGGTGCCCTGCATCTTCTTGAAGTCGACGTTGACGTAGCCGGGCAGGTCGCGCTCCGGCGATTCGATGGCGTCGAGCACCAGGGGCAGCTCGCGGGACTTCTCCTTGACCTCGATCACGTCGCCGTCCTTGACCCGGTAGGAGGGGATGTTGACCCGCTTGCCGTTGACCTGGATGTGGCCGTGGTTGATGAACTGGCGCGACGCGAACACGGTGGGCACGAACTTCATCCGGTAGACCACCGCGTCCAGGCGGCGTTCCAGGAGGTCGATCAGGTTCTCGGACGTGTCCCCGCGCCGGCGCACCGCCTCGGCGTAGTAGCGGCGGAACTGGCGCTCGGAGATGTTGCCGTAGTAGCCCTTGAGCTTCTGCTTGGCGGCCAGCTGGGTGCCGAAGTCGGACTGCTTGCGGCGGCGCTGGCCGTGTTGGCCGGGACGGTAGTCGCGCACGTTGACCGGGCTCTTGGGCCGGCCCCACAGGTTGACGCCGTAGCGTCGGTTGATCTTGTACTTGGATTGGATCCGTTTGGTCATGACCTCGGTGCTCTCTTTATCAGGATGTTGTTGTCCCGATAGGTCCTCTGCGGACGGGGCGCGAAGCCCACGTTCTCGGGAATAGGCGGCGGAGTATACAAACCCGATGAAGCATGTCAATTACGATAGCCCCTCAGTCGCCGGGCGGGCCGGTGGCCCTTGGCTCCGCCGCATAAGCGGCGACGCGCGGTCGCGCTTGCCGGCATGGCGAGGGGCCATGCCGGGTCCCCCGATAAAACGATCCAAAACCGGCGCTGATTGCTTTATGGGTCCGACATGGCCCTCGCCATGTCGGAGAGCGCGCCAGCGCGTCGGGCCGCCAGGCCCGTAGCCAAGGGCCACCGGCCCGCCCGGCGACTGAGGGGCAGCGACACGAAGTGGAGCAAAAGAGACCCGGCATGGCCTCTCGTCATGCCGGTTCCAGCTCGCTATCCCAGTACAGGAAGTCGCTCCAGCTGCGGTGCAGGTGGTTGGGCGGGAAGGCGCGGCCGTTCGCCTGGAGCTCGAAGTTGGTCGGCCGGTAGGGGGCGCGCAGCGGGAATATTCCGGATTCCCGGGGCAGGCGGTGGCCCTTGCGCAGGTTGCAGGGCTCACACGCGGTGACCACGTTGATCCACCGCGTCCGGCCGCCGCGCGAGCGCGGCGTGACGTGGTCGAACGTCAGGTTCTCGGCCGAGTTGGCGTGGCCGCAGTACTGGCAGGTGAAGCGGTCGCGCAGGAAGACGTTGAACCGGGTGAAGGCCGGGCGCCGCGACATCGGGATGTAATCCTTGAGCGCGATCACGCTGGGCAGGCGCATCTCGACCGACGGGGAATGCACCACGCGGTCGTATTCAGAGACCACGTTGACCCGGCTCAGGAACACCGCCTTGATCGCGTCCTGCCACGACCACACGGACAGGGGGAAGTAGCTCAACGGGCGGAAATCCGCGTTGAGCAGCAGCGCCGGCAGGCTGTCCAGGCTCATCCTCACAGTCTCGGCCTCCATCTCGGGCGCAGAGCATATACGGAGCGCTTCCGGTTGACAAATTTCTTGTTGGGCAAGCCATTGGAATTCAACGACTGTCCTTGGTCTTCACGATTCCGTCAGCGCCCGGCAAAGGACTTGTCGGCGGGGGGGGGCGGGCCTATATCACCACAGGTAAGGAGGCATCCATCATGAGCCAGAAACTCACCGCCGGCGCGCCGTTTCCCGAGACCGAGCTTGCCCTCGCCGGGGGCGGCACGGTCAAGCTGGGCGGCCCCCGGGACGGCTGGCAGTTGATCGTCGTCTACCGGGGCCGGCACTGCCCGCTGTGCAAGAAGTACCTGACCCGGCTCGAGGAACTGAAGGCGGACTACGAGGCAACCGGCACCGAAGTGGTCGCCCTCTCCGCCGACCCGTCCGACAAGGCCGAGGCCGACAAGGCCGATCTGGGCCTGACCATGGACGTCGCCTACGGTCTCGACGCCGCCGCCATGCGCCGGCTCGGCCTGTACGTGTCCGAACCCCGCTCGCCCCAGGAAACCGACCGCCCGTTCGCCGAACCGGCGCTGTTCGTGGTCAACCCTGCCGGCGACATCCAGATCGTCGATGTCTCCAACGCCCCCTTCGCCCGCCCCGACCTGGACAACGTCCTCGGCGGCCTCAAGTTCATCCAGGCCAACGACTACCCGATCCGCGGCACCCTGGGCTAGTACTGACTTTCATAATTCCTCGCCCCATGTGACGGCCTTGCGCGGCTCCCGGCTAGGAGCGCGTCGCGCCGTGATGGCGGCCCATCACAAGTGGCGCGCGACGACGACCGGGAGCCGCGCAAGACCGCCCGGAGGGTCGCTGTTCCCGCTCCCCCGGGGGGTCGCGGGGGCGCCCCCCGCATTTAAAATCGGGGGGACACCCCCCGGGGCCCCCCCGGGGCGTCGGCGGCGCTTGCCGATGCGCCGGCATCGCCGGCGCGCCGCCTCCTGCCGGGGAAACGGGAACAGCGA
>CAZWEZ010000130.1:0-8435 GCA_964632795.1 uncultured Thalassospiraceae bacterium | reverse complement strand
GCCTCGAGTTTCAGCGCCTGGCCGAGCGCCGTGCCGCCCTCGGCGACCGCGACCAGGCCTACCAGGATGCCGCCGGGATCGGCGCCAACCTGGGCGACGCGGTGCTGGGCAAGGTCGAGTACAACATCATGACCGGGCGCATGACCTTCAACGGCCAGCCCCTGACCTCCGGCATCGAGGCCGAACTGGCGGCCAAGTGCCGGCGGCTGATGGCGGGAGGTTAGGTTCTCACACGCAGTTGGTCCGGGCCTTGCGGCAGCACTTAGGGCGCCTTCGTCGCCCGGCGAGACAACCGGAAATCCGACGCCCGCCGTCGTTGATGTCCTCGCCGCCATGGCCTAGAGTCGGCCCCGATTCCCTACCGCGAGGATGCGATGCGCCTTTCCCAGTATTTCATGCCGACCCTGAAGGAAACCCCGGCCGAGGCGCAGATCGTCTCGCACCGCCTGATGCTGCGCGCCGGGATGATCCGCCAGTCCAGCGCCGGCATCTACTCGTGGCTGCCGATGGGGTTCCGGGTCCTCAAAAGGATCGAGCGGATCGTGCGTGAGGAACAGGACGCCATGGGCTGCCAGGAAATGCTGATGCCGACCATCCAGCCGGCCGACCTGTGGCGCCAGAGCGGACGCTACGACGACTACGGTCCCGAGATGCTGCGGATCACCGACCGCCATCAGCGCGACATGCTCTACGGGCCGACCAACGAGGAGCAGTTGACCGAGATCTTCCGCACTTCGGTCAGGAGCTACAAGGACCTGCCCAAGCTGCTCTATCACATCCAGTGGAAGTTCCGCGACGAGGTCCGGCCCCGCTTCGGGGTCATGCGTGGCCGCGAGTTCCTGATGAAGGACGCCTACTCCTTCGACCTGGATTACCAGGGCGCCAAACGGTCCTACAACAAAATGTTCGTCAGTTACCTGCGAACCTTCGAGCGGATGGGCCTCAAGGCGATCCCCATGCGTGCCGAGAGCGGGCCCATCGGCGGCGACATGAGCCACGAGTTCGTGATCCTGGCGGATACCGGCGAAAGCGAGGTGGCTTGCCACAAGGACTTAATCGGCATGGACTGGCTTACCGACATCGACCTGGAAGGTGACTTGCAGACCATCGTCGATAGTCTGACCGGCATGTACGCCGCCACCGATGATGAGCGCGACCCGGAAATCGAGGGAACCATGGGTGATGACCTGATAAAGGCGCGCGGTATCGAGGTCGGCCACATCTTCTTTTTCGGCGACAAGTATTCCAAGCCGATGGGGGCGGTGGTGACGGGACCGGACGGCAATGAGGTCGCCGTCGAGATGGGATCGTACGGGATCGGCGTTTCGCGCCTGGTCGGCGCCGTCATCGAGGCTTCCCACGACGAGGCCGGCATCGTGTGGCCGGAATCCGTGGCCCCTTTCAAGGTCGGTTTGATCAACCTCAAGGTGGACGGCGACGCCTGCACGACCGCCTGCGAGGACCTCTACGGCAAGATGAAGGCGGCCGGCATCGAGGTCCTCTATGACGACCGGGCGGAACGGGCCGGCATGAAATTCGCCGAAATGGACCTGATCGGCCTTCCCTGGCAACTGGTGGTCGGGCCGCGCGGCCTTAAGGACGGGGTCGTCGAGCTCAAGGAGCGCAAGGGCGGCGAACGCCGGGAACTGTCCATCGACAAGGCGCTCGACGCCTTGACCGCCTAACCGATGTTCTCCGCCTTCGAATGGATGGTGGCCATGCGCTACCTGAGGGCCCGCCGCCAGGAAGGGTTCATCTCGGTCATCGCCTGGTTCTCGCTGCTCGGCATCGCCCTCGGGGTGGCGACGCTGATCATCGTCATGTCGGTGATGAACGGCTTCCGCCAGGAGCTGCTGAGCCGCATCCTGGGCCTCAACGGGCACCTCAGCGTCTACGGCCAGGTCAACCAACTGAGCGGCTACGACCCGATGGCCGAGGTGGTGCGCAAGGTCCCCGGGGTGGTCGTCGTGACCCCGATCATCGAGGGCCAGGTGATGGCCACGGCCAATGGCGTCGCCAGCGGCGCCGTGGTCCGCGGCCTGAGACCCGCCGACCTCGCCCGGCGGGCCATCGTCGCCGACAACATCCGCGCCGGCACGCTCGCCGACTTCGAGGGCAACGCGGTGGTGGTGGGCTCGCGCCTGGCCGCCCGGCTGGGGCTCGGCGTCGGCCAGGAGATCACCCTGATCTCGCCCCAAGGCAACGTCACCGTCTTCGGCACGGTGCCGCGCATGCGCGCCTACCGGATCGCCGCCCTGTTCGAGATCGGCATGTACGAGTACGACTCCGGGTTCGTCTTCATGCCCCTGGAGGCGGCCCAGGTCTACTTCCAGATGCCCGACGCGGTGACCAACCTGGAGGTCTTCGTCGAGGACCCCGACCAGGCCGTCCAGGTAGGGCGCCGGATCCGCGAGGCGATCGGCGGCGGCGGCCGGATCCACGACTGGCAGCTGGCCAATTCCAGCTTCTTCAACGCCATCCAGGTGGAACGCAACGTGATGTTCATGATCCTGACCCTGATCATCCTGGTCGCCGCCTTCAACATCGTTTCGTCGATGATCATGCTGGTCAAGGACAAGGGCCGCGACATCGCCATCCTGCGCACCATGGGCGCGACCCGGGGCACCATCATGCGCATCTTCTTCCTCAGCGGGGCCAGCATCGGGGTCATCGGCACCCTCGCCGGGCTGGCCCTCGGCCTCGCCTTCGCCGACAACATCGAGACCATCCGCCAGTGGATCCAGGGGTTGACCGGCAGCGACCTGTTCGCCGCCGAGATCTACTTCCTGTCCCAACTGCCGGCCGTGGTCGATCCCACCGAGGTGACGGCGGTGGTGCTGATGGGGCTGGGGCTGTCGTTCCTGGCCACCCTCTATCCGTCGTGGCGGGCCGCCCGCATCGATCCGGCCGAGGCCCTCAGATATGAGTGAGGCGGTGCTGCGCCTCGACGGCATCCACCGCACCTTCCGCCAGGGGCGGACGCGGCTGGAGGTCCTGCGCGGCATCGATCTGGAGGTGGAGCCCGGCGAGATCGTCGCCCTGGTCGGTCCGTCCGGGTCCGGCAAGTCGACCCTGCTCCATATCGCCGGGTTGCTGGAGGCCCCGGATTCCGGCGACATGACGGTGTGTGGCGAACCGTGCACCGCGATCGACGACGACGCCCGGACCCGCCTTAGGCGCCACAACATCGGTTTCGTCTACCAGTACCACCACCTGCTGCCCGAGTTCTCGGCCCTCGAGAACATCGCCATCCCCCAGATCATCGCCGGCTTGGGCCGCCGCCAGGCCCGCCTGCGGGCGGCGGAACTGCTCGAGTGGATGGGGCTCGACGAACGGGCCAGCCACCGTCCGGGCCAGCTGTCGGGCGGCGAACAGCAGCGGGTCGCCATCGCCCGGGCGCTGGCCAACGCTCCCAAGCTGCTGCTGGCCGACGAGCCGACCGGCAACCTGGACCCCGAGACCGCCTCGAACGTCTTCGAGGTGCTGCTCAAACTGGCCCGCGGCGCCGGCCTGGCCGCCGTCATCGCAACCCACAACGCCGACCTGGCGACCCGCATGGACCGCGTGGCCAGACTCACCGACGGGGTGCTGACGTGATCACCGGCGGCTGCCACTGCTCCAACATCCGGTTCCGGCTCGAGTCCGCGAAACCGCCGTCCGAATTCGCGCCCCGGGTCTGCGACTGCACCTTCTGCACCAAACATGGCGCGCGCTACATCTCCGACCCCGAGGCGTTCACGACCCCGGCCACGGTGGTCGGCTACGACGGCGAGGAAGTGGACCGGCGCTTGGCCCGGCGCCAGAGGAACTGGATCGGCACCGTCGTCATCGCCTGTGGATAAATTCAAAATCTTGTGGATAAGGTGAGGTCGGGCCGCAACATCCGGTGACACGGCGGCGTCGATGTGAAAGACTCGACGCCATGACCGAGGCCGCTTTCATTCATCTGCGCGTTCATTCCGCCTATTCCCTTTCGGAGGGGGCGATCACGGTCGGGGGCTTGGTGGAGTTGTGCCGGGGCAGGCGGATGCCGGCGGTGGCGATGACCGACACCAACAACCTGTTCGGGGCCCTGGAGTTCTCGGCGGCGGCCGCCGCCGCCGGGGTCCAGCCGATCATCGGCTGCCAGCTCACCGTCACCCGCGACGACGCCGGCGACCATGGCCCGAGGGTGCGCAACGGGGCGCCGGTCGATCCCGAGGCGCTGGTCCTCCTGGTCCAGAACCCGGACGGCTACCGCAACCTCCTCAAGCTGCTCGGCCGGGCCTACCTGGGCAACGAGGGGAACGACGATCCCCACGTCCCGCTGGCCGGGTTCGAGGGCCGCACCGACGGCCTCATCGCCCTCACCGGGGGGCCTTCGGGGCCGGTCGGGCATCTGCTGGGCGAGGGCCAGGACGCGGCGGCGGAAGCCGTCCTCGATAAACTGGCCGGCCTGTTCCCGGGCCGGCTCTACGTCGAGTTGATGCGCCACCGGCTGGACATCGAGCGGCGCATCGAGCCGGCGCTGATCGACCTCGCCTACCGCCACCACCTGCCGCTGGTCGCCACCAACGAGGCGTTCTTCGCCGAGGCCGACATGTTCGAGGCCCACGACGCCCTGATCTGCATCGCCGCCGGGACCTACCTGTCCCAGTCCGAACGCCGCCGGCTGACCCCCGAGCACCGCTTCAAGAGCGCCGAGGAGATGTGCGCGCTGTTCGCCGACCTGCCCGAGGCGACCGCCAACACCCTGGTCGTCGCCCGCCGGTGCGCCTTCATGCTCGACACGGTCGAACCGATCCTGCCGACCTACGATTGCGGGGAAGGGCACAACGAGGAGGACGAACTGCGCTCCCAGGCCCGGCAAGGGCTCGAGGCGCGTCTGGAACGCCAGGTCTACGCACCGGGGATGGCCGACGAGGAGCGGAGCCACGCCGCCAAACCCTACCGCGAGCGCCTCGACTACGAGTTGGGCGTCATCGCCAAGATGGGCTACGCGGGCTATTTCCTGATCGTCGCCGATTTCATCCGCTGGGCCAAGGAGCACGGCATCCCGGTGGGCCCGGGGCGGGGCTCGGGGGCCGGCTCGGTGGTCGCCTGGGCGCTGACCATCACCGACCTGGACCCCCTGCGCCTGGGGCTGCTGTTCGAGCGCTTCCTGAATCCGGAGCGGGTGTCGATGCCCGACTTCGACATCGACTTCTGCCAGGAGGGGCGGGACCGGGTGATCCGCTACGTCCAGGAGAAATACGGCCGCGACCACGTCGCCCAGATCATCACCTTCGGCAAGCTCCAGGCCCGCGCCGTGCTGCGCGACGTCGGCCGGGTCCTGGAGATGCCCTATCCCCAGGTCGACCGGATCTGCAAGCTGGTGCCCAACAACCCCGCCGACCCGGTGACCCTGGACAAGGCGATCGCCGGCGAACCCCAGCTCGCCCGGATGATCGCCGAGGACGACAAGGTCGAACGGCTGGTCGGCATCGCCCGCCGGCTCGAGGGACTGTACCGCCACGCCTCGACCCATGCCGCCGGCGTCGTCATCGGCAACCGCCCGCTCGAGGAGCTGATTCCGCTCTACCGCGACCCGCGCTCCGACATGCCGGTGACCGGCTTCAACATGAAGTACGTCGAACAGGCGGGACTGGTGAAGTTCGACTTCCTCGGCCTCAAGACGCTGACGGTGCTGGCCAAGGCGATCGACCTGATCGCCCGCAAGGGGGTCGTCATCGACCTCTCCAACCTGCCCCTGGATGATGCCGCCACCTACCGGATGCTGGGGCACGGCGAGACCGTCGGCGTCTTCCAGCTGGAAAGCGCCGGCATGCGCGACGTGCTGTGCAAGCTCAAGCCCAACTGCTTCGAGGACATCGTCGCCGTGGTCGCCCTTTACCGGCCGGGCCCGATGGCCAACATCCCCAGCTACATCCGGCGCAAGCACGGCGAGGAGCACCCCGACTACCTGTACCCGACGCTGGAGGGCATCCTCAAGGAAACCTTCGGCATCATGATCTACCAGGAACAGGTGATGCAGATCGCCCAGGAACTGGCCGGCTATACGCTGGGTTCGGCCGACATCCTGCGTCGCGCCATGGGCAAGAAGATCCGCCCCGAGATGAACCGCCAGCGCAAGGTCTTCGTCGAAGGCGCCGCCTCCCGCGGGGTCCCGGAAGCCAAGGCCTCCGAGATCTTCGACCAGGTGGCCAAGTTCGCCGATTACGGCTTCAACAAGTCCCACGCCGCCGCCTACGCCCTGATCGCCTACCAGACGGCCTACCTGAAGACCAACCATCCGGTGGAGTTCATGGCCGCCTCGATGACCCTGGACATCCACAACACCGACAAGCTCAACGGCTTCCTCCAGGAGCTGAAGCGCCTCGGGGTGCCCGTCCTGGCTCCCGACCTCAACGCCTCGGAGGTCGTCTTCGCGGTCGAACCAACCCCCGGGAAGGACGGCCGCAACGAAGCGGCCATCCGTTACGCCCTGGCCGCGATCAAGAACGTCGGCGAGGCGGCGATGGAAGCGGTGGTCGCCGAACGCCGGGCCAACGGCCGGTTCGCCGACGTCGCCGACTTCGCCGGCCGCCTGGATCCCCGCCTGGTCAACAAGCGTCAACTGGAAAGCCTGGCCAAGGCGGGAGCCTTCGACACCCTGTGCGCCAACCGCAAACAGGTCTTCGAAGGCATCGAGACCCTGCTGCGCCACGCCAACGCCGCGGCCGGCGAGCGCAACAGCGGCCAGATCGGCCTGTTCGGCGAGGCCGCCCTGCCGACGGCCGCGGTGGCGCTTCCCGAAACCTCCGACTGGCCGTCCATGGAACGCCTCAAGGAGGAGTTCGACGCCATCGGCTTCTACCTCTCGGCCCATCCCCTGGACGACTTCGCCAAGAGTCTCCAACGTCTCAAGGTCCGCCGCATCTCCGAGGTCCTCGGCGAGGGCCGCTCGGGTCCGCTCAACATGGCGGGGACGGTGATCGCCAAGAAGGAAAGGACCTCGGGCAAGGGCAACCGTTTCGCCTTCGTCCAGTTCTCCGACTCCACCGGGGTCTTCGAGGTGACGGTGTTCTCCGAACTGCTGAGTTCGTGCCGCGACCTGCTGGAGGTCGGCAAGTCGCTGTTCATCAAGGCCGGCGCCCAGTTCGAAGGGGAAACGGTGCGCCTGACCGCCCACGCCGTGGAACCCCTGGACGACGTTGCCGGGCGTATCGACAACGGCCTGCGGGTATTCGTGGGCTCCGCCGCCTCGCTGCCCCCCCTGCGCGAGGTCCTGGCCCGCCAGGGAAAGGGGCGCGGAAGGGTCAAGCTGGTCTCCCGCCTCGACGGCGAACGCGAGGTGGAGATCGCCCTCCCCGGGGGCTACGCCGTATCGCCATCGGTGCTGCTGGCCATCCGGACCATCCCCGGCATCGTCGACGTCCAGGAGATTTGAGCTTGCCAATCCGGGGTTCCGGGGGTATCTAGGCGGCGCTGAATTCACACGCGGGCTTGCGGCCCCCGGCGCCCATTCGCCGGCCGGCCGCTCCGGTGTCCGGAACAATCCCGGACCATGGCCCGCGGCGGTCCAACCGGAGAAGGAACCCACCGATGGCACTTCCCACCTTCACCATGCGTCAGCTCCTGGAAGCCGGCGTCCACTTCGGGCACAACACCCGGCGCTGGAACCCCAAGATGGCCCCGTACCTGTTCGGGGTCCGCAACGGCATTCACATCATCGACCTCGAGCAGACGGTCCCCCTGTTGCACCGGGCGATGGTCGCGGTCCGCGATACCGTCGCCGGCGGCGGCCGGGTGCTGTTCGTCGGCACCAAGCGCCAGGCCACCGACAAGATCGCCGACGCCGCCAAGCGGTGCGGCCAGTACTACGTCAATCACCGCTGGCTCGGCGGGATGATGACCAACTGGCGCACCATCTCCAATTCGATCAAGCGCCTGCGCGAGCTGGACGAGAAGTTGACCGAGGAGGGCGTCGGCCTGACCAAGAAGGAACTCCTCCGCCTCACCCGCGAACGCAACAAGCTGGACCGCGCCCTGGGCGGGATCAAGGAGATGGGCGGCCTGCCCGACGTCCTGATCGTCATCGACACCAACAAGGAGGCGATTGCCGTCGCCGAAGCCAAAAAGCTGGGGATTCCCGTGGTCGGAGTCATCGATTCCAACAGCGACCCGACCGGCATCGACCACCCGATCCCCGGCAACGACGATGCCATCCGCGCCGTCAGCCTGTACTGCGAGCTGATGCAGGGAGCGGTGCTCGACGGCATCCAGGAGGAGGTGTCGGCCTCGGGAGGCGATCCCGGCGAGGCCGAGGAGACGCCGCTCGAGAGCCTGCCGGAGGAAGGGGAGGCCGAGAAGGCCAAGCAAACCAAGCAAACCAAGCAAACCAAGCAAGCCAAGCCCAAACCCGAACCCAAGCCCGAGGCCGAACCCAAGCCCGAGGCCGAACCCAAGCCCGAGGC
>CAZWEZ010000129.1:0-8503 GCA_964632795.1 uncultured Thalassospiraceae bacterium | reverse complement strand
GAAGGGTTCGCCGAGAACTTCGTCGGCACCGCCATCGAGACCTTCGGCGGGCTCGACATCATCGTCAACAACGCCGGCTACACCTGGGACAACGTGATCCAGAAGATGTCCGACGAGCAGTGGCAGGCGATGATGGAGGTCCACGTCACGGCGCCGTTCCGCATCCTGCGCGCGGCCTCCGACTTCATCCGCGCCGCCGCCAAGCGCGAGATCGCCGAGGGGCGCAAGGTGCACCGCAAGGTGGTCAACGTGTCGTCGATCTCCGGCCTCTACGGCAACCCCGGCCAGGCCGCGTACGGCGCCGCCAAGTCGGCGCTGATCGGGCTGACCCGGACCCTGTGCAAGGAGTGGGGGCGCTACAACGTCAACGTCAACTGCGTCGCCTTCGGGCTCATCGAGACCCGGCTGACCCGGGAACTGGGCGAGGACGGGGCGCAAATCGACGTCGGCGGGCGCCAGATCAAGGTCGGCATGCAGCCCCAACTGCTCGACACGGTGCGCTCGCTCACGCCGCTGGGCCGCGCCGGAACCGCCGAGGAGGCGGCCGGGGCGGTGTATCTGTTCTGCCTCCCGGAATCCGACTTCATCAGCGGCCAGATCGTGGTCGCCGCCGGCGGCCTGCTGCTGTAGGGGGCCGTAACCTGTCCATGGGTTGCTTGAACGAACCGGGTAATTCGACACAGAGGACACAGAGGACACAGAGGAAGAGAAAGCCACAGAGGACACTGAGGAAGATAAAGAGAATGCGCTTCGCGCGACCTGGCTTTCGAATGTAGCCATGATGGATGATGACGGGCGAGGTATCTCGGTGTCCTCTGTGGCTTTATCTTTCTCTGTGTCCTCTGTGTCGAATTACCCGGAAAAATCACCCACGGCGCCGAATGGATGGGCCGCGACGCTCCGTTCGATCCATCCTCCGCCCAACAGCCGTTGGCCGGCGTAGAAGACGCAGGCCTGGCCGGGGGCGATGCCGGGTTGGGGGTCCTGGAGGACGACTTCGGCGCGGGCCCCGGGAAGGCCGCCGAGGCGGGCCGGGGCCGGGGGCGTGGTGGAGCGGAGCTTGACCGAGACCGCGATATCCCGGCCCGGCGCCTCGCCCTCGCCCAGCCAGTTGACGTCGCGGAGCGTCAGGCGGTCGCGCAGCAGGGCGTGGCGGGGGCCGACCACGACGCGGCCGGTATCGGGCTCCAGGCGGACCACGTACAGCGGCTCCTTGGCGGCCACCCCGAGGCCCCGGCGCTGGCCGACGGTGTAATGCACGATGCCCCGGTGGCGGCCCCGCGTATGGCCGTCGAGGTCGACGATGTCGCCGCCTTGCCAGGCCCCCGGGCGCAGGCGTTCCAGGGTCTCGGCGTAGGAGCCCTGCGGCACGAAGCAGATGTCCTGGCTGTCGGGCTTGGCGGCCACCGGGAGGTCGAAACGGCGGGCCAGTTGGCGGGTCGCCTCCTTGTCCATGGCGCCGAGGGGAAAACGCAGGTAGTCGAGCTGGTCGCGGGTGGTGGCGAACAGGAAGTAGCTCTGGTCGCGTCCCGCGTCGGCGCCGCGATGCAGCTCGGGACCGTCGGCGCCGAGGCGGCCGGGGAGGCGTTGCGCGTAGTGGCCGGTGGCCAGGGCGTCGGCGCCGAGCTCCCGGGCCCGGCCCAGCAGGTCGGTGAATTTTACGGTCTGGTTGCAGCGCACGCAGGGGATCGGGGTCTCGCCACGCAGGTAGGCGTCGGCGAAATCGTCGATCACCGATTCGCGGAAGCGGTCTTCGAAGTCGAGCACGTAGTGGGGGATGGCGAGGACGTCGGCGACCCGCCGGGCGTCGTCGATGTCGCGCCCGGCGCAGCACGTGTTGGGTCGCGCCACCGCTTCGCCGTGGTCATACAGCTGCAGGGTGACGCCGATCACCTGGTAGCCGTCGGCGGCCAGCAGGGCGGCGGTGGCCGAGCTGTCGACTCCGCCCGACATGGCGACGACGATCCGGGTGTCGGCCGGCGGCTTGTCGATGCCAAGCGAGTTCATAGCCTTAAATATAGGGCGTTTCATGTCAAAACATGACTACATTCATGGTCCGGGCAACGGGGAGACGCATTATACCAAGGAGCGATGATAATGACCCACGGAGATCGTGCCCGCGCCCCGTCGGAGGGCGTCGGCACGCCTTGACGATGCGCCCCATCGCCTGCAACGCGCCTCCTACCCGACGGGACGAGGGCGCGATCTCCATGGGTCATTATCATCGCTCCTTGGTATGGGGTTGGATCGGACGGGCGGCGATCGTCGTCCTGGTCGTTTGGCCGGCCGGCGGGGCCGGGGCCGCCACCTGCCCGAGTCCCGACGCGGCGCCGGTGGTCGAGCTGATCCGCGACGACGGCAAGATCCGCTACGACCACACCAAGAGCCGCAAAAAGATCGATGCCATGTTCTCGAAAAGGAACACGGGGAAGAAGCGCGCGAAGTTAATCACCATGGGGCTCACCGTGGCCGAGTTCGCCTACAGCTTCGGGACCCGGATTGCCTATGGCAAGGTCGGGGATTTCAAGTACTGCGCCTTTCTGAAAAAGGCCGAGATCCGGGTCGGCTTTCCCAAGATGACCGTCTACATCGACCGCCAATACCCCAAGCGCAGTTGCGAGTACAAGGCCATCCTCCGCCACGAGAACAAGCACGTGGGGATCAATTCCCGGGCGATGGAAAAATACACCCCGAAGATCCGCAAGCGAATCGTGGACACCCTCAGAAAAAGGCCCTGGATCGTCGCCCGGACCGAGAAAAAGGCCAAGAAATCCTACAGCGATCTGCTGAGCAAGCGCCTCAAGCCGCTGATCAGGGCCATGAACCGGGAGCGCGACCGCGCCCACGACAAACTCGATACCCTCAAGAGCTACCAGGCCACCCGTGCGAGCTGCACCAACTGGTGATCGACTAATACCAGCGGACAGAGACACTGACCTGTGGGCATCCTTCGACACGCGAGCTTCGCTCGCTGCTCAGGATGAGGAATCTCTTTATTTTTCAAAAAATCTCATCCTGAGCAGCCGCGCAAGCGGCGTGTCGAAGGATGGTCGGGGGAGTCAGTGATTGTGGCCGCTGGTATAATCCTGGCGGGCGCCGGGGGCGCCGATGGTGGCGGAGACGATGAAGTGTTCCAGCCACCGGCCCTGTTCCTCGACCAGCGGCCCGATGGTGATCCCCCCGGTGTCGGATTCGATCCGCAACTCCTCGCGGTCGATGCGTCCCACGTCGGGGCGCCGGATGACGGTTTCGATTTGACCGACGGCGACTTCGCCCCGGCCGCTCCGGGGGTGCGGATAGGGGCCGCACAGCCAGCGTCCGAAGACCCGCAGGGTGGACGGCGTGATGACGATCCACCGTTTGACGGTGGCCATCCAGGCGGCGACGGCGGCGGCGGGAACGAGCATCACCGAAAAGCCGTAGACCAATGTCGGCTCGCCGGAGATAAGGCCCACCGTCACCCCGAGCAGGGCCGGGATGGCGACCATGAGCGCCAGTCCGACCACGATCCAGACGATGCCGCTGGAATAGGCCAGGCGCACCGAGACCACGAGCCTGTCTTCGTGGCGCCGCCAGGCGATGCCCTTGGGCGGCGCCTGGGAGGCGTCGAAGTCGTCCTCGAGACGGCCTTCCCGGGCCAGCTCCTGGATCGATTTGTCGAGATCGGCCACCTGGCGCCCGATTATGCCTTGTTCGCCCACTTCCAGCGCCGGAAGCTCGAAGGTCCGCGCCGCGGTCTCCCAGAAGGCCCGGATCCCATCCTCTTTCTGGCTCTTGTGGAGAAGCAGCGTCTTGTCCTCCTCCGGGTGCAGCAGTTCGACGTTGTAGAGCCTGTAGCGCTTGTTGTGTCCGAACCTCGATTCGACGCGGCGCAGGACGCCGTGGAAGTTGGCCAGGGGTTCGCTCCACGTTGTCCGCTTGCGCCACACGCGCTGGCGCACGGTGACGGTCTCCCGGTCGATCTCGATGTTGTCGCGTTGCCCCATCAGGACAACGCCGATGGGCAGGCCGATGACGCCGAACGTAAGGGTGATCAACCATCCCAAGGTATCGGAGCCGGGATCGCCATATGCCGCCAGCGTCAGGAAAAAGGCGGCGAACGCCGTCAGTCCGATTCCCATGGCCCAATTGTCATGGCTGATCCTGACCGGGAACCGGGAGACGTCCGGGATTTTTTTGAACACGCTATCTCCTAGATCGGCAAGGCGTATGGCGATGGAGGCTATCCCAATGACGGGGGGGGCTCAATCACGGTCTTCGAAAGGGCCTTCGTGGGGGGGCCGGGGGATTGTTTGCCCTACGAACAGTTTGCGGTTACCATCGCCGGCTCATACCAAGGTTCACTGATAATGACCCATAGAGATCGCCTCGGCGTGCCGCCGGGTAGGAGGAAAGCCGTCTCTATGGGTCATTATCAGTGAACCTTGGTATTAATTGCCGAGGAGGACGGTCGGTGGACAAGGTCGTGGTGGCGCCGGCGGGCAGCCGGGTGTTGCTGTCGGGCAACGAGGCGGTGGCGCGCGCGGTGTGGGAGGCGGGGACGGCGGTGGCGGCGGCCTATCCGGGGACGCCCTCGACCGAGATCCTGGAGAACATCGCCCTCTACCCCGACGTCCGTGGCCAGTGGGCGGTCAACGAGAAGGTGTCCCTCGAGGTCGCCATCGGCGCCTCGATGTCCGGCGCCCGGGCGATGTGCGCGCTCAAGCACGTCGGCCTCAACGTCGCCTCGGACGCCCTGATGACCCTGACCCTGTGCGGGGTGGTCGGCGGCCTGGTGATCGTGGTCTGCGACGACGTCGGCATGTCGTCGTCGCAGAACGAGCAGGATTCGCGCTACTGGGGCCGCTTCGCCCACCTGCCGGTGCTGGAGCCGGCGGATTCCCGGGAAGCCCACGCCATGGTGCTGCGCGCCTTCGAGATATCGGAGGACTTCGAGGCGCCGGTGTTGGTCCGCATGACCACCCGGGTCTGCCACGTCAAGGGGATGGTCGAGCTGGGCCAGCGCCGGGAGCGCCCGATCCCCGGCTTCGAGGTCGATCCGACGCGCTGGGTGATGACCCCCAACAACGCCCGCAAGCGGCTGCCGGTGATGGCGGCGCGCGACCGCCGGCTGGCCGAATACAGCGAGACGTGCGATCTCAACGTGCTCGAGGAGGGCGCCGATCGGTCTCTCGGTTTCATCGCCTCGGGCCCGGCCTACATGCACGTCCGCGAGGCCTTCCCAGAGGCGCCGGTGCTCAAGCTGGGGCTCGGCTGTCCGCTCCCGGTGGGCCTGGCCCGCCGCCTGGCCGACAAGGTCGAGCGCCTGGTGGTGGTCGAGGAGACCGAGCCGCTGGTCGAGAACGAACTGCGCGCCGCCGGCCTCGAGGTCCACGGCAAGGACCTGCTGCCGGCCTCGGGCGAGCTGACCCCGGAGGTGCTGAAGGCGGGGCTGGCGGGCGACGGCGGCAAGGAGGCGGCCCCGGCCCCGGCGCCGGCCCTGTTCCCGCGGCCGCCGACCCTGTGCGCGGCCTGTCCGCATCTGAGCATCTACTGCTGCCTGGCCCGGCTGAGGAAGAAGGTGGTGATCGCCGGCGACATCGGCTGCTACACGCTGGGCGCCGGCCATCCCTGGCAGGCGCTGGACACCACCATCTCGATGGGCGCCTCGATGGGGGTGGCCCAGGGCCTCGACCTGGCCCGCGGCGAGGCCGGGGCGGGCAAGGCGGTGGTCGCGGTGATCGGCGATTCGACGTTCCTCCACATGGGCATGCAGGGGCTGCTCAACATCGTCTACAACCGGGCCAACGTGACGGTCCTGCTGCTCGACAACCGGGCCGTCGGCATGACCGGCGGCCAGGACCACCCGGGGACCGGGCGCGACCTCTACGGCGCCGAAGCGCCGCGGATCGACTTCGCGGCCCTGGCCCGGGCCCTGGGGGTGGCCGAAGAAAGGGTCCACGTGGTCGATCCCTACCGGCTGCCCGAGCTGTACAAGGTGCTGCGCCGGGAGATCGCCGTCGAGGAGCCCTCGGTGATCGTCACCGACCGGCCGTGCGTGCTGATCGGCGACTACCGGCCGCAACCGCCGCTGAAGGTGGTCGAGGACGACTGCACCGGGTGCGCCAACTGCCTGGCGGTGGGCTGTCCGGCGATCGTCGTCACCCGGCGCGAGGTCGAGCTCAAGAAGGGCGGGCGCGAGGCGCCGCTGGCCTTCGTCAAGATCGAGAGCGCGGCGTGCACCGGCTGCGGGCTGTGCATTGAGACCTGCCCGCCCAAGGTGATCGTGCCGCTGGAGGCGGCGTGATGGGCGCCGACGCCAACGCCCCCGGCAACGCCGTGGTCAACGTGCTGGTGGTCGGCATCGGCGGCCAGGGGGTGATGACGGCGGCCGAGGTGATCGCCACCGCGGCGCTGGCCGCCGGCCACGACGTCAAGAAGACCGAGGTCGCCGGGATGGCCCAGCGGGGCGGGGTGGTGTCCTCGCAGGTGCGCTTCGGGCCCCGGGTCCTGTCGCCGGTGATCGTCCCCGGCAGCGCCGACCTGCTGGTCGCCTTCGAGGCCGCCGAGGGCCTGCGCTGGGGCCCCCACCTGCGCCCCGGGGGGCTGGCCCTGGTCAACACCGCCCGGGTGCTGCCGCTGGTGGTCACGGGGGGGCTGTTCGAGTACCCCGAGGACCCGATCGCCACCTTGCGCGCCGGCGGGGTCCGGGTCCTCGAGCTGGACGCCACCGCCATCGCCGCCGACCTCGGCGAGGTGCGGTTGGCCAACACCGTGATGCTGGGCGCCGCGGCCGACCACCTGCCGCTGGATGCGGCGACCATCGAACGGTGCGTCGTCGAGCGCTTCCGAGCCCGCAAGCCGGCCCTCGCCGAGCTCAACGCCAAGGCCTTCCACCGGGGCCGACAAGCCGCCGCCGGTACATAGCCACCCTTCGAGATACCTCATCCTTGTCTGTCGGTGTTCTGTCTTGATGAGATGAGGCGGGCCTGAGTCGCGAACTGAAAAATAGCCTTCATCGAATACGCTTGTTCCCATGCCCGTATTTGTCCACAGGTTACAAACGGCGACAATTGTTGTAGAATCCATTAATAACACTTCGAATCACGCACGCCAAAGAGGTGAAGGGGAGACGGATCGCTCAAATCGCCGTTTGGGGGCGCGGACGCGATGCTGGGAACCAACCTGATGGTCGATGACGACAAGCTTCACGTGAAGCTTTTCAGCGATCTGCTGCAGGCAAAGGGTTACACGGCGATCCAGACCGGGGAAGGCAGACGGGTCCTGGGGCTGGTTTGTGAACGCTCCCCCGACCTCGCCATCATGGACATCTAGCTTCCCGACATCTCAGGCCTGGACGTGGTCAGGATGCTCAGGAAGGACGATGAGCCGAGGGACATTCCGGTGGTCGCGATAACCGCGCGGGTTCACGAGGCGACGGAGGAAATCCGCTTCCGGGGAAGCAGATAGCCGGGTCGATGAATCGAGAGCGGAGTTGTAAGGAATGAACAGGACGAATGGGCGATCTTCCTGGGCCTTAAATCGCGCAGGTAGTGTTAGGAGTTGTTTCCATCACCTTGTTCCCCTTGAGATAGGAAGTGTGTGCCATGCCCTATAAAACCCTTTGGCGCGGAGCGACCTTCTTCACGGTTTTTCTGGTCTTTTTTGGCGGACTGGGGACGATCCCAGGGGGCGCCGACGACCGGACCACGACGGAGATGATCCTTGAATCGCTACGAATGAAACATTTGGCCTCACTCGAGGAGGGTAAATGGAGCCCCAGGGAAGGCGACTG
Source organism: uncultured Thalassospiraceae bacterium (assembly GCA_964632795.1). Classification (GTDB taxonomy): domain Bacteria; phylum Pseudomonadota; class Alphaproteobacteria; order Rhodospirillales; family 2-02-FULL-58-16; genus CAZWEZ01. Next base: position 729 of record CAZWEZ010000129.1, on the reverse strand, counting down.
GGACGTCGAATGGGACGTCGAAGTCGCATCCGGTGACATTTTATTCAGGCAGGCGGATGCCGAAGCTCTTGAAATGGCGGCCTTCGATACCTCCTCAGGCGTGGAGGGAACCTCACCACAGGAGCCTGGCGCCGGATTCTGGCAGCCGCTGACAGCGGGCACGACGCTGGGTTTGTCGAGCCAGGTCAAGAGCGGCGATGATGGGTTTGCGTTGCTGACGAGCAAAGAAGGCACCATCGCCATAGCGGCAAACACCCGCATGGCCCTACCGGCGTGGCCGGATAAGGCCGGCACCCGGATCCTGCAAACCTTCGGCAACATGCTGTTCAACGTCACCAAGAAGCCCAATCTCCACTTCCTGGTCGAGACCCCCTATCTGATTGCCGCCGTCAAGGGAACAACCTTCGGTGTCAGTGTTGGCCTAAATAGCGCTTCGGTAAGCGTGAGCCAAGGAACGGTTGGGGTTTCGGCCACTGCCGATGGACCCTCATCCGACGTTTCAGCCGGGCAGACCGCCAGCGTCGGGTCGGCGCCGGGATCCGAGGTCGGTGTGCAAGCCACTTCTGCCAAGGGTAAGGGTTTAGGCATCGGCATCGGCATCGGCATCAGTCAAGGGAACCCAACAGGCAAGAGTGCTTCCGTGGGGCCAAGTAAAGGAAACAGCAAAGGCAAAGGCAAAGGCAAAGGCAAAGGCAAAGGCAAAGGCAGCGAATCCGCTAACTCCGGTTC
>CAZWEZ010000128.1:0-8509 GCA_964632795.1 uncultured Thalassospiraceae bacterium | reverse complement strand
GAGGCCCCCGCGGCGCTGGCCCGGGGCAGCGCCGCCTCGGTGATCACCGCCGGCAGCCTGCGCCTGGAACCCGACGTGGTCAACGTGATCGCCGGCCGGGCGACGGTGACGGTGGACCTGCGCGACCCCGAGCCGGGACCGCTGGCGGCGCTCGAGGCGGCGGTCCGCGAGCTGGCCGAGGCCATCGCCGGCGACGAAAAGGTGGCGGTGGAGATCCGCGAGCTCAGCCGCTTCGCCTCGGTGACCTTCGATTCCGCCCTGGTCGCCCGCATCGAGGCGGCGGCCGGTCGCCTCGGCCATCCGGCCCGGCGGATGCCCAGCGGCGCCGGCCACGACGCCCAGGCCCTGGCCCGCCACGTCCCGACGGCGATGATCTTCGTCCCCAGCGCCGCCGGCATCAGCCACAGCCCCCACGAACACACCCGTCCCGAGCACCTCGAAGCCGGCGCCAACGTGCTGCTGCAGGTGATGCTGGAGGTGGCGAGAAGCGGGGTGTGAGGCCCCCCTACTTCAGCCTTTCGTAGTGCCTGGCCTCGGGCCAGATGGGGAGTTCGGCGACGATTACGATGTCGCTGCGCGGGTACGAGCGGCAGGCCAGGGTGTAGTCGGCGTCGATGTCGGCCATGCTCAGGGCCGAGAGCATGAACGGGGCCAGTTTGACCTGGCCCTTCTTGATTCGCACCTTGCAGGTCCCGCATTCGCCCTTCTGGCAGTTGTTGAACAGCATCAGGCCGCAGGCGTGGGCGGCGGCCAGCAGGGTCTCGTTCCGGGCGCAGTCGTAGCTCACCAGGTAGGGGCGGACGGTGATGCGGAATTTCGGCTGCTGGCTCACCGCGGACCTTCAATCCCGGCCCCGTCCGGGGTATGGTGAAGCGCCATGAACGACCCCAAAAAGCCCCTGCTTAACGACGACAATACGCTGCGCGACCACTTCCTCGGTTGGCAGTGCAAGGTGCGCCAGTTGGCGGTCCGCGAGGCGGTCGGCCGGCCGTCGGCCGCCATGCGGCCGCGGGCAGCGCTGGAGGACGGCACCGTGGTCGCCGAGGCGCTCACCGTCCTCATCCTCCACCACGATCCGGCGGCCGACGCCGACATGTTCCGCCACATGGTCAGGCGGACCCAGGACCCCCGCCTGCGCCACGAGGCGGCGATCAAGATGCTGAGCTCCGTCTACTACCAGTATCCCGGGGAGTTCTCCGACGTCCTGAGCGCCCTGTTCGCCGCCGATTCGCCGATCGCCGAGGCCTTGTACGCGGCCGGCCGGTGCCGCTTGACCTTCGAGCAGTTCAGCCAGCTCTACCGCCTGCCCTGCCGGATCGCCGGGGTGGACCGCGAGACGCCGGCCTGGCGGGCCACCTACTGGCACAACCACGCCTTCAACCCGTCCTTGCCCGGTAGCGTGCGCATCCTCGCCTTCACCCCCGATTGGAACGCCGCCGAAGCTGATCCCGACCCACGTCGCCCGTGATCCGGTGCCGGCGCCCGGCGGCGCGGATGCCGTACTCCGTCGGGGACGAGGGGGGGAGATGGATTCGTCCCCGACGGAGGCGGCGGGCGGCGGCCGCGAGGGCCGCCGCCCGCCTGGAAATCAGAACTTCCGGTAGGCTTCCCGGAGTTCGACCAGCGGATGGTGTTCCGACATCTGGAACTTGATCAGCAACTCGCGGGCGATCATGTCCCGTTCCTGCTGGTTGTCGGGCAGCTCGATGTCCTCGGGCACCGTCACCCAGCCGTTGATGTTGCGGTCGAACACCGCGGCCCGGTTTTCCTCGTAGCCCATGTGGATGTCCTCGAGCCAGTTGAGGTCCCGCCATCCCATGGTCTCGATGTAACGCTTGAGGAACGGCGTCAGCAGATCGTAATCGGGCACCAGGTTGACGTCGTAGCGATAGCCGATGTGTTGACCGATCTCCTCCTCGCGTTCGCTGTCGATACCGTCGCTGTCGAGGAAACGGTCGATATCCACTTTGCCACTCATCTTCGCTCTCCTAATACCGGGTCATGTCGGGCCGGCCGACGGTGTGCTGGGTTCCCGCCAACGGCACCATGGCCAGCGCCGAGGCCTCCATGGTCAACGCCGCCAGGTCCTCGGGCTCCAGCGAGTGGACGTTGGTCTTGCCACACGCGCGGGCCATCATCTGGCACTCGATGGTCAGACAGTGGAGGAAGTTGTAGACCCGCTCGGCCGCCTCGTCGGGATCGAGACGGGCCCGCAGCTCGGGATCCTGGGTCGCCACGCCGACCGGGCAGCGCCCGGTGTGGCAGTGGTAGCAGTACCCGGCCTCGACCCCGAACGAGCCCTCGTAGTCGGCCTCCGGGATATCCTTGTTGCAGTTGAGCGCCATCATCGCCGAATGGCCGATGGCCACCGCGTCGGCGCCCAGCGCCAGGGCCTTGGCGACGTCGCTGCCGTTGCGGATGCCCCCGGCGTAGACCAGCGACACCTTGCCGCTATAGCCCAGGTCGTCGAACGCCTTGCGGGCCTGGCGGATGGCGGCGATGCCGGGAATGCCGGTATCCTCGGTGGCCAGGTGCGGCCCGGCGCCGGTCGAGCCCTCCATGCCGTCGACGTAGATGCTGTCGGGAGAGGTCTTCAACGCCATGCGCACGTCGTCGTAGACCCGCGCCGCGCCCAGCTTAAGCTGGATCGGGATCTCCCCGTTGGTCGCCTCGCGGATTTCCTGGATCTTCAGCGACAGGTCGTCGGGCCCCAGCCAGTCGGGGTGGCGGGCCGGCGAGCGTTGGTCGATACCGGCCGGCAGCGAGCGCATCTCGGCGATCTGGTCGGTCACCTTCTGACCCATCAGGTGGCCGCCGAGGCCGACCTTGCAGCCCTGGCCGATGAAGAACTCGCAGGCGTCGCACAACTGCAGGTGGTGGGGGTTGAAGCCGTAGCGCGACTGGATGACCTGGTAGAACCACTTCTCCGAATAGCGCCTCTCATCGGGGATCATGCCGCCCTCGCCCGAGCACGTCGCGGTGCCGGCCATGGTGGCGCCCCGGGCCAGCGCCGTCTTGGCCTCGAACGACAGCGCGCCGAAGCTCATCCCGGTGATGTAGATCGGGATGTCGAGTTCCATCGGCCGCTTGGCCTGGGGACCGATGACGGTCTTGGTCAGGCACTTCTCGCGGTAGCCCTCGATCACGAACCGGGTCAGCGTGCCCGGCATGAAGGTCAGGTCGTCCCAGCTCGGAATCTTCTTGAACAGCGACATGCCGCGCATGCGGTAACGGCCGAGTTCCGACTTGATGTGGATGTCGTCGATGACGTTGGGCGGATAGATGAAGCTCGAGCCCAGGTTCGCCTTGTTTCGTTTGGTAGCCATGGTGTTCCTCCAACCTCCTCGGAGCGCCTACAGGATGATCTTCTTTTCGGCGGGCTCCAGGTTGTCGTAGTTCCAGAGCTTCTTGCCGGCGACGATCTTGGTCATCTTACTGGCGCCCTTGGGAGCCTTCATCCCGTACAGGGCCAGCTTGCGTTCCATCCACTCGGCCTCGAGATCGGTCATCTCGCCGAGCACCGCGTCGACGCCCAGCGACGCGATCTCGCCGCCGACGTAGATGGTGCCGTCGTACATCGAATCGCCGAGGTTGATGCCGGCGTCGCCGAGCACGATCATCCGCCCGCGCTGCATCATGAAGCCGGAAAACGCCCCGGTCCTGCCGCCGACGATGATGGTGCCGCTCTTCTGGTCGATGCCGGTCCTGGAACCGACGTCGCCCTTGCACACCAAGTCGCCGCCGCGAATCGCCGCGCCGAAGCACGAACCGGCGTTCTCCTCGATGACGATGGTGCCGGCCATCATGTTCTCGCCGCACGACCAGCCGACGCGCCCCTTGACGTGGACGTTGGGGCCGTCGATCAGGCCGACCCCGAAGTAGCCGAGGCTGCCTTCGAAGTCGAGCTTGAGCCGGTTGAGGATGCCGACCCCCAGCGAGTGCTTGGCCAGCGGGTTCTTGATCACGATGTGACCGTGGCCGTGCTCCATCAACTCGCGGATTTTGAGGTTGACGTCCGTGATCTCCATGTCCTTGATATCGAGCTCGGCCTTGTTGTCGAAGTCGACGTCGTGGGCGAAGGGATAGACGACGTTTTCGGACTCCTCCGGGGAGAAGAAGACCTGTTGGGTGCGCCCACGGAGCTGCTCCGTGTGCATCCCCTTTTCGTAGGACTTGTGCTGTCCTCCGGTTTCTACCTTTTCCATACCCGAACCTCCGCTTCGTAGGGGTCGTAGGTTTTGATTTCGTGGGGGAACACGCAGCGGATCGCCACTTCCTCGGACGCCAGGACGATGGTGTCGTCGTCTTCGTAGAGCACCATCGGCTTGGCGGCCATGGTGTCCTTGGCCAGGCCGAGGCGGTCGGAGGTGGCGACCACGTAGGTGAATACCCCGTCCAACTCGACCAGCGAATCCCGCATCGCGTCCTCGAGCTCGGTGCCGCGGTCCATCTTGTCGGCCAGGTACACCGCGATGAGCTCGGAATCGCAGTCGGACATGAAGCGGTGTCCGCGGTGTTCGAGATCGCGCCGGCTGTTCCAGTAGTTGGTCAGCTGGCCGTTGTGGACCACCGCGACGTCGTTGAACGGGTAGGCCCAATAGGGGTGGGCGGAGCGGATGTCGACATCGGACTCGGTCGCCATCCGGGTGTGCCCGATGGCGTGGGTGCCGGTGAAACCCCCCAGTTGGTACTGGTTGGAGACCCGGGTCGCGTCGCCCAGGTCCTTGATCAGCTCCAGGGCCTCGCCGAGCGACAGGATCTCGGCGCCGTCCACTTCCTCGATGTAGTTGACCATCCGCTTGAGGTCGCCGTCGTAGGACAGCACGTAGCGGAAGGCGTACTCGGTGACCTGGTCCTCCTGGACGATCGTCACCCCGGTCTCCTCGAGGCGTTGGTCGACCTCCGTCTTACGGTCCTTGATCTGCTTCAGGATCTGGAAGCCCTTGCCCAGTTCCTCCTGTTCGGCGGTCTTGAACCGCATCACGTATTGGCCGGCTTTCGGTATGCCGTAGACCGCGAACCCGGTCGAATCCGGGCCCCGGTGCTTGAGGGCCTGGAGCATGTCGGTCATTTCCTTGCCGATGTCCCCAGGTTTCTTCCGGTGAATGATTCCAGCAATGCCACACATTGAGGTGATCACTCCTTGGTTAAGGTTTGAACATGCATGCGGGTTGTCCGCCGTAACGACTACGGCAGGCAATCCCAGTAATTCTCGAGGTCCCATTCGGTGACGGTGGCGTTGAAGCGTTCCCACTCGTCGTTCTTGTAGTGCTGGAAGACCCTGTACATCTCGTCGGGCAGCGCCGACTTGATGACCTCGTCCTTGGCCAACTTGTCGAGCGCCTCGCCCAGCGACATCGGCAGCTTGGTCACCTGCTTGCCGGCCTCCATGGCCTCGTAGATGTTGCGTTCCTCGGGCTCCCCGGGATCGAGGTCGCGCCTGATGCCGTCGTCGAAGGCCTTGAGGATGGCGGCCCCCATCAGGTACGGGTTGACGGTGGAATCGACCGATCGGTACTCGAAGCGCCCCGGGGCCGAGATGCGCAGGCCGCAGGTCCGGTTCTGGTAGCCCCAGTCGGCGAACACCGGGGCCCAGAAGCCGGTGTCCCACAGACGGCGGTAAGAGTTCACGGTCGGCGAGCCGAGCGCGGTCAGGGCGCCGATGTGATCCATCACCCCGGCGATGCAGTTGAGGCCGATCGGCCCCGGCTTCCTCTCGCCCTCGGCCGGCATGAAGGTGTTCTCGCCGCCCTTGAGGTAGGTGAAGTTGCCCTCCATGCCGGCCATCGGGTCCTGGTGCAGGGTGTTGAGCTCCTCCTTGCCGCCGCGCCACAGGGACAGGTTGTGGTGGCAGCCGTTGGCCGACACCCCCATGAACGGCTTGGACATGAAGCAGGCGATGATGTCGTGCTCGCGGGCCACCGCGGCGCAGATCTGGCGGTAGGTGGTCAGGCGGTCTGAGTTCCTGAGCACCTCGTCGAAGTTCCAGTTGAGCTCGAGTTGGCCCGGGGCGTCCTCGTGGTCGCCCTGGATCATGTCGAGGCCCATCGCCTGGGCGTAGTCGATGACCTGGAGGAACACCGGACGCAGGATCTCGAACTGGTCCAGGTGGTAGCAGTTGGGCTTCGAACAGCCGCCGTCCGGCAGGCCGTTCTCGCCCTTCTTGAGCCACATCATCTCGGGCTCGGTGCCGGCGCGCAGGTGCAGGCCGCCGTGGTCCTTCTTGAACTGCTCGTGGATGATGCGCAGGTTGCCCCGGCAGTCCGAGGTCAGGTGGCCGCCCGGGTTGACTTCCTCCTCGCGGTTGCGGAAGCAGGTGCAGTAGACCCGCGCCACCCGCTTGTCCCACGGCAGCTGGCAGAAGGTCTCAGGGTCGGGGATGCCGACCAGCTCGGAGGACTCGGGGCCGTAGCCGATGTAGGTGTCGTGGCGGTCGGTATACAGGTTGGCGGTCGAGCCGTAGACCAGCTGGAAGCCCTTCTTGGCGATGGCCTCCCAGTGATCGGCCGGAATGCCCTTGCCGACGATGCGTCCGGTGACCGAGACGAACTGGTAGTAGATGTAGACGATCCCCTGTTCCTTGATCAAGCTGCGGACCTGCTTGACGAGGTCATCGCGGCCTTCCCTGCTTACGTGAGCTTCCAAGTCAGTCATTTACGTTTCTCCCGGAATTGGTCGACTGTCGCGGCGAAGTCGTGGAGTTGAAAACCAATATCATACCAATTTCAGCGTGTCCTCCGAGCCCCGGTCAAGCCCACCGGCTGGCTCCCTCAGCGGCCAAAGGGGCGCGGACGAGGGCAAAATGCCCTTGACGAATGACCAACCAATATGAACATGATCTATTCCTTTTGCAAACCAATTTTTCCCAAAGAGGCGGACAATGGTACGTCCCCACGATGACGAACCCCGGCCCGGCCTGACCCCCGAGCCGTCCGCCGACGACCTCAACCAGGCGGACTCGGGGGCCATCGCCGCCGAGCTCAGGCGGGCCATCCTCGAGGGGACCTACGCCTTCGACGACCGCCTGCCGGCCGAGCGCCAGTTGGCCCGTCTCTTCAACGCCTCGCGCTCGACGGTCCGCAAGGCCCTGCAGCGGCTCGAGGAAACCCACCTGGTGGTGCGCCGGATCGGCAGCGGCACCTTCGTCAGCCACCGCCCGGTCAACCGCGAGGAGGAGATCGCCGAGATCACCAGCCCGCTGGAGCTGACCGAGGTCCGCCTCGCCGTCGAACCCCACATGACGCGCCTCGCGGTGGCCAACGCCAGCGCCCGGGACATCGACCACCTGGGCGAGGCCCTTAGCCGCATCGAGGCCTCGGGCGACGACGCCGAGTACTTCACCCACTGGGACGGCGTCTTCCACCAGCGTCTCGCCCAGTGCACCCACAACCCGCTGCTGGTGTGGATCTACGACCAGATCAACGACGTCCGCGGCCACGCCCTGTGGAACGTGATGAAGGACAAGGTCCTGACCCCCGAGGCGATCGCCGACTACAACCGCCAGCACCGCGGCCTCTACGAGGCCCTGCGTAGGCGCGACGTCGAGAGCGCCCTCGAGCTGATCCACGAGCACCTGGAGAAGGCGCGCCGCGACCTGCTCGGCGTCTCCAGTTACTGACCCGGAGCTACCGACCCGGCCGCGGGTTCGTCGTCGACTCCGAAACCTGTACACTAAGCGAATCATGGGACTGTCGGTGAGCGGATCATGAACCCGGCCCTGTGGGGGACGCTGACCGCCCTCGGCTGGGGGACGGGCGATTTCTGCGCCCGCTTCTCGGGTCGCGCCATCGGCGAGGTCAACGCCCTGTTCGGCATGCTGGCCGTCGGCTCGGTGTTGCTGACCCTGTGGGTCTGGCTGAGCGGCGCGCCGCTGGTCTGGGAGACCTCGGGACTGTGGCTGCTGGGGGTCAGCGGGCTGGGCACCATGGTCGCCACCCTGGTCCTGTACCGGGCCCTGATCCTGGGACCGCTCACCGTCGTCGCGCCGATCGTCGGCAGCTATCCCGCGGGGGTCGTCGCCATCGCCGTCATGATGGGCTCGCGCCCCAACGCCGTCCAATGGGCCGCCATCGCCGTGGTCATGGCCGGCGTCATCGTCGTCGCCGTCTTCGCCCGTCAGCAAGCAGACGACCCGGAGCGGGAGACTGCCGGCATCTCCACGACCGTTACCCTGTCCCTGGTCTCGTCGCTGGTCTTCGCCCTGACCGTGTCCGCCGGGCAGGCGGCGGTGCCGATCTACGGCGAGCTGCAGACCACATGGGTGACCCGATTGATCAGCCTGGCCGCGGTGCTGCCGCTGTTCCTGCTTCCCGGCAAGGGAATATTCCTGCCCCTTCGCTGGTGGCCGCTGCTGACCGCCCAGGGGGTGCTCGACACGGGCGCCTACCTGGCCCTGTTCGCCGGCAGCCACGGGGCCAATCCCGAGATCGCCGCCGTCACCTCCTCGGGCTTCGGGGCCGTCACCGTGTTGCTGGCCCTCGTCTTCCTGCGCGAATCCGTGGGCCCGGCG
>CAZWEZ010000127.1:0-8666 GCA_964632795.1 uncultured Thalassospiraceae bacterium | reverse complement strand
TCCGGGTGAACTCGGGAAGCCGTCGTATGGGTACCATATGTTAGATTCTATCCACACTAGTGTCCTGGATCAGACATATGGTACCCATACGATCGTCTTTCCCGCCCCCTCGGGGTGTCGGGAACGCTTGACGATGTATCCGTATCGCCGGCGCGCCCCCTCCTACCGAGGGGACGGGAAAAGCGATCGTATGGGTGCAATTTAGATGATACAGACCACTCGGACCATGCCACGGCAAACCGAACCCATCGTCATCGACCAGGCCGCGGGGAGCGGGGACATGGAGCACGTCCGCGCCCTGTTCGTCGAGTACCACGACTGGCTCGACGAACCCATGTGCTTCGAAGGCTTCGAGGCGGAACTGCGCGGCCTGCCCGGCGGTTACGCGCCGCCCCGGGGCCGGCTGCTGCTGGCCCGGGACGACGCCGGGATCGCCGGCGGCGCCGGCCTGTGGCCGCTCGAGGGCGGTGCCTGCGAGATGCGCCGGCTGTACGTGCGGCCCCCCTGGCGCGGTCGCGGCCTCGGCCGCCGGCTGGCCGGCCGGCTGATCGCCGAGGCCAGGGAGGCCGGCTACGCCCGCATGGTCCTGCACACGCTCGAGAAGATGGGCGAGGCGCGGGCGCTCTACCGCTCGATGGGCTTCGCCGACGGTCCGCCCTACCACGACCCGGCCAAGGACGGCGCCATCTATCTGGCGCTCGACCTTTAGTGGTCTAGAGCACGTCAGGATTGATCGGACCCGCCTGCCATCCTTCGACACGCGAGCTTCGCTCGCTGCTCAGGATGAGGAATTCCTTTGAATTTCAACAACAACCTCATCCTGAGCAGCCGCGAAGCGGCGTGTCGAAGGATGGATCGGGCGAGTCGAATCAATCCTGACGTGCTCTAAGTCTATCATAGGATTCCCATACGAAGGCCATTGCCATTTGGCCGGATAAGCGGGAAGATTCAGAATTCAGACCGGGAACATCATATATGAGCCCCATGAACGGACTGCTGGCTGTCCTCGTATCGTGCCTCCTGGTCGGGACGGCGGCCCCGGCCCTGGCCCAGTCCGAGGAACCGGCCGGGGAGCCCACCGGGGAACCCGCCGAGATGATCGGCCCCCGGGAGGAAGGCCCCAAGCACGTCCAGTTGACGTCGTTCATGGCCCCGGTCCTGCTGCCCGGGCGCAAGCGGACCGTCCATACGGCGATCACCGTCATCCTCAAGATCGACGACGAAAAGAAGGTGGGCGCCGTGTGCCGGGTCACCCCGCGGATTCGCGACGCCATGATGCAAACCCTCTATGAGACGCCGATTCCCTCTCATGACGGCCGCACCGTCGATCTGGAGGGCGTCGACCAACAATTGCTGATGGCCGTCAACCACGCCCTGGACCAGGACCTGGTGTCGGAAGTCTTCGTCATGAAGGGGGCCGTCGACATGGGCAGCGGGGCGATCACCCTCCTGCCGTTCTCGAGTTCCGGGTGCAAGGAACTCAAGGGAAAGAAGAAGTCGACCAGCACGGGAGAATGATCGGGGCATCAGCAGGATATTGGTGACAGTATACTTAATTAAGATTAATTAAGTATACTGTCACCAATATCCTGCTGCAATATCCTGATAGTGGCATTCCCCGATCCCGCCGAACCGTTGATAGGCCGAAACTTGTCGGCCATGTTTATCAAATATTTGAGTGACTGACGGCATAACAGATTGTAAATAAAACATTTTTTGATAATAGCACCATTGCTGGCCAACACACGGCGAGCGGCCCCGGGCGATGGATGAAGAGGGCTTTTCCATGTTTCAAGAACTGTTGTCTTTGAACGAGCGGCCCAAGCCGTTTTCCGTTTATTCCGTGGATGAGTTGTGGACCGATCCGCACATATCGCACCGCATGTTGGAATTTCATTTGGATGCCGAGGGCGACATGGCGTCACGACAATCCACGTCAATCGACGGAATAGTCGAATGGATGAACCTGCGGTTCGATCTTGCCGGCAAGGCAGTGTGTGACCTGGGGTGTGGGCCTGGCCTTTATTCGATGCGGATGGCGCGGCGCGGAGCGCGGGTAACCGGGTTGGATTTTTCGTTGCGCTCCATTGACCATGCGCGCGACGCCGCGCAACAGGAACGTCTGGAAATAAACTTCATTCGGGCCGATTATCTCAAAGACGATCTGCCGCCGGATCAGGACCTTGTTTTATTGATATACGGCGACCTCTGCGCCCTGTCACTCGAGCGGCGCCGTCTTTTGTACGGAAAGGTCAAAGCTGCGCTAAAATTTGGCGGATGCTTTGTCTTCGATGTTTTTTCCAGCCACCAGTTCGAACAGCGGCAGGAAGCCTCAAGCTATGGCCTGCGCCTGATGGATGGTTTCTGGGCGTCGGGGGACTATTTCGGCTTCCTTACGACTTTCCTCTATGACGACCTGAAGCTTGCGTTGGATCGCTATCTGATCGTCGAGCCCGAACGCACACGTGAAATCTTCAACTGGCTGCAATACTTCGATCCGGAAAGCATCACTGAAGAATTGACCGCCAACGGGTTTGAGGTCGTGCAGGTGGTAGACGCGCTTACCGGAAAGCCCTGGCGTCCCTCGCCACGGGAGTTCTCGGTTATCGCCCGGCACTCCCCTTGATTTCAAGAGCGAGAGCGCTGCGGGTTCGCTCGAACGCCAGAGGCGCCGCCACCGCCAGCCTGGGCAAAGGCAAAGTTGGCATGACGGGCCAAGACAGGGGCGTGTCTGGGCGGGACAAGTTTGGCCTGCGGGTGGGTAGCAAGGTCAGCAAGGCGGTGGCCATGTTTGAACGGAACCGCACCATGGCGGACGTGAGGAAGGCCACGGGGAGCAATCAGTATAACGTGTTGCGTAGGCTGGAGATGGCGGGGCGCGAGGTTGTCAGGAAGGATAAGGCCATCACTGTTGTGGTCAAGGGCCTTTTTAACGATATGCAACGGTGCTAAAATTGTATATGGGTTAATCAAATGTTAGTGGTTTGGCGGATTATTATATACAATACCTAGTGTTCTGTTCGGCATTCCGGTGACGCGACGCGGGGCGCCGGGAAAGGGTTGGGAGACGTGAAAGGGCTGATCAAGTGCTGCGCGGTGGTCGCCGTGTCGACGGTCGGCCTCGGCGCCTGCGGCGGCATCCTGGAGGGCCGGCTGCTGGATGAGAATTTCTGGGCCGGCAGCGGGTTCAAGGACAACGATCAGGCCGAACTGGGCCTGGCCGAGATGGCCAAGGGGAACTACGTCAAGGCCGAAGCCTATTTCGCCCGCGCCCTGAAGGCCAACTCCCAGGACGTCCATGCCCTGATCGGCCAGGGGATCCTGTATCAGAGCACCGGCCAGGCGACCAAGGCCCGGGAGCTGTACGAAGCGATCCTCGCCATCCGTCCCGACAACAGCCATCAATTCGTGGTCTGGAACAACTTCTCGACCCGCCCGGTGACCGAGATCGCCAGCGTCAACCTGGCGATGCTGGAAAGCGGCGGCGTGCTGCACGGCATGGAGCTGGGCGCCGCCGGCCAGCAGCTGGTCGGCGCCGGCTACCTCGCTCCCGGGGTGGCCCCCCAGCCCGCCGTCCAGCCGCTGGCGATGGGGCAACCGACGATGCCGGTAGCTCCCGGCCCGGCGCCGGCGCCGGTGGCCTCGCCGATGCCGGCGATGTTCTCCGAGGGCGACGGCAACATGGTGTCGAGGTTCAAGACCATGCGCGCCCTGCTTGAGCAGGGCCTGGTCACCCAGGCGGAGTTCAACACCCGCCGCCAGGCCAACATCGGCGGCCTGCTGCCGCTGACCTCGCCGCCGCCGGCGGCCGGGCTCGACCGCCCGGTGCCGACCACCGAACAGATATCGGCCCGCCTGAGGGCGATCGGCCGGGCGCTCGAGTTGCGCGCCATCACCATCGGCCAGCACGCCGCCGAACGGGCGATGATCCTCGATGCCTTGATGCCCTCCGCTCCGGTGTCGGTGGCCAACCCGGGGCCGCCGCCCCAGGGGCTGATGGAGGCCGCCGACGCGGTGCGCCGCCTGGAGCTGTTGCAGACCGGGGGCTACATCAGCACCGACGAGTACGCCAGGGAACGCCTGGCCGTCGAGAGCGCCCTGCAGCCCGGAGGCATGGCCGCCGCCGCCGCGCCGTCCGGGGCGGTGGCGCTGACGCCCGCCGAGATGGGCTCCCTGACCCCCCTGTCGGGACGCCGGCCCGCCGTCCACCTGGCCTCCTACCGCACGCGCAAGGCCGCCGACCGCGGCTGGGCGCAACTGCGCCGCGCCCACCGCGAGCTACTGGGCGGCTTCCAATCCGAGGTCACCATGGTCGACCTGGGCCCCGGCAAGGGCATCTTCTACCGCCTCAAGGCGGGCCCGGTGAAGAGCGAGGCGGCCGCCGCCGGCATCTGCAAGCAACTCAAACTTCGCCGCCAGTACTGCGAACCCAGCTTCATGGGCTCCGGGTAGAGGGAACGGCCTTCACTCCCCGGTTTCGACCACCCCCGCCGCGGCCAGCTCGTCCACCTCCGCCGATGAATATCCCAGCGTCTGCTCGAGGATCTGCCGGGTGTGCTGGCCCAAATTCGGGGCCGCCTCGACCCTGGGCTGGGGGGCCGCCGACAGGTGGGGGGGGGTGCGGGCGAACTCGAAGGTGCCGAAGTCGGGGTCCTCGATCGGCACGATCATGCCCCGGGCGCGGACGTGGGGGTCGTTGAAGACGTCCTCGGCGGTATTCACCGGGCCGCACGGCACCCCGGCGCCGTTCAGCGTATCGACCGCCTCCTGGCGGGTCATCGAGGCCAGCCAGTCCTCGATGATCGGGGTCAGGAAGTCGGCGTTGGCGCACCGCGAGGTGCCGGTGTTCGTACGTTCGTCCTCGACCAGGTCCTCGCGCCCCATGGCCTGACACAGGCGTTGCCACTGGATGTTGTCGGGAATGTTCAGCGCGATATAGCCGTCCTTGGCCAGGAAGGCGCCGCGCGGGAACAGGTTGCGCGGCACCCCGCGTTCGGGGATCTGCCCGGCCACCGAATACATCGCCACCATCTGTTCGTTGAACGACAGCATGTTGTCGAACATCGCCGAATCGACCAGTTGCCCCTGGCCGGTGCGCTGGCGCATGAACAGCGCCTGCATGATGCCGAACGCGGTGACCAGGCCGGTGTAGATATCGGCCATGCCGTAGATGGTCCATGACGGCGGTTTGTCGGCGAAGCCGACCTGGTTCATGATCCCGCTCATCGCCTCGGCGACGATGTCGAAGGCCGGGCGGTCGCTGTAGGGTCCCTTGAAGCCCTCCATGCGGCCGAAGCCCGAGATCACCGCCCACACCAGCCGGGGGTGGAGCACCATCATGTCGCGGTGGCCGAGTCCCATCTTGCTCATCGCCCCGGGGCGCAGGTTTTCGACCACCACGTCGGAAGCGGCGACCAGCTTGCGGAAGACCTCCTGGCCCCGGGGCTCGCGCAGGTTGAGCGCCAGGCTCTTCTTGTTGCGATTGTAGCCCATGAAGCCGGCCGCCTTCTTGCGGCCGTCCTTCTCGGCGAACGGCGGCATGGCGCGGCGCGGATCGCCGACGCCGGGGCGCTCGATCTTGACGATCTCGGCCCCGGCGTCGGCCAGCAGCAGGGTGCAGTAGGGGCCGGCCATGTACTGCTCGAGCCCGGTGACGCGGACCCCCGACAGGGGCCGGTCGACAGTGTCGCTCATCGACTTATTCTCCGATCCATTCGACCATCGTCGATACGCCCATGCCGACGCCCACGCACAGCGTCGCCAGGCCGTAGAACGGGCGGGCATGGCCCGCCGCCCGGCGCTTCATCTCGTGCAGCAGGGTGACCAGGATGCGGGCTCCCGAGCAGCCGGTGGGATGGCCGAGGGCGATCGCCCCGCCGTTGACGTTGGTGATCGCCGGGTCGAGGTCCAGGCGGCGCATGCAGCCGAGCGCCTGGGCGGCGAAGGCCTCGTTGAGCTCGGTCAGCCCGACCTCGCCGATCTCCAGGCCGAGGCGGGCCAGCAGCTTCTCGGTGGCCGGCACCGGGCCGTAGCCCATCACCCCGGGATCGACCCCGGCCGCCGCCGAGCCCAGCCACCGGGCCATCGGCTCGAGACCCAGGTGGTCGGCCGTCTCCCGGCTCATCAGCAGCAGCGCGGCGGCGCCGTCGTTGATGCCGCTGGAGTTGCCGGCGGTCACCGTGCCCCCCTTGCGGAAGGCGGGCCGCAGCCTGGCCAGGTCGTCGAGCGAGGTGTCGAGGACGTAGCGGCCGTCCTCGATTCGGTAGCGGGGGTGTTCGTCGGTATCGACGATCACCGGCTGGCCCTTGCGCCGGGGCACAGCGATGGGGACGATCTCGTCGGTGAACCGGCCGGCGTCGATGGCCTCGGTCGCCCGGCGGTGGCTTTCGAGCGCGAAGGCGTCCTGGTCGGCGCGGCCGATCCCCATCTCCTCGGCCACGTTCTCGGCGGTCTCGCCCAGGCTGACGATGGGATACATCTCGTCCATCCGGGGGTTGGGATAACGCCAGCCGACGGTGGTGTCGAAGATCTCGGGATGGCCGAAGGCCGGCACCCTTGCCGGCTTGGGCATGCTCCACGGGGCCCGGCTCATGGACTCGACACCGCTGCCGATGAAGACGTCGCCCTCGCCGGCGATGATCGCCTTGGCCGCCTGGTTGACCGCCTCCAGGGCCGAGGAACAGTTGCGGTTGACGGTGACGCCCGGCACCTCGACCGGGAACCCGGCCAGCAGCAGCGACATCCGGGCGACGTCCCGGTTGTCCTCGCCGGCCTGGTTGCCGCACCCGGCATAGACGTCGTCCAGCAGCGCCGGATCGACCCCGGCGCGGTCCATCAGGGCCTTGTAGACCTCGGCCAGCAGGTCGTCGGGGCGGACCCCGGACAGGCCACCGCCGAACTTGCCGATCGGGCTGCGCACGCCCTCGACGATGACAACTTCCTTCACGGCTTGACGTTCCTCGGCTTTAACTACTGAGCCGGCTCCACCGGCGCCGGCAGGGGCGGGGCGGCCCCCGGCGGTTGGTCGGCGCCGCGCGGCGATACGGTCAGGGCGACCTCCGAGCCGCCGAGCGTGCTGGGGTCGATCTGGATGATGGCGATGCGCCGGTGTCGGGAATAGGTCAGGACGCTGCTCTTGGCGCGCACCGAGGTGATCTCCTGCCACCCGAACCCGGGCAGCTCCTGCTTGAAGAAATCGAACATCTGGAAGGCGGAGTGGGATGACGACATCACCAGCCGGCCGGTCCACGTCTCGCCGCTGCCGAAGACCAGGGTCTTGTCGACCTCAATCTTGGCCCCCGAGGGGATGGGGATGTCGGGGAAATGGCTGAACGACTGCTGGATCTCCCGACCGCCGCCGGTGGTGGCGTCGGCGCTCGAGCTCGGCGCGATGCCCGCGGTCTCGGCGCACCCGGACAGGGCCAGCTCGGCGGCCAGCAGCAGGCAGGCCGGCAACAGGGACGTGACTTTGAGCATGGTTTCCTCTCCCCCAACGAGGACGCATCGGGCCCACCGGTGGCAAGGGCGGCCCCGTTGCGCCAACCTATATCATCCCGTTGGCACAAGGCCAACCGGTGGCGCCATTTTTTCGTGACTTTGGTTTCGCCAAGGCGCTATAATGATCTCTCGCGGCTTACTTCCAAATTCGGGTCGGCTGGTCGGTGCCCTCTTTCACCGGCCGTGGGACGCGGGTTCCCGTGTCCGCCGATCCTGTGTCGCGAATTTGCTCTTTGACATTGTTGAGATGTGAAGGGATGCGCGGGCGGCGGTTTCCGGGTTTGGTTTTGGAGGCTTGTCCTGTGCATTTCATGATGGTCGAGGAGACTCGACCGAAGTGTTTGTGCGCAAGGACAGGTCTCTGTTTAACCCTGGGGGTTTCGGCCCTTGGGGGGATCAACTTGAGAGTTTGATCCTGGCTCAGAACGAACGCTGGCGGCATGCTTAACACATGCAAGTCGAACGAGGGCCCCGGGCTTGCCCGGGACACCCTAGTGGCGGACGGGTGAGTAACGCGTGGGAACCTGCCCCGGAGCGGGGAATAACCGCTGGAAACGGCGGCTAATACCGCATGCGCCCTTTGGTTTGACGACCATTGGGGAAAGGCTTCGGCCACTCTGGGATGGGCCCGCGTCCGATTAGCTTGTTGGTGAGGTAACGGCTCACCAAGGCGACGATCGGTAGCTGGTCTGAGAGGATGATCAGCCACACTGGGACTGAGACACGGCCCAGACTCCTACGGGAGGCAGCAGTGGGGAATATTGGACAATGGGGGCAACCCTGATCCAGCAATGCCGCGTGAGTGAAGAAGGCCTTAGGGTTGTAAAGCTCTTTCACCCGTGAAGATGATGACGGTAGCGGGAGAAGAAGCCCCGGCTAACTCCGTGCCAGCAGCCGCGGTAATACGGAGGGGGCTAGCGTTGTTCGGAATTACTGGGCGTAAAGAGCGCGTAGGCGGCTCATCCAGTCGGGCGTGAAAGGCCTGGGCTCAACCCGGGAACTGCGTTCGAAACCGATGGGCTGGAGGCCGGGAGAGGGTGGCGGAATTCCCAGTGTAGAGGTGAAATTCGTAGATATTGGGAAGAACACCGGTGGCGAAGGCGGCCACCTGGACCGGTACTGACGCTGAGGCGCGAAAGCGTGGGGAGCAAACAGGATTAGATACCCTG
>CAZWEZ010000126.1:0-9080 GCA_964632795.1 uncultured Thalassospiraceae bacterium | reverse complement strand
CGAAAGCCTTGGAAAGCCGTCTCTATGGGTCATTATCAGTGCTCCTTGGTATTAGGGACTGACGGCGGAAGAGAAGAATTATCACATGGCCATCGAAGACGCCTACCGGGCGGTTCTGGAATTCGAGAACTTCAACACCACCCTGATGCCGGTCGGCTCCGAGGCCCCGCTGACCTCGCCATGTTCGACCGCCTGCGCGAGGGCTCGACACCGGTTCTCAACGCGGTGTCGCTGCTGGCGATGGTGGTTTCGGGCGCGCTTGCCCTGTTGAGCGTCTTCGTCCAGCGCGAAACGGCCGAAAAATCGTAGCCGTCAAGGGGTTCACGGCCAATTGGGGCTTGTCTTCCGGGCCCCGATTTGTGACCATTGGCGGGAGATTCCTGGAAGCGGCCTGCCGTGAAGACAAGGAACACAGAATCCCCGTCTTCGACCCCGCCGGGACGACGCGGGGCCGGGGCGCCGGGACGCCGCGCGGTCTTGAAGGGGGCCGTGAGCGCCGGTGTCGTGGCTGCGATGGGACCGTGGATCGTCAACCACGCGCTGTCGTCCTCGGGCGAGATCAGGATTCTGATGTGGTCCGATTATTTCCCCGAGGAATTCGTCGCCGGCTTCGAGAAGACCACCGGCATCAAGCTCAAGCACACGCCGTACGGCTCCAACGAGGAACTGCTCAACAAGACCAGGGCGACCAGGGGGCGCGGCTTCGACATCGTCGCCCCGACTTCCATGCGCGCCCTGCAGTGGAAGCCCCTCGGGCTGTTGCGGCCGTGGGACATGAACCGGGTGCCGACGGCCAAAATCCTCCAGGTCATGCTGAAACAGTCGGAGGCCGAATGGACGTGGGACGGCAAGCTGTACCACCTGCCGTTTTTCTGGGGCACCGAGGCCCTGGCCTGGCGGACCGACAAATGGTCGCGGGACTATGGCGAGCTGTCCTATGGCGACCTCTACCTTCCCGAGATGAAGGGCAAGGTGATGGGCCGGGACCACTCGCTGATGCTGACCATGGGGCTCTATCTCGACCGCCTCGGCGAACTGCCCTCAAACCGCATGCGCGACGCCTACAAGGACGAGGAGAACATGCGCCGCATCTGGGGCGAGGTGACCAGGTTCGCGGTCGATCACAAGCCGTGGCTGAAGCTGTTCTGGAACGACGCCGAGACCCAGGCCAGGGGCTTCATGCAGAACGGCGTGGTCCTCGGCCAGACCTGGAACGGCCCGCCGTTGGCGCTCAGGAACCAGGGCCAGCCGATAACCTACATGGCGCCCCGGGAAGGCGCCCTGGCCTGGCTGGACGGCCTGGCGATCCCCGTCGGGGCCACCAACATCGACCAGATCTACGCGTTCCTGGACTACGTCTACCGGCCCGAGGTCAGCGCCCTGCTGGCCAACAGGACCGGCTACAACACGGTCGCCATCGGCGCCGGGGAACATCTCAGCGAGCAGGCCAGGCAGAACTTCCAGGACGCCTATCCCGGGGACGCTCTGGAACGGCTGTGGTGGTGGCCGCCCGAGCCGGTCTGGTACGCCGCCCTGCGCGACGAATACCGCGACATGTTCGTCGCCGCCTAGGGCGTATCGGGCGTAAGCCTGCGTGGCGTTTGAACGCGGATTGATCGCGCTCACGCGATCAATCCTGAAATGCTCTAATCGAGGGTTTCCAGGTATTCGATGATGTTGTCGCGGTCCTGCTTCTTCTTGAGCTTGGTCGGCATCTTGGTGCTCTTGCCGGCGAACTTCTTGGGGTTCTCCAGCCACCCGTGGAGGTTCGCCTCGTCCCACACGATGTCGGAATCCTTGAGCGCCTTGTATTTCTTGAAGTCCGTCGATCCGGCCTTGCGGCCGACGACGCCGAACAGGCTGGGGCCGATCCGGTGTTTGCCGGCCTTGACGGCGTGACACATCTTGCACTTCTTGCTGAACAACTTCTCGCCGGCCTTGGCGTCGCCCTCGGCGAGCGCCGGGCCGCCGGCCAGGGCCAGCATCAAGGCCATGCCCAGGGCGCCAATCATTCCTTTCCTCATCGATCGACTCCAGCGGTTGGTTGGCTGACCCCTCAAAGAGTGGGGATCGCCGCCGCGCCTTACAACCCCCTGGGATGGCGGCGGGCAAGTCTCCCCTTGATTTCTGAGCCGTCATCGGCAACCTGTTATTAATCCGGTTAAGGTATATAGGGGGCGTCGGCGGCGGCCCGCGAGGGCGGAACACAACGGATGGGACGTAAGATGTTGACGAGAAGAGGAATTCTGGCGGGCTGTGTGGTTCTGGCGTTGACGGTTTGGGGGGGGGCGAATCAGGGCCGGGCCGACGAATTCGGCGACGGCGCCCGGAAGTTCATCGAATCCCTGGCCGAACGGGCGATCGAATCGCTGACCGAAGAGACCGTGTCGCGGCAGGAGCGGGTCACCCGTTTCCGCGCCATCCTGCGCCAGTATTTCGACGTCAAGACCATCGGCCGCTGGGTGCTGGGGCGCTACTGGAAGAAGGCGACCAAGGACGAACAGGACGAATACCTGACGCTGTTCGAGGACCTGATCGTCGCCACCTACGTCGACCGCTTCACCGAATACGCCGGCAGGAACCCCCTTTCGGTGACCAGGACCCTGGCCAAGAAGGGCAAGGACATCATCGTCTATTCGCTGATCGAGCGCCCCGACGTCGGCGATTCGGTGCGCGTCGACTGGCGGGTGCGGGCGCGGAGCGGGAAATTCAAGATCATCGACATCATGGTCGAGGGCATCAGCATGGGCCAGACCCAGCGCTCCGAGTTCGCCTCCGTCATCCGCAGGAACGGCGGCAAGGTCGATGGCCTGCTTGCCGAACTGCGCAAGAGGGCGAAGGCCGACACCTGAGCGCCGGCCCTTGCGGTCTCCCCCATGGCCGATGACCCGCAGCCTTCCATCGAAACCCTCTCGGGCAAGGATACGGCCTACGAGAACTTCCCCGTCGGCTCCTGGCTGCTGCCCGCCGGGCTGCGCCCCCATGTCGCCGTATTCTACGCCTTTGCCCGCGCCGCCGACGACATCGCCGACAACCCGGAGCTGACGCCCGAGGACAAGGTGGCGCGGCTGGACGGCTTCGAGGACGCTTTGTTCGGCCGGGCGGCGGACGAGGCGGCCTTCGCCAAGGCCCACCTCATGTGCCGAAGCCTGGCCGAGACCGGGGTTCCCCCCGACCACTGCGTGGCCCTGCTGGCCGCCTTCAAGCAGGACGCGGTCAAGCTCCGCTACCGGGACTGGGACGACTTGGTCGCCTATTGCCGGCTGTCGGCGGCCTCGGTGGGGCGCTACATGCTCGACCTCCACGGCGGCGGGCGCGACGGCTACGGCCCCTCGGACGCCCTGTGCATCGCCCTGCAGATCATCAACCACCTCCAGGACTGCGGGGACGACTACCGGCTCCTCGACCGGGTCTACCTGCCCGGGGACTGGATGGCCGGGGAGGGGGCCGCCGTCGAGGACCTCGGCGCGACCGCCGCCACCGCGGCCCTGCGCCGGGTCATCGACCGCACCCTGGGGGGCGTCGAGGGCCTGCTGGGGGAGGCCCGTGCCCTGCCGGGCGGCCTGCGCTCGCGCCGGCTGGCCATGGAATCGGCGGCCATCGTCCGCATCGCCGAGCGCCTGTGCGCCCTGTTGGGGGAGCGCGACCCCCTGGCCCGCCGGGTCGAGCTGTCCAAGGCCGCCTACCTGTGGTGCTGCCTGCGCGGGGCGCTGTCGGCGGTGGCGTGAGGTGGTCTTGAGCCCGGAAACCGCGGGCGGTCTGATCGCGGTGGCGATCTGGGCCTGGCTGCTGGTGTTCCGCAACGGCTTCTGGCGCGCCGACCAGCGGCTCGGCGAGGCGCCGCCCGACCCCGACTCGTGGCCCGGGGTGGTGGCGGTGGTCCCGGCCCGCGACGAGGCGGCGACCGTCGGGGCGGCGGTCGCCTCGCTGCTCGGCCAGAGCTATCCGGGCGCCTTGTCGGTGGTGGTGGTCGACGACGCCAGCACCGACGGCACCGCCGAGGCCGCCCGGGGCGCCGATGCCGGGAGCGGGTTCTTGAGGGTGATCGAGGGGGCCCCCCTCGAGGCGGGGTGGACCGGCAAGCTGTGGGCCGTCGAGCAGGGCCTGCGCGAGGCCGACAGGACGGCCCCGGAGGCCGAGTACGTGCTGTTCACCGACGCCGACATCGAGCACCACCCCGGCAACCTGCTCCGGCTGGTCGCCAAGGCCCGCTCGGACGGTCTCGACTTGGTCTCGCTGATGGCGCTGCTGCGCTGCGAGAGCCCCTGGGAGCGCCTTCTTATCCCGGCTTTCGTGTTCTTTTTCCAAAAGCTTTTTCCCTTTCCCCGTGTCAACGATCCGAACCGGGCGACGGCCGCGGCGGCCGGCGGCTGCATGCTGGTCCGCCGCGCGGCGCTGGAGCGGGCCGGGGGCATCCGGGCGATCCGCGGGCGGCTGATCGACGACTGCGCGCTGGCCGCCCTGATCAAGCCCCACGGCCCGATCTGGCTCGGCCTGAGCGAGAGGACCCGCAGCATCCGCGCCTACGACCGACTGGCCGACATCTGGAACATGGTCGCCCGCACCGCCTACGAACAGCTCGGCTGCTCGCCGGCGGCGCTGGGGGGCACGGTGATCGGGATGGCCGCGGTCTACCTGCTCGGCCCGGCGGCCGTGGTCGCCGGGGTGGTCGCCGGCGACGGGGCCGCGGTGTCGGCTGGACTCTCCTCTTGGTTGCTTATGTGGATCGCCTACCGGCCGACCTCGCGGCTCTACCGGCAAGCGCCGTGGCGGATCCTGCTGTTGCCGGTGGCGGCCGTGCTGTTTACCTTGATGACGATCGATTCGGCATTCTGCCACTGGCGAGGCAGGGGCGGAGCGTGGAAGGGACGTAAATACTCTGGCTAGAACGGCGATGGCGGGGAATCAAACCAATCAAACGGGCTTCGCGGACCTGGATTACGTCGAATCGGTGGTCCGCCGATCAGGAACGTCGTTCTTCTGGGCCATGCGCCGGCTGCCGGCGCCCAAGCGCCGCGCCATGTACGCCATCTACGCCTTCTGCCGCGAGGTCGACGACGTCGCCGACGGCCCCGAAGACCCCCGGCGCAAGCGGGTCCTTCTCGGCCAGTGGCGCGACGAGATCGAGCGCCTGTACGGCGACCGGCCCAGCATCCCGGTGACCCGGGCGCTGGCCGGACCGGTGGCGCGCCATGGCCTGCGCAAGGAGGACTTCCGGGCGCTGATCGACGGCATGGAGATGGACGCCGGGGAGTCGGTGCGGATCGCCGACATGGCGGAGCTGGAGCTGTACTGCGACCGGGTCGCGGGCGCCGTCGGCCGGTTGTCCAACCGCGTCTTCGGGGTCGACGAGGAACGCGGCGCCAGGGTCGCCTTCGCCCTCGGCCAGGCGTTGCAGTTGACCAACATCCTGCGCGACCTGAGCGAGGACGCCGAGCGCGACCGGCTCTACCTGCCCGGCGATGTGCTGCGCGCCCACGGCGTCGACGACGACGACGACGACCCGGCCGCCGTCCTCGTCCATCCGAGGGTCGTCGAGGTATGCGAACTGCTGGCCGACGTCGCCCGGCGCCGCTTCGCCGAGGCGGCGGACGCCCTGGCTGCCTGCGACCGCCGCCAGATGCGCCCGGCGGTGATGATGATGGAGGTCTACCGCCGCATCCTCTACCGCTTGATGCGCAGGGGCTGGCCCGGGTTGGGCAAGCGGCTCGGGCTGTCGGGCTTCGAGAAGCTGTGGCTCACCGTCCGCTACGGGTTGGTATAGTGGCCTCCACCGTTCACGTCGTCGGCGCCGGCCTGGCCGGGCTGTCGTGCGCGGTGGCGCTGCTCCGGGCCGGGCGCGACGTCATGGTTCACGAATCCGCCGGGCACGCCGGCGGGCGCTGCCGGTCGTTCCACGACGACGCCCTGGAGCGGACCATCGACAACGGCAACCACCTGGTGCTCAGCGGCAACCACGCGGTCCTCGGCTACCTGGCGGCGATCGGTGCCTCGGATCGCCTGGTCGGCCCGGAGCGCGCCGAGTTCCCGTTCCTCGACCTCGACGACGGCCGGCGGTGGACGGTGCGCCCCAACCCCGGGCGCCTGGCGTGGTGGATCCTGTCGCCGGCCCGCCGGGTTCCGGGAACCCGGGCCGTGGACTACCTGCGGGGATTGCGCCTGGCCCGGGCCGGACCCGGGGCCACCGTCGCCGAATGCCTGGACACCGGGACCGCCCTCTACCGGAGGTTCTGGGAGCCCCTGGCCCTGTCCGTCCTCAACGCCCGGCCCGAGGAGGGCGCGGCGGTCCTCCTCGGGGCCGTGCTGGGCGAGACCTTCGGGCGCGGCGAGGCCGCCTGCCGGCCGCGAATCGCTGCCGAGGGGCTGAGCCGGACCTTCGTCGATCCGGCGCTGGCGCTGCTCGGGGACCGGGTGCGTTTCAAACGCCGCCTGCGGTCGCTGGACCTGGACCGAGACAGGGTGGGGGCGCTGGAATTCGACGACCGACGCGTGCCGCTGGCCGAGGCCGACAGCGTGGTCCTGGCGGTGCCCCCGGCGGCCGCCGCCGGTCTGGTTCCCGGGCTGGCCGTACCGGCCGCCAGCCGGGCCATCGTCAACGGCCATTTCCGCCTCGCCGAGCCCCGGGGCGCGGTGTCATTCCTGGGCCTGGTCGGGGGCGTCGGCCAGTGGCTGTTCGTGCGCCGCGACGTCGCCTCGGTGACGGTCAGCGCCGCCGACGCCCTGGCCGCGGAGCCGGCCGAGGCCATCGCGCCGGTGCTGTGGCGCGAGGTCGCCCGCGCCCTGGGGCTGAACGGGGCGCCGCTGCCGGCGTGGCGAATCGTCAAGGAGAAGCGCGCCACCTTCGCCCAGCTCCCCGCCGAGACCGCCCGCCGGCCCGCCACCCGGACCGCCTGGGGCAACCTGTTGCTGGCCGGCGACTGGACCGATACCGGCCTCCCGGCGACCCTCGAGGGGGCGGTGCGCTCGGGCCACGCGGCCGCCGAGGCGGCGCGGTCGGTATAGCACCGACTTGACAAACCGCCGATTTTTCACAACAACAACCAGAATGGAGGGAGAGCCCACGAGGATGCGCGACAAGATAACTGCCACGGTGAACGGGACGTCGCCATCGTCCGGCCTCGAGGTTATCGACGCGGCGATCGCCGATGCCTCGGCGGCCCTGGTCAGGCGGCAGGTCGAGGACGGCCACTGGGCCTTCGAACTCGAGGCCGACGCCACCATTCCGTCCGAATACATCTTCCTCAACCACTATATGGGAACCATCGACGACGCCCTCGAGGCCAAGCTGGCGGCCTACCTGCGGGCCACCCAGGGCAGCCACGGCGGGTGGCCGCTGTACCACGACGGCGACTTCAACATCAGCGTCTCGGTCAAGGCCTACTACGCGCTCAAGCTGACCGGCGAGGACATCGACGCCCCCCACATGGCGTTCGCCCGCAACGCCATCCGCAACCACGGCGGGGCGGCCCGCGCCAACGTCTTCACCCGCTATACCCTGGCCCTGTTCGGCCAGTTGCCGTGGCGGGCGTTGCCGGTGATGCGGGTCGAGGCGTTGCTGGCCCCCAAGTGGTTCCCCTTCCACATCGACAAGGTCTCCTACTGGTCGCGCACGGTGATGGTGCCGCTGCTGGTGATCGCCGCCCTCAAGCCCCGGGCGCGCAACCCCCGCGGGGTCGGCATCGAGGAGCTGTTCGTCACCCCGCCGGAGGAGGAACGGAATTACCTGACCAATCCCACCGGGCGCTGGCCCGGGGCGGTGATGCTGATCCTCGACCGCCTCAGCTACCGGCTCGAGCCCCTGTTCCCCGGGTTCCTGCAACGCAAGGCCATCGGCAAGGCGATGGAGTTCGTTGGTGCGCGGCTCAACGGCGAGGATGGCCTGGGCGGCATCTTCCCGGCCATGGCCAACGCCCTGATGGTATTCGACGCGCTGGGCTACCCCCACGACCACCCCGACGTGGCGACCGCGCGGCGGGCCATCGACAAGATGCTGGCGATCGACGGCGACACGGGTTACTGCCAGCCCTGCCTGTCCCCGGTGTGGGATACCGGGCTGTCCGTCCACGCCATGATGGAGGCCGGCCTGGGCGGCGACCACGAGGTGGTGTCGCGGGCCTCCCAGTGGCTGGTCGAGCGCCAGATCCTCGACGTGATGGGCGACTGGAAGGCCAACCGCGGCCACCTCCGTCCCGGCGGCTGGGCCTTCCAGTACCGCAACGACCATTATCCGGACGTCGACGACACCGCGGTCATCGCCATGGCCCTCAACCGGGCCGACAGCGGCGCCTACCGCGAGACCATCGAGCGCGCCGCCGAATGGATCATCGGCATGCAGAGCAGGAACGGCGGCTGGGGCGCCTTCGACGCCGACAACGAATACGATTTCCTGCAGAACATTCCCTTCGCCGACCACGGGGCGCTTCTCGATCCGCCGACCTCCGACGTCACCGCGCGCTGCGTCAGCATGCTGGCCCAGTTGGGCTACCGGACCGACCATCAGGCGGTGGACCGGGGGATGGCCTACCTGAAACGCGAGCAGGAGGACGACGGCTCCTGGTTCGGGCGCTGGGGCAACAACTACGTCTACGGCACGTGGTCGGTGCTGTGCGCCTTGAACGCCATCGGCGAGGACATAGGAGCACCGTATATCCGCAAGGCGGTGGAGTGGATGAAGTCCTGCCAGCGTCCCGACGGCGGCTGGGGAGAGGACTGCGCCACCTACTGGCAGCACCGCCGCGACGAGGTCAAGGCGAGCACCCCGTCGCAGACCTCCTGGGCCCTGCTCGGCCTGATGGCGGTCGGCGAGGTCGACAGCGACTGCGTCAGGCGCGGCATCGACTACCTGCTCGCGGCGCCCCGCGAGGACGGCAAGTGGAAGGAAGAATACTTCAACGCCGTCGGCTTCCCCCGCGTCTTCTACCTGCGCTATCACGGCTACAGCGCCTATTTCCCCCTGTGGACGTTGGCCCGCTACCGCAACCTGCGGGCGGCCAACACCAAGACCCCCAGCCACGGTATGTGAGTGATACCAAAGGTCATTGATAATGACCCATAGAGATCGTGCCTGCGTCCCGTCGGGT
>CAZWEZ010000125.1:0-9091 GCA_964632795.1 uncultured Thalassospiraceae bacterium | reverse complement strand
CCGTCACCGAAAAACGCCCGGTTGCTTGCCAACTGGCCGCACGCCCGGTCTGAGAGCGCGCTTCGAATCCTACACCCGGCCCTCTCCGTGGTGGATGACACATGGGGACATGACCTAAATCAGTCCCTCCTCGCGCAGACGGGCGCGCTCGGCCTCCTCCAGCTCCAGCAGTTCCTCCAGCACCTCGTCGGTGTGCTGGCCCAGCAGCGGCGGGTGGCGGCGGTAGGCGACCGGGGTCCGCGACAGCTTGATCGGGTTGCCGATCAGGTCCACCGCGCCGCCTTCGGCCAGCGGGTGGTCCATGGCGATCGCCATCTCACGGTGGCGGGTGTGGGGGTCGGTGAACACCTGTTCGAGGTCGTTGACCGGCCCCCCCGGCACCTTGATCGCCTCCAGGCCCTCCAGCCAGTGGCTTCGTGCGTGACGGGCGGTCAACTCGGCGATCCGCGCGCACAGCTCATCGCGGTTCTCGACCCGCTTGGCGTTGGTCGCGTAACGGGGGTCGTCGGCCAGCCCGGGATCGCCGGCGAAGTCGCAGAAGCGGCGGAACTGGTTGTCGTTGCCGACCGCCAGGATGAAGAAGCCGTCCGCGGTCGGGAACACCTGGTAGGGCACGATGTTGGGGTGGGCGTTGCCGAGCCGGCCCGGCGCGGTGCCCGAGGTCAGGTAGTTCAGCCCCTGGTTCATCAGCCACGCGACCTGGGTGTCGAACAGCCCGAGGTCGATGTACTGGCCCTCGCCGTGGCGCTCGAGGTGGCGCACCGCGGCGAGGATCGCCACCGCGGCGTACATCCCGCACATGATGTCGGCGATCGCCACCCCGACCTTGAGCGGCGGGCCGTCGGCCTCGCCGGTGACGCTCATGATCCCGCCCATGCCCTGGATCATGAAGTCGTAGCCGGGACGCGGGGCGTAGGGCCCGTCCTGGCCGAAGCCGGTGATCGAGCAGTAGATCAGCCTCGGCAAGGCGTCCTTCATGTCGTCGTAGGCGAGGGCGTACTTGGCCAGGCCGCCGACCTTGAAGTTCTCGATCAGGATGTCCGAGCGTCCGGCCAGCCGGCGGACCAGGGCGGCGCCCTCGGGACGCGCGATGTCGATGGTCACCGAGCGCTTGTTGCGGTTGGCGCTGAGGTAGTAGGCGCTTTCGCCGCTGTCTTCGCCGTCCTTGCCCGTGACCCAGGGCGGTCCCCACTGGCGGGTGTCGTCGCCGGCCCCGGGGCGTTCGACCTTGATCACGTCGGCGCCCAGGTCGCCGAGCAGCTGGGTGCAGGCCGGGCCGGCCAGGATGCGGCTGAGGTCGAGCACGCGCAGGCCGTGCAGGGGGCCGGTGGGTCGGTTCATGGCGATGATCCCTTGGACAGGTTGGTGGCGGGTGGCGCGTGGGTGGCGCCATGCTATAGCGCGCCCGGGGGCGGGATAAAAGGGGGGGCGGATCGACTGTGGCCAAATCCACGGCGCTCTGATAAAACCAAAAGACCCAATTCAATCAATAAACGTTGGCGTCTTCAGAGGAGGAGTTGCAAATGTTTACCAGGTTGAGAACCACGGCCGCCATCGGGGCGGTCGCCGCCGGATTGGCGATTTCCGGCTCGGCGCTGGCCGACGTCGAATCCAAGGACCCGATCATCCTCACCATCCACGACTGGACCGGCCAGTACATCACCACCCACATCATGGGCGAGGTGCTGATGGAGGCCGGCTACAACGTCAAGTACCAGCAGGCCGACTACATCGCCCAGTTCGCCGGTCTCGAATCCGGCGACCTGCATATCGCCATGGAGATGTGGGAGACCACCGGCAAGCAGGCCATGGACGAGAGCCTCAAGACCGGCAAGACCGTCGACCTCGGCGAGACCGGCATGGTGGCGATCGAGGAATGGTGGTATCCGCTGTACATTAAGGACAAGTGCCCGGGCCTGCCCGACTGGAAGGCGCTCAACACGTGCACCGAGGTCTTCGCCGTCCCCGAGACCGCGCCCAAGGGCCGCTACCTCGGCGGGCCGGTGACCTGGGCCGGCTTCGACGACGAGCGCGCCGAGGCGCTGGGCCTGGACTACGAGGTGGTCCACGCCGGCACCGACGCCGCCCTCTTCGCCGAGCTGGAATCCGCCATGCAGCGCAAGGCGCCGATCCTGCTGTGGATCTACACCCCGCACTGGGCGCCGATCAAATACCAGGGCGAGTGGGTCGATTTCCCGGTCTACACCGACGAATGCTACGAGGACCCGAAATGGGGCATCAACCCCGACATGGCCTATGACTGCGGCAAGCCGCGCGGCTGGATCAAGAAGGTCGGCTGGAAGGACGGCGAGAAGAAGTGGCCGGGCGCCTACAAGGCGGTCCGCAACTTCAAGGTCGACAACCAGGAGATGGGCCTGATGGTCGGCGAGGTCGATCTCGAGGGCAAGGACGTCGACGACGTGGTCAAAGCCTGGATGGAGAAGAACCAGGCCCGCTGGAAAGAGTGGATCGAGTAAGCTTCTTCCAGTACAACCAGGAACGCCGCCGGGCCGGGCAACCGCCCGGCGGCGTCCTCGATTATAGCCCGCGATAACAGGGATGAACGACCAACCGAGTAACGACGGCGGCGCGATGTTCGTTTGCCGCGGGATGTGGAAGGTGTTCGGTCAGGGCGCCGGGGAATTCCTGCGCGCCCACGGCCATGCCCCGTCCCAGTCCGAACTGACGTCGGCCGGCCTGATCGCCGCCGTGCGCGACGCCAGCTTCGAGATCCACGAGGGCGAGATATTCATCATCATGGGGCTGTCGGGCTCGGGCAAGTCGACCGTCGTGCGCTGCATGACCCGGCTCATCGAACCGACCGCCGGCGAGGTCCTGTTCAAGGGGCTGGACCTGCTCAAGGCCTCCGAGCAGGAGCTGATCGAGATTCGTCGCCACAAGATGGGGATGGTCTTCCAGCACTTCGCCCTGCTGCCCCACATGACAGTGCTCGGCAACGTCGCCTTCCCCCTCGAGGTCCAGGGGGTGGACCGCAAGAGGCGCGAGGACCGGGCCCGTGAGATGATCGAGCTGGTCGGCCTCAAGGGCCGCGAATCCTACTATCCGCGCGAACTGTCGGGCGGCCAGCAGCAGCGGGTCGGGATCGCCCGCTCGCTCGCCGTGGAGCCCGAGATCTGGCTGCTCGACGAGCCGTTCTCGGCGCTCGATCCGCTGATCCGGCGCGAGATGCAGGACGAGTTCCTGCGCCTCCAGCAGATGCTCGAGAAGACCATCGTCTTCATCACCCACGACTTCGACGAGGCGATCCGGCTGGCCGACCGCATCGCCATCATGGAGGACGGCGCGATCATCCAGATCGGCACCCCGGAGGAGCTGGTGCTCGAGCCGGCCACCGACTACGTGGCCGAATTCACCCGCGGCATCTCGCGCTCCAAGGTGCTGTCGGCGCGGGCCGTGATGACCCCGGCCGAAGGCGACAGCTTCGCCGGGCGGATCGTCGCCGAGACCAAGATCGAGGCCCTGGCCGCCGGGATCATCGACGCCGAGGGCCCCTTCGCGGTGACCGATCCCGAAGGCCGGGTGATCGGCCAGATCACCCGCGAGGCGGTGCTCTCGGTGCTGGTCGCCCGCGAGGAGCGCCGGTGACCCAAGCCGCGGCCGTGGCCGGGGATGCTGCGCGCCGGGTCAACCCGTGGCTCGTCGCCTGGGCGCTGGCCCTGACCGCCACCGGCGGCCTCTACCTGGCCGGCGACCTGGCGCCGTGGGCGGTCGAGTACCAGCGAGCCTGGGAGATTCCGCTACGCTTCTGGATCAGCGACTTCATGAAGTGGCTGATCAACGACTTCGACCTCGGCCTGTTCACCTTCAGGGAGTTCACCCGCTCCATCGCCTGGGTCATCGACCAGCCCTACTGGTTCGTCCGCTCGCTGCTCGCCGACGGCTTCGTCAAGGGCCTGGGCAGGGACGCGGTCGAGATCTTCCCGCGCCTGTCGTGGGTCGCCCTGGTCGTCCTGGTTGCCATGATGGGCTACTTCGCCAACGGCTGGCGGTTGGCCACCCTGGCCGGGGCCTGCTTCCTGTATCTGGCCGTCTTCGGGCAATACGAGAGCGCCATGGTGACCCTGTCCTCGATCGTCATCGCGGTCCCCTTCGGGGTCGCCGGCGGGCTGGCGCTGGGCATCCTCGGCTACCGCTCGCGGCGCTTCGAGATGGCGATCACCCCGCTGTTGGACCTGATGCAGACGGTGCCGGTGTTCGCCTACCTGGTGCCGGTGCTGATCCTGTTCGGCTTCGGGCCGGTGGCGGCGATGATCGCCACCATCATCTACGCCCTGCCGCCGATGGCCCGGGTCACCACCCTGGCCCTCAAGCTGGTCGCCGGGGAGATCGTCGAGTTCGGCCGCATGGCCGGCTGCTCGCGCCGCCAGTTGATGTGGAAGGTGATGATCCCCTCGGCCCTGCCCACCCTGATGGTCGGCGTCAACCAGGTCATCATGCTGTCGCTGAACATGGTCATCATCGCCTCGATGATCGGCGCCGGGGGGCTCGGCTTCGACGTCCTGAGCGCGCTCAAGCGGCTCAAGATCGGCGAGGGCGTCGAGGCCGGGTTGGCGATCACCCTGCTGGCGATCGCGCTCGACCGCCTCAGCCAGGCCTTCGCCCACCGCCCGCCGCCCGAGCACCGGGAGGTGGCCAAGAGCGTCTGGCGCCGCCATCCCTACCTGGTGGCGGCGGTGGCGTTGATGGCCGCGACCTGGGTCCTGGGCGTCCTGATGCCTTTCTTCCGCGTCTATCCGGAGGGGATGGAGATCACCACCGGCACCTTCTGGAGCGACCTGGTGAAGTGGATCAACATCAACTACTTCGACCAGCTGGAAGCGGTCAAGACCTTCCTCCTGCTCAACATCATGATCCCGCTCAAGCGGTTCCTGCTGGCCCTGCCGTGGCCGGCGGTGGTCGGGCTGGTGGCGCTGGCCGGGTTCCAGCTCGGCGGCTGGCGGCTCGGACTCCTGGTGATGGGGCTGGCGACGTTCATCGTGGTGACCGGAAACTGGGAGAAGGCGATGATCTCGGTCTACCTGATCGGCCTTTCGGTGGTGATCGCCAGCCTCATCGGCATCCCCATCGGCATCGCCGCCGCCCGCAACGACCGCTTGCACCGGATCGTCCAGGTGGTCATCGACACCCTGCAGACGCTGCCCTCGTTCGTCTACCTGATGCCGGTGGTGATGCTGTTCAGGGTCGGCGACTTCGCGGCCATGATCGCGGTCATCGCCTACGCCCTGACCCCGGCCATCCGCTACACCGACCACGGCATCCGCAAGGTGCCCCCGCAGCTGATCGAGGCCGCCGTCGCCGCCGGCTGCACGCGCCGCCAGATCCTGTGGAAGGTGCAGCTGCCCATGGCCCTGCCCGAGATCATGTTGGGCATCAACCAGACCATCATGATGGCGCTCAGCATGTTGGTCATCACCGCCCTGGTCGGCACCCGCGATCTGGGCCAGGAGGTCTACATCGCCCTGACCAAGGCCGACACCGGGCGCGGCCTGGTGGCCGGGATGTCGGTCGCCTTCATCGCCATCACCGCGGATCGCCTGATCGGCGCCTGGGCGTCGCGCCGCAAACGCCAGCTGGGGCTGGATTGAAAAGGTCCTCGAGCGCCCAAACGGGCTATTATACCAGCGGACAGAGACACTGACCTGTGGGCATCCTTCGACACGCGAGCTTCGCTCGCTGCTCAGGATGAGGAATCTCTTTATTTTTCAAAAAATCTCATCCTGAGCAGCCGCGCAAGCGGCGTGTCGAAGGATGGTCGGGGGAGTCAGTGATTATGGCCGTTGGTATTAATTCACACCGCGGTGCCGCCGACGGTCAGGCCGTCGATCCTGATGGTCGGCTGGCCGACGCCCACCGGCACCCCCTGGCCGTCCTTGCCGCAGGTACCGACGCCGGGGTCCAGTTTCATGTCGTCGCCGATCATCGACACCCTTCTGAGGACCTCCGGGCCGCTGCCGATCAGGGTCGCGCCCTTGACCGCGGGGCCAACCTTGCCGCCCTCGATGAGGTAGGCCTCGGTGCACGAGAACACGAACTTGCCCGACGTGATGTCGACCTGGCCGCCGCCGAAGGTGACCGCGTACAGGCCCTTGTCCACCGAGGCGATGATCTCGGCGGGCTCAAGGGAGCCGGCCGGCATGAAGGTGTTGGTCATCCGCGGGATGGGCGCGTGGGCGTAGCTCTGGCGCCGCCCGTTGCCGGTCGAGGCGGCCTTCATCAGGCGGCCGTTCATGCGGTCGTGCATGTAGCCGACCAGGATCCCGTCCTCGATCAGGACGGTCCGCTGGCTCGGTGTGCCCTCGTCGTCGATGGTCAGCGAGCCGCGGCGATCGGCGATGGTCCCGTCGTCGATCACGGTGACCCCGGGGGCGCCGACACGCTCTCCCATCAGGCCCGAGAAGGCCGAGGTCTTCTTGCGGTTGAAGTCGCCCTCCAGGCCGTGGCCGATGGCCTCGTGGAGCAGGATGCCGGGCCACCCGGGTCCCAGAACCACCTCCATCTCGCCGGCCGGGGCGGGCACCGAGTCGAGGTTGACCAGGGACTGGCGCAGGGCCTCGTCGACCACCGCGCGCCAGGTTTCCGGCTCCAGGTAGTGGTGGTAGGCGACCCGCCCGCCGACGCCGTGGCTGCCGGTCTCCATGCGCTCGCCCCGGGCCGTCACCACCGAGACGTTGAGACGGACCAGAGGGCGGATGTCGGCGAGGCGCTCTCCGCCGGGGCGTAGAACCTGCACCGCCTGCCAGTGGCCGCTGAGGGTGGCCGATACCTGGTTGACCCGCGTATCCAGGGACCGGGCGTAGGCGTCGATGTCGGCCAGCAGCGTGACCTTGTCCTCGAAGTCGACCCCGGCCAGCGGGTTGTCGTCGCTGTACAGGGTGGCGTTGGTGCCCGCCGGGGGCGCCGCCAGCACCCCCCCGTGGCCGGCGCGGACCGCCTTGACGGTGTCGCCGGCGCGGCGGATCGCCTCCACGCTGAGCTCCGAGGCGTGGGAATAGCCGGTCGCCTCGCCGCTCACCGCACGCAGACCGAAGCCCTGGGCGGTGTCGAAGCTGGCGCTCTTGAGCCGGCCGTCGTCGAAGACCAGGGCCTCGGACTGGCGGTATTCGAGGAACAGCTCGCCGTCGTCGGCGCCGTTCAGGGAGTCTTCGACCTCCGCCTCGACGCGGGCGCGCTCAAGGCCGGCCTTCTCGAAGAACAACGCGTCGGTGGTCGCCAGGTCGCTCATGGCCCCTCCCGGTGGCGTGACGTCATAGACCTAAAACAAGGCACGTCGGGACGACGTTTTCAAGACGGCCCTGGAAAAACCGCCAAGGAAAGGCGTTCCCTACTCCTCGAAGCTGGCCAGCTTGCCGACCTCGGCCGCCGTCGCGAACAAGCGGTCGGTGTCGGCCATGGTCGCCTGGAAGCGGGTCAGTTCGTCGCCCTTCAGCCGCCGCCCGGAGGGCATCTTGACCTTGAGCGGGTTGACCTGGCGGCCGCCGGTGAGGATCTCGTAGTGGAGGTGGGGGCCGGTCGAGCTGCCGGTCGAGCCGACATAGCCGATGACCTGTCCCTGTTTGACCCGGCGCCCCTTGCGGGTGGCGATACGCGTCATGTGGGCATAGGCGGTGGAATAGCGGGCGTTGTGGCGGATGCGGACGTAGTTTCCGAACCCCCCGTTGCGCCCGGCGGCGGTCACCGTGCCGTCGCCGGCGGCGTAGATCGGGGTCCCCCGGGGGGCCGCGAAGTCCAGCCCCCGGTGCATCTTGTTGTAGCCGAGGATGGGGTGCTTGCGCCTGCCGAACCCCGAGGACAGCCGGGCGCCGTCGATCGGCGTCCGCATCAGCGCCTTGCGGGCGCTGTGCCCCTTGTCGTCGAAATAATCGCTCACCCCGTCGCCGGTGGTGTGCAGGTAGATGGCGTGGCGGACCCCGCGCAGGGTCAGGGTGGCGAACAGGATGCGGCCGTTGTGGACGACCTCGCCGCGGCGGTCGTGGTGGCGCTCGTAGAGGACCTCGAAGCCGTCTTCGCGGCGGACGTCGCGCTGGAAGTCGACGTCCCAGGAGTAGGCGCGGATCATCTCGACCAGCACCGGTGCCGGAATCCCGGCCCTGGTCCCGTCGACGAACAGGCTGTGGCGGATGGTGTCCGCCGAGCGGGCCAGCGACCTTCTCAGCGAGAGCTTGCCCACCGTGGAGGAGAAACCGCCGTCGTCGTCGCGCCGGACCGAGATCCGCCGGCTGTAGTCGGGGGCCAGGTCGAGGCCCAGGAAGCTTCCTGCCGTCATGCCGTCGGCCTGGGGCCCGACGATGATGGTGATTTGCTGGCCCGGGCGGACGCGGCGGGGATCGAAATGGTCGTCCAGGGCGGCGATCGCGGCCACCGCCTGGCGGCGCTCGATCCCGGCCCGGACCAGGACCCCGGTCAGGGTGTCGCCGTTGCCGACGCGCACCGTGTAGCCGTAGGGTTCGCCGCGCACCGGGACCACGCGGGGATTTTCGGGCGGCCGCGTCTTCAGGGTCGCCGCGGTGGCCGGGTTGCCCAACGAGATCGGCGCCATGGCCAGGGTGGGGGCGGGTTCGCCCCGGATATCGCCTTCGGCCACCGGCCGCTCGAGGACGGCCCACGCCGAGGCCACCACGCCGGCGGACAACACCGCCACCGCCGTCATCCCCTTCACGAGCGTCAACTCCTTCTCCCCCTCCTCCGTCTTCTTCGGGCCCCTTGCGGTGCGCGGCGGGCCGAACCGCCGCTTTCCGGGGCCCGTGGCGGTTGCCGGAAAGCGCCCGCAAGATGTCGGCGGACCGCCACGCTGTCAAGGCGTTTCTGCACGATTCTCCTTGGAGAATCAATTGTGTCCGGACAATTGTTAAGATTTGGTTGTGGCCCGGGGCGGGAACTCTCCCGTGGGATTGGGAAATCTCCTTCCCGCCGCCCGTCCCCGCACCTCTCCGGGGCGACAGCGGCGAAAGGGTTTGACAGGGCCTTCCCCGGGGCCTATAACCCGCCGGCTCGCGAGGCTCGGGGTCTTCCCGGCGCTCGCGAATTTGCTCTTTGACATTGTTGAGATGTGAAGGGATGCGCGGGCGGCGGT
>CAZWEZ010000124.1:0-9749 GCA_964632795.1 uncultured Thalassospiraceae bacterium | reverse complement strand
TCCATCGGAATGCGAAAATGGGCTCACACAGGTCAATATTAATGTCGGCTGGTATAATGTCCGGTTTCGGCTATCAGCAGCGGTTCCAGGCTACCACAGGCCACGACCGCTTAGAAACGACAAGCCGACATTCCAAAGCGCAAGAGCCTGCCTCGCCGCGGTTGGCGCGAATCACGTCGGTTGCCGGAATTACGCTATGTATTAACCCGGATATCCCTCCGGGCGCGGGGCCGGGGCGCGTTCGGCGCGCGGCGGGCGGTCGAACATCTCGCGGTAGCACTTCGAGAAATGCGAGGCCGACACGAAGCCGCAGGCGATGGAGACGTCGAGGATCGGCATCGAGGTCTGGGTCAGCAGCATCTGGGCGCGTTTGAGCCGCAGCTCGAGGTAGTGGCGGGCCGGGGTCCGGCCCAGGTACTTCTTGAACAGCCGCTCCACCTGGCGGGTCGACAGGCCGACGCTGGCAGCCAGCTCCTCGCGCGACAGCGGCTCTTCCAGGTTGTCCTCCATTTGGGCGATGACGTCGATCAGCTTGGGATGGCTGATCCGCAACCGCTGGCGTAGCGGCATCCGCTGGGGCCGGTCGGGGTCGGCGAATCTGGTGTGGATGAACTGCTCGGCGACCGCCGCGCTGAGGTCGTGGCCGTGCTGTTCGGCGATCAGGTGAAGCATCATCTCCAGCGTCGCGCTGGCGCCCGAGGAGGTGAAGCGGTCGCGGTCGAACTCGAACAGCTTGCTGGTCACGTCGAGGTGGGGGAACTCCTCCTGGAACCCCGACAGGTTCTCCCAGTGGATGGTGCAGCGGTAGCCGTCGAGCAGCCCGGCCTCGGCCAGCACGTAGCTGCCCGTGCAGATGCTCCCGATGTGGGTCCCGTGGCGGGCCAACTGGCGCAGCCAGGAGAACGCCCGCTTGTCCTTGTAGTCCTGGACCCGCGAGCCGGCGCACACGATCACCGTCGGAAACCGGCCGACCCGGGCGATGGGGGTATCGGGGACGAAGGAAATGCCGTTGCTGGCCACCACCGGCCCGCCGTCGGCCGAGAACAGCAGCCACTCGTACAGGGCGCGGCCGGTGACCTGGTTGGCGATGCGCAGCGGCTCGATCGCCGAGGTGAAGGACATCATGGAAAAATAGGGAACCAGCAGGTACCCGAACTTGCGGGGCGCGCCGGTGGGGGGGGGTGCCATATGTTAGACTTAGACCACTAGGTGTCGCAGTCAAGCAAATAAATGTCGTCGCCGGTGGTTTATACCGGCGAGCGCATGTGGTGACACATGCTCTCGCCGGCAAGCGCGACCGCGCGTCGCGACTTATGTCGCGAGAGCCAAGGGCCACAGGCCCGCCCGGCGTCTGAGGGGCAATTACAGAACATACCGGCGAGCCGATGAATCGGCTCGCCGGTATTACATACGCCGGCGCGCCCCGCGTTTCTTCCGGGGCGGTTGGGCGGGTTTGGCCGGCGCCGCTTCGGGGAGCGCCACGGCGGCGGCCAGGTTGGGGAAGGGATGGCTGTTGTGGGGGAACGCCATGGCCTCGATGAACTGCTCCTGGAAGGTGCCCTCGACCGCCGTCTCGACCTTTTCGACGCGCCTCACCACGGCCTCGATCTCGCGCCGCGCCTGGCGGTTGAGCAGGGCGATGCGGGCCCCGGTGCCGGCCGCGTTGCCGGCCGAGCCGACCCGCTCCAGGTCGCAGTCGGGGATCAGGCCGAGGATCATCGCGTACTTGCCGTCGATGTTGCTGCCGAAGGCGCCGGCGAGCACGATGCGGTCGACCCGCTCGACCCCCAGGCGCTCCATCAGCAGCCTGGCGCCGGCGTACAGCGCGCCCTTGGCGAGCTGGATCTGGCGGACGTCGTTCTGGGTGATGATCAGCTCCGGCGGGCCGTCCCACAGGCGGTACGAGAAGGTCCGTCCCGAGGCCGAGAGGCGCCGGCTGCGCGACGCCGCGGCGCCGTCGATGACCCCGTCGGCGGTGACGATCCCGGCCAGGAACATCTCGGCGATGGCCTCGATGATGCCCGAGCCGCAGATGCCGTTGACCCCGATCCCGGCGACCGCCTCGGCGAAGCCGGGCTCGTCCGACCACTTCTCGCAGCCGATCACCCGGATCCGCGCCTCCAGGGTCTCGGGGTCGATGCGGACCCGCTCGACGGCGCCCGGCGCGGCGCGCTGGCCGCAACTGATCTGGGCGCCCTCGAAGGCGGGGCCGGTGGGGCTGGAGGCGGCGAGCAGGCGATGGCGGTTGCCGAGCACGATCTCGGCGTTGGTCCCGACATCGACGATCAGCGACAAATCGTCGCGCTCGTGGGGGGCTTCCGAGAGGATGACCCCGGCGGTGTCGGCGCCGACGTGGCCGGCGATGCACGGCAGCACGTAGGCCCGGGCCCCGGGATGCAGGCCCAGCTCGAGGTCGCCGTTGGCCGACACCGTGGTCGCGCCGTCGGTGCAGAGAGCGAACGGGGCGGTGCCCAGCGGCGTCGGGTCGATGCCCAGCAGCAGGTGGTGCATGATCGGGTTGCCGACCAGCACCGCCTCGACGATGTCGGTAGTCTCGATCCCGGCCTCCCGGGCCGCCTCGGCGGCGAGGGCGGCGATCGCCTGGCGCACGGCGGCGGTCATCTCGGCACCGCCGCCGGGGTTCATCATGACGTAGGTGACCCGGCTCATCAGGTCCTCGCCGAAGCGGATCTGGGGGTTCATCGCCCCGCTCGAGGCCAGCACCTCGCCGCTCGCCAGCTCGCACAGGTGGCAGGCCAGGGTGGTCGAGCCGACATCGACGGCGATGCCGTAGAGGTTGTCGTGGAGCCCCGGCCACAGACCGACCAGCCGGCGTCCCTCGCGGACCGCCGCGGTGACCCGCCAGCGGCCCTCCTTGAGGATCCCCTGGAGGCCCTGGAGGACCTCGAGGTCGGTGCGCTCGATCGCGATGCCCCATTGTTCCTCGAGCGCCCGGCACAGGCGCTGGTAGTCGCCCGAGGGCTTGTCCAGTTCGGGCTTGGCGACCTCCACGTAGTGCAGCTTGACCACCGGGTCGATGTCGATGGCGCGGACTTCCGGGCGCTTGCGGACGACCTGGCGGTGGACCTGGCTTTCCGGGGGCACGTCGACCACCACATGGTCGACCACCATCGCCGAACAGCCCAGCCGGCGGTTGGCGGGAAGCGCCCCCTTCTTCTCGGCGTAGCGCCGTTCGTGTTCGGCGTGCGGGGTCAGGTGGTCGGCCCGGGATTCGATGCCGTGCTTGGGGAACACGCCCTCGCTGACCGTGACCTGGCAGCGTCCGCAGATGCCCCGCCCGCCGCACACCGAATCGAGATCGACGCCCAGCTCGCGCGCCGCCTGCAGGAGCGGGGTCCCCTTGGCGAACCTGCGCCGCCGTCCGGAAGGGGTGAAGACGACCAGGACCCGGTCCTGGTCCTGGTTTTCGCCGGTGGCGTCGTCCTCAGCCACTGGCGCCCCTTTCGCGCCGCCGCCGCCGCCGTCCGCCGCCGTCCCCGCCCTCGGCCGGCGACTCGCGGAACCTCTTGATCCAGTTCATGCAGTTGGGGTCGTGGGCCATGATCACGTCGGCCGCCGCGACCGCGGTCGCGATCTCGGCGTGCAGGGGGTTGGTGATCGCCGAGGTCAGCCCGGCGCCGATCAGCATCGGCACGAAGGCGGCGTTGAGGCCGTTGCGGTTGGGCAGCCCGAAGCTGAAGTTGGAAGCCCCGCAACTGGTGTTGACCTTGAGCTCGTCGCGCAGTCGGCGGACCAGGCGGAGGACAGCGGCCCCGGAATCGTTGACCGCGCCGACGGGAAGGATCAGCGGATCGACGACCACGTCGCAACTCGGGATGCCGTGGTCGGCGGCCCGCTCGACGATCTTCTTGGCGACCTCGAAGCGGACGTCCGGGTCCTCGGAGATGCCGGTTTCGTCGTTGGAGATGGCGATCACCGCGGCGCCGAACTTCTTGATCAGCGGCAGCACCGCTTCGAGGCGCTCGTCCTCGCCGGTCACCGAGTTGACCAGCGCCTTGCCCTGATATGCCGACAGCCCCGATTCAAGCGCCGCGACGACCGAGGAATCGATGGCCAGGGGAAGGTCGGTCAGGGACTGCACCAACCGCACCACCTCGGCCAGGACCTTGGGTTCGTCGATCATCGGGATGCCGGCGTTGACGTCCAGCATGTGGGCCCCCGCCGCGACCTGGGCAAGGGTGTCGCTCTCGACGCGGCTGTAGTCGCCCTCGGCCATCTCCGCGGCGAGCAGCTTGCGGCCGGTGGGGTTGATCCGCTCGCCGATGATGACGAAAGGCTTGTCGAAGCCGATGACCACCTCTTTGGTGGCCGAACTGACGACGGTCTCGGTCATGGATATGGTCTCCTAAATGAAAGTCATGAACGCAATTGTTATACTTGGCCGGCCGGGAATCCGACTTTGCCCTCAGCGACCCATTGTTTCCGCAGGTGTCGCAACTCCCTCATGATTCGATCAAGCGGCGGACCTGGGCCACCGCGCCCGGGGCGTCGTCGGCGTGGCCCTGGGCGCCGATGCGCTCGGCGAACTCGACGCTGACCGGGGCCCCGCCGACGATCACCGGGCACCTCGGGAGGTCCCGGCGCAGCGCCGTCAGGATCCGTTCCATGGCCGGCATCGAGGTCGTCAGCAGCGCCGACAGACCGATCACGTCGGGGCCGGTCTCGGCGGCCGCCGACAGGAATTTCTCGGCGCCGACGTTGACCCCCAGGTCGACGACCCTGTAGCCGCTGCCTTCCAGCATCATGGCGACCAGGTTCTTGCCGATGTCGTGGAGGTCGCCCTTGACGGTGCCCAGCAGCACCGTTCCCTTGGTCCCGCCCCCGATCCCCGCCAGCAGGGGGCGCAGGACCTCCAGCCCCTCCTTCATGGCCCGCGCCGCCATCAGCATCTCGGGCACGAAGACGGTGCCGGCGGCGAACAGGTCGCCGATCTCGTCCATCGCCGCGATCAGCCCTTCGTCGAGGATCCGCCGGACGTCCTCGCCGTCCTCGAGCGCGCTGCCGACCGCCGCCACCACCTCCGCCTCGTCGCCTTCCAGCACCCCGCCGAAGACGTCGTCGAGAATCTCGTCGACGTCGCGGGGGGGGGCCGGCGCCGGGGCCGGGGCCGGGCGCACGGCGGCGTCGCTCGAGGACCCCGCCGACGCCGCCTCGGGGTGCATCCGGGCGCCGTCGCGGAAGCGGTGGATGGCGGCGATGGTCGCCTTGACGTGGTCGAGCGGGGTCTGGGCGCTGAGGCTGCACAGGTAAAGGACGAAGCGCCCCCCCGGACCGCCGACCTCCATGTAGCGGTGGACGCGCCGGGCGATGTCCTCGACGGGGCCGGTCTGGATCAGGTTGTTGTCGATGCCGAAGAACAGCCCCACGTTCCTGGCCTCGGCGAACGCCTTGACCCTCTCGGGGCCGACCTTGAACAGGTCGGGGTCCTGGCACTTGATGAAGCCGGGCGAAATCTCGAGCTTGCGCGCCAGGTAGCGCTCCAGGTCCTTGGCCTGGGAGTCCCCCCACCAGTTCTGGACCACCACCCGCTCCCCGCACAGCTCGCGGAGCCTGAGGATGTAGGGGATCGAGAACGTGTCCTGCATCTCCTCGGTGAAGAAGGGCAGCGAGGACAGGGCGTCGGCGCCGTCGGCCAGCGGGGCGTCGGGAAAAGCCTCGAGTTGGACCTG
Organism: uncultured Thalassospiraceae bacterium; assembly: GCA_964632795.1. Lineage (GTDB taxonomy): Bacteria > Pseudomonadota > Alphaproteobacteria > Rhodospirillales > 2-02-FULL-58-16 > CAZWEZ01. The sequence goes on along the minus strand of CAZWEZ010000124.1, from coordinate 4,059 downwards.
GATGTAGGGGGCGAGCACCTCTTCGGTCAGGAAGTCGAGGACTTTCTCGAGGAAGGCCGGGTTCCGGTAGGCCACCTCGATCACCTTCTCGAAGGTCATCACCTGGCAGGCCAGGGTCAACGGCGCGCTGAAGTTGGCCGTCGGCGAATCGCCGGTCAGCTCCTCATAAAGCCCCATGCTTTCGAGGACAAAGGGATAGCGGCCGGCGCCGCGGGGGTCGGGGGCCTTGATTCGGGCCAGGTCGCGCTCGTCGGAGATCAGGGGTTCGGTGTTGTCGCAGGCCGGCGCCCGGTCGTCGAACAAGACCAGCTTCTGGCCCAGCGCCTCGGCCTCGATGTTGTAGACGTCCCAGCACAGGTTGGGGACGTCGAAGTCGAGCGTGCGCGCGGTGTCCAGGATGGCGCGGACGAAGGGCTCGGGCTTGGTGTAGAACTCGTCGGCCGGAACCCCGGCGTAGCGCATCGAGAATTCGTGCATCTGGGCGTAGAAGGGAATGGTGTGCGAACCCCCGTCCATGGCCTCGGCCAAGCGTCGAAAGCCTTCGCTGAAATCGTAGTCCGCCATCGCCCGGCCCCACCCTCGCACGGAGGTTGGATAATGGCCAAAGCGGGCGGCGGTGGCAAGCCGTGCGATCAGGTGTCGGGAGCGGCGCGGCGCCCCCGGCGCCCCTCGAGGATTCCCGATTCGAGGATGATCTCCGAGACCAGTTCCTCCTGGCGGTAGGCCATGACGTGGACCCCGGCGACGCCGGGAATCTCCGCGATCCGTTGGATCAACTCGATGCACAGCCGCTTGCCCTCGGCCTTCTGGTCTTGGGCCCCGTCGAGGCGCTCGATGATGGGATCGGGGATGTGGACCCCCGGGACCTTGGCGCGGATCCACCTGGCGGCGCGGGCCGAGGCCAGCGGGCCGACGCCGGCGATGATGAAGCAGCGTTCATCGAGGCCGAGGTCGCGGACCCGTTCCATGTAGCTTTCGAACATCGCCACGTCGAAGCAGTACTGGGTCTGGACGAACTGGGCGCCGGCCTCGATCTTCTTGGCCAGCCGCAGCGGCCGGTACTCGAAGGGCGGGGCGAAGGGGTTGGCGGCGGCGCCCAGGAAGATGCGCGGCGGCGAGGTGATCTTGCGTCCCGACAGGAACCGGCTCTCGTCGCGCATGATGCGGATGGTCTCGAGCAGCGAGATCGAATCGAGGTCGAAGACCGGCTTGGCCCCGGTCTGGTCGCCTTCCTGGACCCCGTCGCCGGTCAGGCACAGGATGTTGCTGACGCCGATCGCCGCCGCCCCCAGGACGTTGCCCTGGATGGCGATGCGGTTGTGGTCGCGGCACGTGATCTGCAGCACCGAGGCGTAGCCGGCCTTGTGCAGCAGCCCGCAGATGCCGAGGCTCGACATGTGGCAGTTGGCGCCCGGGCCGTCGGTGGCGTTGATCGCGTCGCAGACCTCCGACAGCACCAGGGCGCGGTCGTAGACGTCGCGGGGGTCGGCCGAATCCGGCGGATCGAGCTCGGCGGTGACGGCGAACTTGCCGGCCCTGAGCACCCGCTCCAGCCGCCCGTTCGAGGAATGCCCCGGCGGCGGCGGCCGGTCGGAGAAGTCGAAGAACGGCGTCTCGTTCATGTTTCCTTGTCTTCCGCGGCCCGGCTGATCAGGCGCAGCCACGACGAGGTCTCCCGCAGGCTGTGGTCGGTGGGTTTCTGGACGGTCATGATACGCCGGCCCTGGCGCATCGTCTCGCTACCCTTCCAGGCCTCGACCCAGACGCACGGCATGTCGGGCTCGACCTCGCACGTGCCGTCGGGGCGGACCCCGCCGCAGGGGCCGTTGCGCAGCGACTTGGGGCAGTTCATGGGGCACGCCATGCCGGTCGAGGCGAGGATGCACTGGCCGCACATCCGGCAGTCGAAGAAGAACCCCTTGGTCAGCCGTTCGAAACGCACCATCGGCCATTCGACCCGCCGGTAGCCGATCAGGCGCCACAGCGGATGAAGGCCGAGAAAGAACGCCGAGAAAAGATCGTAGAGCCGCTCCAGGAAGGCGGCGTGGCGCACCGACCATCGGCGCACGGTATACGTCGAGCGCTGCCTGCGGACGGCGCCGGCGCCGGCCGGTTGATAGGCGTCGTGGATGCCCAACTCACCGCCGGTGGACGGCGGTCTGGTCAGCCATCGGCGCCGTCCGTTAGGGTGTTCGCGGCGAGGAAGCTTTCGAGGCCGCCGAGACCGGTGAAGCGGTATTCGTAGTCCAGCCCCAGGCGCTCGGCCGCCGCCTCGCCCAGGGCCTTGACCCCGGCGTCCTCGGTCTGGGCCAGGTGGACCAGCCGGCGGTAGTTCTTGAAGTAGGTGCCGGCCAACTGGGGATGGCGGTCGATCCCCATGCCCTCGATCACCAGGCGTTCGAAGTTGCGGGCCAGGAAGTCGGTCAGGTAGAAGGTGCCCAGTTCCTGGTTGGCCAGTTCGGCGAATTCGGCGGCCCCCGAATAGAACTCGTAGCAGTGGTTGCCGCCGATCCGCGTCACCCCTTCCTCCTCGACCACCTTGTCGATGCCCCCGCCGGTGCCGCAGTCGCCGTAGAGGATCAGCACCCGGTCGTAGCCGTCGCGCAGGGCGCGGATCTTGTCGCGCATCCTGTCGGGAATCTCGCCGGGCCGGTTGTGGAGATGGGCCGGCAGGCATTGGACGCTCATGTGGCCCCAGCCGTGGAGCTTGATCAGCGCCGAGACCTCGCGGGCCAGGGCGCCGCAGGCGATCAACAGGGTGCGCGGGGGGGAGTGGGTCATCGGCTGGTTCCCGGGTGTCGCCGCGATCTTATACCAAAGGTCATTATCAATGACCTTTGGTATTAATCCAAATAATGCACCCGGTCTGTATTTCAAGGAATAGGTAACGCGGCGAAACGCCCCACCGCCTGGCGCGGCGGGGGAGTCGCTCTCAAGAAACGGCGAGGGGCCGGTTCAGGCTTTCATCTGCGAGGCCACCGAACCCTGGCGCTTGGCCATGAACTCGGTCGCCTTCTCGACCGCCGTCGAGGCGTCCCGGCAATAGGCGTCGGCGCCGATGCTCTCGGCGAAGGCCTCGTTCAGCGGCGCCCCGCCGACCAGGACCACGGTGTCGCTGCGCAGGCCCTTGTCGACCAGGGTGTCGATGATCTCCTTCATGTAGGGCATGGTGGTGGTCAGCAGCGCCGACATGCCGAGGATGTCCGGCTTGTGCTTGTCGATCGCCTCGAGGTAGGTCTCGATATCGGCGTTGATGCCGATGTCGATGACCTCGAAGCCGGCGCCCTCCATCATCATCCCGACCAGGTTCTTGCCGATGTCGTGGATGTCGCCCTTGACGGTGCCGATGATCACGGTGCCCATCTTGGGGGCCCCGGTCGCGGCGAGCAGGGGCTTGAGGATCGTCATCCCCGACTTCATGGCGCTGGCGGCCATCAGCACCTCGGGGACGAACAACACGCCGTCGCGGAAATCTTTGCCGACGACGCTCATTCCCTCGACCAGCGCTTCGGTAAGAACCTTGAAGGGCGACCATCCCCGATCGAGAAGGATCTTCACGGCCTCCGCGATCTCGTCGCTGAGGCCGTCGTAGAGGTCGTCGTGCATCTGCTGGGTGAGTTCTTCGTCGTTCAGTGAAGAGAGGTCCAGATCGTCGTTGTCGGCCATCGTTCGATTTCCTCCGAAACTATTGCCCAGGGGCGGATGTGCCGGTGGCGCAGCCGCTCTGGAAAGGGGGTAGAGGTTAGTTTAAACTTTACCCGTTACTATCACGCCTAAGACATCATTTTTCCGTAACGCGACATCAAGGGTCCCGCTACGGTCGCTCCCGAAAGGGCTCTTATAACAAGCCCTCCCGGTTCAGGAAATCAAGGATTTCCCGCGCCGCCTCGTCGGGACCGATGCCGCTCAGCACCTTGCCTCCGCCATCGGCCAACCGGGTCGCCGCGCGCAGCCGCTCGGCGGCGCTGCCGCCGGCGGGCGTCTTCAGGCGCTTGGGCCGCTGGCGGGCCGGGCGGCGCTCCCAGGTCGCGGGGCCGGGATCGGCGGCGGCGGGGGCGG
>CAZWEZ010000123.1:0-9991 GCA_964632795.1 uncultured Thalassospiraceae bacterium | reverse complement strand
CCGCCCGGCGATTGAGGGGCTCGCGTAACGAAGTGGAGCAACACTCATGACCCCCCCCGACGTCGACCGCTTCTATGCCCTGCTCGCCGAAAGCATCCCGGAGCCCGAGAGCGCGTTGGACTTCATCAACCCCTACACCCTGCTGGTGGCGGTGGTGCTGTCGGCCCAGGCCACCGACGTCGGGGTCAACAAGGCCACCGGGCCGCTGTTCGCCGCCGCCGATTCGCCCCAGGCGATGGGGGACCTCGGCGAGGGCAGGCTCAAGGACTTGATCAAGACGATCGGCCTCTACAACACCAAGGCCGCCAACATCATCAAGCTCAGCCGCATCCTGGTCGAGGAGCACGGCGGCGCGGTGCCGGAGAACCGGGAAGCGCTGGAAGCCCTGCCCGGGGTCGGCCGCAAGACCGCCAACGTGGTCCTGAACGTCGCCTTCGGCCGGCCGGTGATCGCCGTCGATACCCATGTTTTTAGGCTTTCCAACCGCACCGGTCTGGCCCCCGGCAAGACGCCGCTGGAGGTCGAGGCCGGGCTGGAGAAGGCGACCCCGGACAAGTGGAAGCTCCACGCCCACCACCGGCTGATCCTCCACGGCCGCCACGTCTGCAAGTCACGCAAGCCGAAGTGCGAGGTCTGTGTGGTCAACGCGCTGTGCGCCTACGAGGCCAAGACGACGTAAGTATATATCCCGTCACCGTTTCCACAACGGAATCAGGAAGACGACGCAGGCGACCAGGAAGAAGACCCCGCCCGCCAGCCCCAGCCTGTCGCCGGCGCGGAGGCTGGCAGCGATGAAGAAGACGGCCGAGACCACGAACAGCAGCCAGCCGGCGAGCTGGACCTTGTGCACCGTTTCGGGGTCGAGGGCCATGGATGTCTCTTTCCCGCCGTCTAGACCGCCAGCGCCAGCAGGACCAGCAGGGCCAGCAGGGCCAGCGCGACGATCACCCACGGCACCGTCAGCGGGGCGGCGCCCCGGGGCGGGGCGCGCAGGGCGCGGACCGTCTCGGGGTGCAGCCGCAGGCCGCCTTCGGCCAGCATGACGGCGATCTTCTCGGCCCCCTCCAGCAGCCGGGGCAGGTGGCCGACCGCCTGCGCCAGGCCGTCGGCGGCCTCGCGCAGGCGTGCCTCGGGTCCCATGGTATCGGCGATCCAGTCCTCGATCAGGGGCCGGGCGAGGAACCACATGTTGGCCTCGGGGCACAGCTTGCGCCCGGTCCCCTCGGCGGTCAGCATGGTCTTCTGGAGCAGCAGCAGCTGCGGCTGGACCTCCATCTCGAAGGTCTCGGTGATCTGGAACAGCTGGCCCAGCAGGTGGGCCATGGAGATCTCGTTCTGCGGCTTGTCGAAGATCGGCTCGGCGATCGACCGGCAGGCCTGGGTGAAGGCGTCCACCGAGCGGTGGGCCGGGACCCATCCGGCCTCGAAATGAACCTCGGCGACGCGGCGGTAGTCGCGGTTCAGGAACGCCATCAGCATCTCGCCCATATGCCGGCGGGTGGCCATGTCGACCCGCCCCATGATCCCGAAATCGACGGCGACGATGGCCCCGTCCGCAGCCACGAACAGGTTGCCGGGGTGGAGGTCGGCGTGGAACAGGCCGTCGCGGAAGACCTGCTTGAAGAAGGCGACCACCGCCTTGGTGATGGTCTTCTCGGGGTCGTGGCCGGCGGCGACGATGGCCTGGCGGTCATCCAGCGGAATCCCGACCACCCGTTCGGTGGTCAGCACCCGGCGCCCGGTTCGCGCCCAGTCCACCGCCGGCACCCGGAAGTCGGGATCGCCCTCGAAGTTTTCGCCCAACTCGCAGGCCGCCGCCGCCTCGAAACGCAGATCCATCTCGAGGGCCACCGTCTCGGCCATGGTGCGCACCGACTCGACGGGCCGCAGGCGGCGCATCCGCGGCCGCGTCGCCTCGATGGTCTCGGCCAGCCACAGGAACATGTCCAGATCGCGGGCGAACGCCGCCTCGATGCCCGGACGCAGGATCTTGACCGCCACCTCCCGGCCCTCGCCGGTCACCGCGAAGTGGACCTGGGCGATGGAGGCGGCGGCCACCGGTCGATCGTCGAACTCCGCGAACAGGGACTCCAGGGGCTGGCCGAACTCGGCCTCGACGGCCTGGCGCGCCTCGGCCCCGGAGAACGGCGGCAGCCGGTCCTGGAGCTCGGACAGGTCGCCGGCCATCTCCTCGCCCAGCAGGTCCGAGCGGGTGGACAGCGCCTGGCCCAGCTTGATGAAGCTGGGGCCCGCCTCCTGCAACGCCCGGGCCAGCCGCTGGCCGGGCCGGCCGTCGACCCGCCGCCGCGCCGCCAGGCGCGCCGCCAGCACCACCGCCCCGGCGACCTCCAGGCGCTCGAGCAGGAACAGGGCGTCGTGGCGGGCCAGGGTGCGGGCGATGGCGAGCAGGCGGGCGATGTTGCGTAGCGGGCGGAACATATTATACCAAGGAGCGATGATAATGACCCATGGAGATCGCGCCCGCGCCCCGTCGGGTAGGAGGCGCGTTGCCGGCGATGGTGCGCATCGTCAAGGCGTGCCGACGCCCTCCGACGGGGCGCGGGCACGATCTCCATGGGTCATTATCATCGCTCCTTGGTAGTACTACAACCGCCACGCCGAATGGATGGCGGCGATGCCGCCCGACAGGTTGCGGAAGCGGACGTTCTCCAGGCCGGCCTCGGCGATCATCCCGGCGAAGGCCGGCTGGTCGGGGAACCGGCGGATGCTTTCCACCAGGTAGCGGTAGGGGGCGCCGTCGCCGGTCACCGCCCGGCCGAGAGTCGGCAGCACGGTGAAGGAATAGGCGTCGTAGAGCTTGGCCAGGACCGGCGCCGTGACCCGGCTGAACTCCAGGCACAGGAACCGGCCGCCGGGCCTGAGCACGCGCCGGGCCTCGGCCAGGGCGGCCGGGACCCGGGTCACGTTGCGCAGGCAGAAGGCGGTGACGTAGGCGTCGAACGCGCCCTCGCCCAGGGGCAGCCGTTCGGCGTCGCCGGCGATCCACGCGATGCCCGCCAGCAGGCCGCGGTCGATGGCCCGGTCGCGTCCCATCTCCAGCATCGCCGGGTTGACGTCGCACACCGTGACCTCGCCGCCGCCGCGCTCGCGGAAGCCGAAGGCGATGTCGCCGGTGCCCCCGCCGAGGTCCAAAAGGCGCATCCCGGGCCTCGGGTTCAGCCAATCGATGAGGGCCGACTTCCACAGCCGGTGGACGCCCATGCTCATCAGGTCGTTCATCAGGTCGTAGCGGGGCGCGACGCTGTCGAAGACATTGCGCACCAGCCCCGCCTTGTCCCCCTCGGGAACCGTTCTGTAGCCGAAATGGGTATTGGTTTCCGCCGCCTGCGGATGATCGGCGGCGGGGGCCTTTTGAGGCTTGCGGGACATGGCCGGGAACCATAGCCTAAGCCCCAGTGTGAGACCATGCCCGAGTTGCCGGAAGTCGAAACCATCCGCCGCGCCCTGGCCCCCGTGCTGGAGGGCCGGAGGTTGTGCCGCGTGACGGTGCGCCGCGACGCCCTCAGGATTCCCTTCCCGCCCGCCTTCGCCGCCCGCCTCGAGGGCCGGCGGGTGCGCGCGGTGGGACGGCGCGCCAAGTACCTGGTGATCGAGCTCGACGACGGCGCGGCGCTGATCACCCATTTGGGGATGAGCGGGCGGTTCAGGACCTTCGCCGCCGCCCCGCCGCCCCCCGGCCCCCACGACCACGTCGATCTGGTGTGCGAGGACGGTTCCACCGTGCGTTTCACCGACGCCCGGCGCTTCGGCCTGATGACCATCGCCGAGGGTCCCGGCCATCCGTTGCTCGCCGGGCTCGGCCCCGAGCCCCTGGGCAACGAATTCTCCGGCCCCTACCTGGCGGCCCGCCTGAAGGGCCGCCGGGGGCCGGTCAAGCCGGCCCTGCTCGACCAATCCGTGGTCGCCGGGATGGGCAACATCTACGCTTCCGAAAGCCTGTTCCGGGCCGCCATCTCGCCCCGGCGCAAGGCATCCACGGTGGCCGGCGGGCGGGCCGAGCGGCTGGCCGCCGCCATCCGCGAGGTGCTCGCCGAGGCCATCGCGGCGGGCGGCTCGAGCCTGCGCGACTACCGCCATCCGGACGGCGAGGCGGGCTACTTCCAGCACCATTTCGCGGTCTACGGGCGGCCCGGCGAGGCCTGCCCGGGCTGCGACTGCGACCTTGCCGGGGGCGGCGGCATCCGCCATATCGTCCAGGGCGGGCGGGCGACTTTCTATTGTGCCCGAAGGCAACGCTGAGGTAATACCAAGGAGCGATGATAATGACCCATGGAGATCGCGCCCTCGTCCCGTCGGGTAGGAGGCGCGTTGCAGGCGATGGGGCGCATCGTCAAGGCGTGCCGACGCCCTCCGACGGGGCGCGGGCACGACCGAAACGGCGGCTTTTCAAGGCTTTCGGATAGCGTCGCGCCCGCCTTGCGATGGGCCGCATCGCCGCGGCGAGCGCTCCTAACCGAAAGCCTTGGAAAGCCGTCTCCATGGGTCATTATCATCGCTCCTTGGTATAAGGAACGCCATGCCTTTTCGTCACCTGTCGATCGTCGTCGCGTTTGCCGCCGTCCTCGCCCTCGGGAGTTGGGGGGCGCGGGCCGGCGACGGCGTCGCCTTCCTCGACGCCATCGAGGACCTGCCGTTGATGCCCGGGCTTCACGAGGCGCCGGAAGGCGGCATGGTCTTCGACACCGCCGCCGGGCGCATCGTCGAGACCACGGCGTCGGGAGCGGTGAGCCAGGCGCGGGTCGTCGACTTCTACGCCGTCACCTTGCCCCAGCTCGGCTGGGCGCGCCGTGGCGAAACCGTTTTCGTGCGGGAAGGGGAGCTGCTCGAGCTGGAATTCCCCCAACCCGCTTCCGCCGGCGGCGAAGAGCTCAGCGTCCGTTTCTCCCTGTCCCCGGTAAAGACCACCCCGTGAGGAGAGTCCCATGGCTTACCAGACCATCATCGTCGACAAACGGGGCCGCGTCGGCCTGATCACGCTCAACCGGCCCGAGGCGCTCAACGCTCTGAACGGCGAGCTGATCGGCGAGCTGGAACAGGCGTTGAACGACCTCGAGGCCGACGACGAGATCGGCGCCATCGTCGTCACCGGCAGCGACAAGGCCTTCGCGGCGGGCGCCGACATCAAGGAGATGAAGGACAAGAGCTTCATCGAGGCCTACCTCGGCAACTTCATCACCGAAGGCTGGGAACGGCTTTCGCGGTGCCGCAAGCCGGTGATCGCGGCGGTCGCCGGCTACGCCCTGGGCGGGGGCTGCGAGGTCGCCATGATGTGCGACTTCATCATCGCCGCCGACACCGCCAAGTTCGGCCAGCCCGAGATCACCATCGGCATCCTGCCCGGCTCCGGCGGCACCCAGCGCCTGACCCGCTTGGTGGGCAAGTCGAAGTCCATGGAGATGTGCCTGACCGGGCGCCTGATGGATGCCGAGGAAGCCGAGCGGGCCGGCTTGGTCAGCCGCATCGTGCCCGCCGACGAGCTGATCGAGGAGGCCGTCAAGACCGCCGAAACCATCGCCGCGATGTCGCGCCCCATCGCCTTGATGGTCAAGGAATCGGTCAACCGCGCCTACGAGACGACCCTTTCCGAAGGGATCCTCTTCGAGCGCAGGATGTTCCACGCCGCCTTCGCCACCGAGGACCAGAAGGAGGGCATGACGGCCTTCGTCGAGAAGCGCCAGCCCAAGTTCTCCGACAAGTAAACTCACCCAAGGCCGGGGTTGACGGGGCCGGACGCCGGGACTATAAGCCTGCCTTCCGTCCCCGGACCACGGATCGAAACAGGTTGGAAAGATGGCCACACACGCATCTGCCAAGAAGCGGATACGCCAGACCCCGCGCCGCGCCAAGGTCAACTCGGCGAGGGTCGGACGCATCCGGACCTTCATCAGGAAGGTCGAGGAAGCCATCGCCAGCGGCGATAAGGAGCGCGCCGCCGTCGCCTTCGCCGCCGCCCAGCCCGAAATGATGCGCGGCGTCAACAAGGGCGTCATCCACCGCAACACGGTGGCCCGCAAGCTGTCGCGGCTGTCGACCAGGATCAAGGCGATGGCGGCCTGAGGACCGGAACGCGGGCCGGACGGCCCGCGCCAAACAGTAAGACCGCGTCCCACCGGGAGGCGGTCTTACTGTTTGGCGCGGCGAGTCGCCCGGATGACGGATTGTCAAGCAATATTTTTTTGACGTTCCCCTTTCGATCACGTTGCCATGGCGGGATCGGCTCTGTAGATTTGTCTGCACTCCTGGGTCGCTGGGAGGCCACGGAAAAATTAACGCAGAGCATCCATGCGGTAATCCATCTGCAAATTGTTTTCTTCGCAACTATTTCGTAGTGTTGACTATTATATTTAAAGAACAATTATCTTGCGTATGAATGTTATTTGTTAATTCTGCAATAAATAATCGGCTAAATTGCTCTCGAGGGGGGTCTGTTCCAGGGGTTTCCCGGTCTTTGATTTAGGGTGAATCGGGATAATCTCAATCCCATCTGCCACGGGGTTCACGGATACAGACTCGGATGAAAAACCGCCGGCTTTTTCGACGTCGGTGACGGGCGTTTGACTTTTCAACTGCACGTTGCCGCCGGCCGGTTGATCGTGGGGCATGGGAGGCGACTCGGGGATGGCGAGCGGGACTACGGGCAGTCGGACCGAATCCCAGTGGGCGAGGGTCTGCGACCACCTGCGCACGGAGATCGGCGAGGCCGCCTACCAGAGCTGGCTGAAGCCGATGACTGTGCGCGAGATCAGCGGCGGCCAGGTCAGGATCTCGGTTCCCACCCGCTTCATGCGCGACTGGGTGGTCGCCCATTACGCCGAACGCCTGAGCACGCTGTGGAGCGGCGAGGATTCGGCGATCCACATGGTCGACATCTTCGTCCAGCCCGAACGCTCCCAGCCCGCCGCCGCGGATCCGGGCGAGGAAACCGCCAAGGCCGGGTCCGTTGGCGGGGTGCCGGCCACCCCCATCAGCGGCGTCGAGAGCTACCGTAGCGAGATCGGGGCGCCGCTGGACCGCCGGTTCACCTTTGAGCGGTTCGTGGTCGGCAAACCCAACGAATTCGCTTACGCCGCCGCCCGGCGGGTCGCCGAAGCCCCCTCGGTGCCCTTCAATCCGTTGTTTCTCTATGCCGGGGTGGGACTGGGCAAGACCCACCTGATGCACGCCATCGCCTGGCACATCCGCGAGAGCGACCCCACCCGCACGGTGATCTACCTGTCGGCCGAGAAGTTCATGTACCGCTTCATCCGGGCGCTCAGGGAACAGAACACGGTCGACTTCAAGGATCTGTTCCGCTCGGTCGACGTGCTGATGATCGACGACGTCCAGTTCATCGGCGGCAAGGGCTCGACCCAGGAGGAGTTCTTCCACACCTTCAACGCCCTGGTCGACCAGGGTCGGCAGATCGTCATCTCCTCGGACAAGTCGCCCTCCGACCTGGAGGGCATGGAGGAGCGCCTCAAGTCGCGACTCAACTGCGGCCTGGTCGCCGACATCCACGCCACCACCTACGAGTTGCGCCTGGGCATCCTCCAGTCCAAGGCCGAGCAGTTGGGGGTCGAGGTGCCGAGCAAGATGCTGGAGTTCCTGGCCCACAAGATCACCGCCAACGTCCGCGAGCTGGAGGGGGCGCTGAACCGGGTCGTCGCCCACGCCCAGCTGGTGGGCCGCGAGATCACCCTGGAGACCGCCCAGGAGGTGCTTCACGACCTGCTCCGGGCCAACGACCGCCGGGTCACCATCGAGGAGATCCAGAAGCGCGTCGCCGTCCACTTCAACATCCGCCTGTCCGACATGTACTCGGCCCGCCGCGCCCGTTCGGTGGCCCGGCCGCGCCAGGTGGCGATGTACCTGGCCAAACAGCTGACCTCGAGGTCGCTGCCCGAGATCGGCCGCAAGTTCGGTGGCCGCGACCACACCACGGTGATGCACGCCGTGCGCAAGGTCGACGAGTTGCGCGACCACGATTCCGGCTTCGCCGAGGACGTCGAGCTCCTGCGCCGGATGCTGGAGGGCTGAGCCCTTTTCCCAACCCGTTGCGAAGCGGAAAAGGCTTCGGGTTCCAAGGTTTTTTTCCTATAATGCCGGGTATCGGAACGACCGTGTCGTTTCGGCGCTTCGAGCATGAGATGGATTGATTGAAGCCATGAAACTGACCATAGAGCGGGCCGCCTTGCTGAAGGCACTGAGCCACGTGCAGAGTGTGGTCGAACGCCGCAACACCATTCCGATCCTGTCCAACGTCAAGATCGAGGCGGAGCAAGGCCGGATCAGCCTGAATGCCACCGACATGGACCTCGACTTCGTGGAGACCGTGGACGCCGAGGTGTCGGCCCCGGGGGCGACCACCGCCCCGGCCCACACCCTCTACGACATCGTCCGCAAGCTGCCCGAGGGCTCCCAGATGGAACTCGACGACGGCGGCACCGACGGGCAGTTGGTGCTGACCTCCGGGCGCTCCCGGTTCACCCTGTCCTGCCTGCCGTGCGACGACTTCCCGGTGATGGCGTCCGGGGACTTTCCCTTCACCTTTTCCCTGGCCGCCGGCGAGCTTCGCTCGCTGATCGACCGTACCCGCTTCGCCATCTCCACCGAGGAGACCCGCTACTACCTCAACGGCATCTACCTGCACGCCGACCAGCGCGAAGGCGCCGACGTGCTTCGCGCGGTGGCCACCGACGGCCATCGGCTGGCCAGCGTCGAGGTGCCGCTGCCCGAGGGCGCCGCCGGAATCCCCGGGATCATCGTGCCGCGCAAGACGGTGTCCGAGTTACGCAAGCTGATCGACGAGACCGAGAACTCCGTCGACGTCGCCCTCTCGGAGACCAAGATCCGCTTCTCGTTCGACGAGGCGACGATGACCTCGAAGCTGATCGACGGCACCTTTCCCGATTACCAGCGGGTCATCCCGACCAACAACGACAAGGAGATGAAGGTCGACCGCCGACTGTTCGCCGAAGCCGTGGACCGGGTGTCGGCGATCTCCAGCGAGAAATCCCGCGCCGTCAAGCTGGCGCTGAGCAACGGCACCCTGGTCCTGTCGGCGAACAGCCCCGACAGCGGCAGCGCCACCGAGGAACTGGAAGTCGTCTACGAGGGAGAGAACCTGGAGATCGGCTTCAATTCCCGGTATCTGCTCGATATCGCTCATCAGATCGAGGGCGACGACGCCCAGTTCTCCCTGGCCGACGCCGCTTCGCCGACGATCCTGCGCGAGGCCGGCGACGACAGCGCGCTTTACGTTCTGATGCCGATGCGGGTTTAAGAGCCTGTCTGGAGATCCGCCCTGAACGGTTCGCACGCTCTGGCCACATCGGTGGCCCCCGGGGATCGTCCCCACGCCAGCGACGCCGCGCCGGCGTCGGTGGCGGTGGTTCGCCTCACCCTCAACGACTTCCGCTGCTACCGCCACCAGCGGATCGAGACCGAACCGCGCCCGGTGGTGCTGAGCGGTCCCAACGGCGCCGGCAAGACCAACGTCCTCGAGGCGCTGTCGTTCCTGGTCCCCGGCCGCGGCCTGAGGGGAGCCCGGCTGGCCGAGGTGGCCCGCCGCGAGGCCGGCGAGGTGGACGATCCGGGCCGCGCCTGGGCGGTGGCGGCGACGCTGGCCACAAACGAGGGGGCACGCGAGGTGGGGACCGGGCGCGAGGTCCCGGCGGCGGGCGGCGGCGGCGAGCGCAGGGTGGTCCGCATCGACGGCCGGCCGGCCAGGAACCAGGCCGCCCTGACCGAGCACCTGAACGTCCAGTGGCTGAGCCCGCGGATGGACCGCCTGTTCGTCGAAGGGGCGTCGCCCCGGCGCCGCTTCCTGGACCGCCTGGTGTACGGTTTCGACCCCGCCCACGCACGGCGGGTTTCGGCCTACCGGCACGCGCTCGGCGAGCGGGCCCGGCTGCTCCGCCGGGGCGGCGGCGACCCTGCCTGGCTGGATGCGCTGGAGGAGACGATGGCGGCCCACGGGGTGGCGGTGGCC